>JAMXCX010000027.1 GCA_024542985.1 Candidatus Omnitrophota bacterium | reverse complement strand
CTGGAAAAGATAGCTAAGGCCTTCAATATCACTCTCTCAGAGCTATTAAATATGCCCTAGATTTTCGCAGCCTAATTGCTTCTTGCCTTTCTTTCCTATGTCTAGATAAGAATATTTCCCCTATCAGCAAAACTATAATATCTGTTATTGCCAATAATTATATGGTCTAAAATAGGTACTTGTAATACTTTACCGGCTTGCGATAACTCTCTGGTAAAATCCTTATCTTCCTTACTCGGAGAAGGATCGCCGGAAGGATGATTATGGATGCAAATTATGGATGTAGCAAAATATTGCAGGCACTTTTGAAAAATTTCTCTAATTACAGGCTGTGCTTGGTTGACCGTTCCTTCTATTATTTCTATACAATCAATAGCTCTATTCTTAGAATCAAGAAGCAATATTTTAAAAATCTCTTTCTTTAAATCACGCATTCTGGGCAAAAATATTTCTGCTGCATCTTGCGAGGATTTTATCTTAGGCTTATTCTCTTTAACATCTTCTTCTCGAAATCTTCTTCCTATCTCAACCGCAGCTTTTATCTGGGAAATTTTAGCAGCACCTAAACCCTTGATATCTTTCCACTCTAACAAATCAATATGCGCTAACTTACGAAAACCTTTAAATCTTAACATTATTTCCCGCCCTAAATCAAGAGCGCTATAACCCTTGACACCGCTCCTTAACAGAATCGCCAATAACTCTGAATTGCTTAGAGTATGCTCTCCATATCTTAACAATTTCTCTCTTGGTCTTTCGTCCTTCGGCCAATTATTTATACCTTTCTTGTACTTTTTATCACTATTCCTCATTCTAAGTCCTAAAGTATTGATAAAAACCAAAATATCTTCTTGATACCTTTACCCCCGTTAGAGAAAGCCACCGACGAAGTCGGTGGTGGAATACCTTGTAAAGCCACCGTCGACCCCGTTAGAAAACTTTTTTCTAATGGGGCTAACGGGGTTTACTGTGCTTAAAATAAAAAAACCTTCGCTTATTTTTGCGAAGGTTTTACTTAACTTAGTTTCTGAAAGAAACTACCCACAGGGCCGATGTAAAATCTGCAAGATTTTTTAACATCGGAGTTACCCCTTTAGGGGTATTTATAGTCCAGGTTCCCCCATTCAAACACAGGACGTTTTCCAATTGTTATAATTACTATACCTATTAATAGGAAAACTGTCAAGGAATTATCTGCTTTGAGTTTTTATAATTTAAGCCAAAATTAAAGACTTAGAACAACAATACCCCCAATAAGAATAAAGAAATTTTATCCGTTACTCTTGACTTTCTCCTGAGGTAAATATATCTTTTAAATAGCTAAAATCCCTGGTTAGCCTACCGGCTTCGGTGATAACGGCTCTCCGGATTTCCCTTGGCAGCGCCATATGCTGAGTGATATCTTTTACGCCCTGGGTCGCAATTTGGTAAACATATTCTCGAATAAAGCCGCTAAATTCGGTGGAAGAATCTCTGGGCAATTGGGCCGGAAGGTTATCCACAGCTAAAACTGTAACGCCTGAAGAATTATACCCATCAACAAACTTTTTCTTTTGAGGAATGTAGGTAAATGTCGGGGCCTCAGGAGTTGTCGCCCTATAGGTCAGTTCAATCGAACCATTAATATCACAAGATAAATCACCGATAAACTCTAACCGGAAAACCTTCTTTTTGGCCAGATTGTGTATCATCTTTTTAGTTACCATCCGCGGGAATCTTTTGTCCCAGTAACTGGTATGTATAAGCATATTGAGATAAGGAACATACTTATCAAGATTAGATTCGAATTGCCCGGGATTGTTAAGATATTCTTCAAAATAAAATCCTTTACCATTTTTAGCGCGAAGTTTTTCTTCCCTAAAAAAAACAATTTTATACAATCTATGATACTTTTTTCTTTGATGGTGAATGAACCGTAGTATATCTTTGGGGTGAATTTCTATAGGATTTAACAGCTCAAGAACTTCCTGCACTCCCCGGGAAACACTTCCATGGCCGGTAACACCAATGAGAAAGGGAGATAATTCCTCTCTGAACCCCTGCTGCCGTATTTTCTGCCTAACTAGCTCTAGGTCCTTTTTGGCTGCTTTCAAGGAAATATACTTATGGGCGGGTTGGATTATTGAAAAGGGATTATTGAAGCCTCTGTATTCTAATTTTTTACCCAGATAGTGTAAACTATCGATTGCACCGCAAATACCTGCGAACCTGCCAAAATAAACAAGCCGCTTGCCGCGCGAATCAACAATTTTCTCATAATCAATCAATACAATCTTTTTCTTTAAACAGGCCTTAAGAAGCGGCATATTTTTAAATTGCCCTTTAATCGTATGCGAAAATATCATGTATATTGTATCCGGGCATAAATCAGCTACCTGCGGTTCTTTGATACCCACTAAAAATGAAGCTTTTTGAATCTTATTAACAATCCTGGCACCGCTTTTTTTATATTCTTGGTCTCTAAAAATCCTCTCGGGGCTACTCTCTACTTCTACGCCAACGCCTAGTTTAACCAGCCACCTTACATCACTTGGTACCAATGGCGCACGGTATTCCCATTGCTTAGTTTCTTTTAATATGCCGACAATCAGATTCTTTCTCATTTTTTACAGTAATAAAAAATTAATAGGCTTAACGGTTTTAAGAAATAGAATGCTTAGAAAAATTAAACATACCTCCCTGATCAAGACTGTCTCCAAGCCGTATTCTTCCTGACCTCTTCTTTATACATATTTATTTCCGCCTCCTTTTGTGATTTTGCCCAACCTAAAAGATTTGCCATGATACTAGCATATTCTTCAAGATGCCCGGGGTCAAACAGAAATTTAAAAGGTAGCTTGAGTCTACGGACTAAAAGATCGTTAAGGGTATTAGCCATTTCTTCTTTTACGGCCTGCTTAACCAACTGAGGCAAATCTAATTTCTCTTCTCTGAGGCAAGACGGCCCTGTTGTTTTCGTGATGCATTTTTTAAAATTCCTTCCCTTTAATTTAGAGAGGGCAACATCCACCACTTCTTCGGCTAGATGCCTGTAGGTCGTATATTTACCTCCCACAACAGAAATCAACCCGGCGTTAGATTTTTTAATCAAATGCTCCCGCGACACCTGCCAGGTAGGTTTACCTTGGATATTTACTAAAGGCCTCAGGCCGGTATAGGTAGTTATTATACCTTTTTTATCTATATTTTCGCCGGGAAAAATCCTGCGGGCTTCCTTGAGCAGATACTCCACATCATCCTCAGAGGCATAGGCCTCATCGAGAGAGCCGTTATAATCCGTATCCGTAGTTGCTATGATGGTTGAGTCCCGCCAAGGGATAATAAATAATATTCTTTTATCTTTATGTGCTGATAGAATAATTGCCCGTAGATGCGGCAATTTTCTGTATACAATATGCACTCCTTTCGTAGGCCTGGTAATCGGGGCGGCATTTGGCTTATCCATTTTAATAACCTGGTTTGACCAAGCACCGGTAGCATTGACAACAATACTTGCCCTAATGAAAAATTTCTCTGGGGTGAGCTTATCCCGAACCTCTACACCGGAAATCCTTCCTTTATCCTTGATGAAGGCCTTAGCTTGCAGCTTATTGGCCACACAGCAACCGGCCTTATAGGCAGAGACGGCATTATCCAAACAGAGGCGTATATCGTCCACCTGGGCATCATAATATAAAATAGCGCCTTTTAAGTTATCGGAATCAATATTTCTCTCAAGAGAAATTACCTCATCTTTTTTGAGCGCACGATGGCAGTGGATATTATCGCTGCCGGCCAACCGGTCATAAATAAAGGCCCCGGTCTTTATCTTTAATAGCCCTCGTGGGTCATGTTTATATACGGGTATGATGAACTCAAGAGGCCTGACTAAATGGGGAACTGTCCTTAAAAGAATGGCCCGCTCATGGAGGGCCTCGTAAACAAGTTTAAAATTACCCTGCTCTAAATAACGTATTCCGCCATGTATAAGTTTTGTCGTATTTCCGCTTGCGCCGCTGGCGAAATCGTCTTTTTCAATGAGTGCTGTCTTTGCTCCGCGTAAGGCTGCATCGCGGGCAATCGCGCAACCGTTGATGCCCCCGCCTATAACAAGTATATCAAAATGCTTTTTCTTTAGCTGCTCTATATCGCGCTTCATGCTATCATCCCGGCTATGATGATTTTGCCTTCCTTACTGCTTTCAACCAACCTTTATAAAGCTCTGTCCTTTTTGTATCTTTCATCTGCGGAAAAAATATTTTTTCTCCCTTAAGTGTCTTTTTGAGTTCCCTTGCGCTCTTCCAGAATCCCACGGCCAGGCCGGCCAGCATGGCTGCTCCTTTTACGGTTGTCTCGGTTATTTGCGGCCGTATTATCTTTGCTTTCAATATATCGGCCTGAAATTGCATTAAAAAATCATTGCTACAGGCTCCTCCGTCAACCCGCAAGGAATTTAACTTACATCCTGTCTCTTTTTGCATAACATTAACTATATCTTTCACCTGATAAGCAATAGCCTCCAACATCGCGCGGATAATATGCGGCCGGCTTGTCCCGCGGGTAATACCTGTTATCTCACCGCGCGCGCCGGAATCCCAATAGGGTGCGCCCAAACCTACAAAAGCCGGAACAAAATACACACCATTAGTATCGGTAACTTTTCCTGCCCATTTTGCAGTCTCGGCTGCGGTCTTGATTAATTTTAGTTCATCCCTCAACCACTGCACTGCTGCTCCCGCGATAAAGACTGCGCCCTCAAGCGCATAGCTGGGATTACCCTGCCTATCGCAGGAAAGCGTAGTCAACAAACCCTTTTTGGATAAAGTAAACCTTGGGCCTGTATTCAGTAAAAGAAAACACCCTGTACCATAGGTATTCTTCATTTCTCCGGCCAAAAAACAACCTTGGCCAAACAAGGCGGCTTGTTGGTCTCCGGCAACACCGGCTATGGGCGTACCGGCCAAAAGGCCACAGACGTTTTTTGCTGTCTCGCCGAAGATAGCACTCGACGACTTTACCTCCGGTAAGATTTGCCGGGGTATATTTAAAATCTTAAGCAGCTCATCATCCCATTTCTTATCTCTGATATTAAATATAAGGGTGCGTGAGGCATTTGTGTAGTCAGTTACATGCACTTTTTGGCCGGTCAGCTTCGCTATCAACCAGGTATCCACTGTGCCAAAGCAAATCTGCCCGGCCTGGGCCCGGCGACGCAATCCCTTTATATTATCCAAAAGCCACTTAATCTTTGTCCCTGAAAAATAGGCATCAATTATCAGGCCGGTTTTTTTATGAAAAGTGCGGGCATACCCTCTTTTCTTCAAACTATCACATATACTTGCAGTGCGACGGCACTGCCATACAATAGCCTTATGCACAGGCCGAAAAGTCTTTTTATCCCAAAGGATGGTTGTTTCGCGCTGATTGGTTATACCTATTGCGGCAATATCTTTAGGTTTGATGTTTTTTCGGGAAAGGGCTTTCTTAATCGCAAAGCTAACTGAATGCCATATCTCATCGGGATTATGCTCTACCCAGCCCGGTTTAGGAAAATACTGAGTGAACTCTTGGTAGGCTCGGGATACGATGCAACCTTGCTTATCAAAAACAAAGGCCCGGCTTCCGGTTGTTCCCTGGTCTATAGCTAAAATATATTTCATATTAATAGTATTTTAACTCCTATCCGCAAAAATTCAATGATAATAGGCTTTCTAGATACAAAAAACTTACTTAGGCCGGGCTTTAAGAATAAATAAAAAAACCCCGCCTATAAAGGCGGGGATATTTTTATTAAAGCTAGCGGCAGAGAAGACTTAATTTCCCTCAGCCGGCAAATCTTTACTCTTTGCTTGCAACTTTCACGTTAATAGCGCTTGGCCCTTTGGCAGACTTTTCAACTTCAAACTCAACTTCTTCGTCTCCGTTCAAAGCGTCAAACTCGCTACCCACAAGGTTATTCTTGTGGAAAAATACTTCGCTGCCATCAGTATCGCTTATAAAACCAAAACCTCTCTCGCGAACTAACTTTTTGATTTTTCCTGTGTGCATTCCAAACCTCCTTACCATAACAAATAACGTCCGAGATAAAAAAACCGCAAAGCAAATCCTCTTTCACCTTACGGCCAAGAACGCTATTCCCTTATTTACTATATGTTGGTATACTCCAATTCCCTATATTTGTCAACTAAATTAAAAAATAAAAAAACTGGCTCCCCGGATAGAAACTTTGCTCACAGAGCTCGGCACTTCCTCTCCCCTGCGGGGCCTGCGGGGCCTACGGGGGCATTTTGTCCTCGGTCGCTCAAACTAACTAACAAAAGATTCGTAACGTAAGACAATTCAATTAAACTTAATCACCGGGACTTTTGAAGCAGATTCTTCGGCTTCAAAATATACTGCCGGTTCAGTAACACCCGCTTGTGCGGCAAAAAACCGGCCAAAGAACAAACGTTGAAACCGATTGAAATCTTTGACCACACGATTATAACGCATGCGCTCAACAGCAATTCTATTCTCTGTACCTTCTAACTGCGCCTGCAACGCCAAAAAGTTCTCATTCGACTTTAATTGAGGGTAATTTTCCGCAACTAATAAAAGTCGTGAAAGCGCTCCACCCATTGCATTGGCATTTTCTATTTTACTTCCGATGGAAGCAGATTTTCCCCATTGGCTTCTTAAACGGGTTACTTCTGTAAAAATTTCTTTTTCGTGAGAGGCAAAGCCTTTAACAGTATTCACAAGATTGGGGATCAAGTCATTTCTTCTTTGCAGTTGATTTTCAACTTGTGCCCAGCCGGATTTCACCTCTTCATCTTTGGCAATAGCCTGGTTATAACCATTTTTATACCAGCTAAAGAGTATAATAGTTAAAGCTAAAAGAATTCCCAGTATAATCCAAATTTTTTTCATCCTTCGACTCCTCTCTTTAATTTAACTTGCCCAGGATGAACCCTGAACTTGTCGAATGCGTTCATTTTTCACACCTTTCCTTCCAGCTATAAGCTTTATGCTATAAGCAGATACCTTAAATTATCTTTCTTACGGCTTAAAGCTTACTAGGCTACCAGCCGCCGCCACCGCCGCCGCCGCCGGTCATGCCGCCGCCAAAACCACCAAAGCCTCCGCTAAATCCTCCGCCAGAGCCGCCAACGCCAGCCCCATGCCAATAACCTCCTCGCCTGCGCCCCCCGATCATTGAACCTAGCAGAAAATACCCCAGAAACCCGGAACGCATACCTATGATTAGAATAAAAAACAATATGGTAAAGATAATCTCTAAAGCACTTTTCTTACGATGCACCGCCTGATAAACCTGCGTTTCCTGTCCGGTTATTTCGACATCATATTCTTTGGCAACAAGGCTAATAACAGCAATCGCGCCTTTTGTAACACCTTCGGAATATCGGCCGCGCTTAAAATACGGAATCATTACGTTCTGAACAATTTTATTGGCAATCACATCCGGAATTGCCCCTTCCAGACCATAACCTGTGGTAATCCATGCTTTGCGGTCATCGACCGCCATTAACAACAATACACCATTGTCTTTATTCTTTTGTCCGATTTTCCATTGATCAAAAAGTCTTACGGAAAACCCTTGTATAGTCTCGGGTTTAGTTGTTTTAATAGTTACAACGGCTATCTGCGCTGTAGTTTTTCTTTCTAACCCAGCAGCAAACTTAGCTATAGTAAGCTTATCGGAATGATTTAGCAATCCCGCAAAGTCATTTACATAATCTTGGCCGCGGGAAGGAATCTGCACCGCATCTCCTGCAAAGATTGCCGAAGAGAACAGTACCGAAAGACAAGCGAAAACTAAAACGTATTTAGAAATTTTACCCATATTCTTTATCATAACTCATCGACCACGCCGGCCAATTTTTCAATCTGGATTAAATACTTCTCCAAGAAAACGACTACTTCCTGGTTAGCTATCTTTTCATCATTGGTAGAATCCTTATAAATAGGCAAAAACACATTCTCGTCAAGCTCAAACATCTGACAAAGTTGCTTGATAATTTCTGTTTTGTTAACTGAAGGTTGTTTTCCTTTCAATCGAATCAAATTTCTGAAAATAGGTATCAGGGAGTTAAGAGATTCTTTTAATAAAGCCTCTAGGCCTTTTTTCTTAAGGCCTATCTCTAGATAGGCCTGACGAATCCGGATTAATTTCCCTTTGATCTGCTGTTCGCAGAAAAGACGGATATGTTCACCTTTAATCTCCAACCCGGAGAGGATATGCTCACCATATAAAAGAATATGATTTTCCTTCATGTCCAGAAATTCTATCGGGAAAACATCTAAAGAAGAACTAATATAGCCTTTGGTCAAAAATAAAGGCGCAGCTATTTTTTTGAAAATTCCTTTAGAAATCACATTTAGGCTACTTTTAAATGTTGAAAACTTAAGAGCTTTAAATACAAAAGCTGAATTAATATCAGAAACCTTAGGAATATAATTTTCGCCTGCAGCAGAACCATATACAAATACAGAAATCAAATTATCCCCATGAATATTGAACATCGTCTTAAGATAAGGGCTGAATTTTTTCTGTACTTCAATAGGTAATTTTTCCTCATTAATAATGCCATTTTTATTCATTCTTCGCCTCCTGGTTTAAAACAATTTGCTTAGACAACCCTTTCTAGAGTGAATCTATTGTATGCACTAAGCCGTGAAAGTCCAGTATTTTTTAATAGCCTAATTTTGTAAATCAACTTTTAAAATCCTGGCTGATATTTTCATAATGGGTAATCCGCCGGCAGATTCCTTCTTCTGAAAGAACAATGCAAACTGCATCTATTCTAGCTAACCCTTTATAATTTATCTTTCCTAAATAAGCCTTGGCATTTCTTACAAGCCGGCATATCTTCCTTTTATTTATAGACTCTTCAGGGCTTACAAGTTGCTCACTAGTTTTAGTTCTAACTTCAATAAATATTAAGATTCTTTGCTTATCTCTAGCAATTAAATCAATTTCTGCATATTTATTTCGATGGTTACTCTCAACAATATTGTACCCTTTACTTTTAAGATACTCCCTGGCAATATTCTCTCCTAAATTACCCATCCTAACATTCTCTGTTTTCACGATTCCAATACTCTAACCCGCGGCCTGTATTGTAAAGCTTCGGCCATATGAGTAATGGCTATATCCTGTGAATTTTCCAAATCAGCAATGGTCCGGGCTACTTTTATCATTTTAAAATAAGAACGTGCTGACAACTGAAAATTTATACCGGCCTGTAAAAGAAGCTGCCTAGTCTCTTTAGAAAGAAGGCAGTATCTTTTGATATGTGAATTCTTCATTTCAGCATTAGTATAAATATCATCGTCTCTAAAGCGCATCTTTTGTATCTTTCTTGCTGCTATAACTCGTTTTCTTATCCTGAAAGAAGACTCTAAGCCCTTTTTAGATGGAATTTTCTCGCCTGATAAATCTTTTAGGTCAACTACCGGAACTTCTACGTGAAGATCAATACGGTCCAAAATTGGCCCGGATATTCTTTTTCTGTATTTTTCTATCTCTCTTTGGGTGCAAATGCAAGTTTTTTTAGGATGAAACAAAAAGCCGCAAGGGCAAGGATTGGCTGAGGCAATCAGCATAAAACGCGCAGGATAATTCACTCTTTCCCTACTTCTTGATATGGTAAGATGGCCGTCTTCCATTGGCTGGCGCAAAGCCTCCATAACCGACCGGGGGAACTCACTGAACTCATCTAAAAACAATACTCCTCTGTGAGCTAAACTCACATCTCCGGCTTTAGGCCTGCTTCCTCCACCGATAAGGCCAACTTGAGAAGTCATATGATGAGGCGCTCTAAAAGGACGTGTTCTAATGAGAGAGCCTTCAGGTGGTATGCGGCCCGATGCTGAATAAATTTTGGTTACCTCTAAAGATTCTTCTTCAGTCAGTAAAGGTAATATTCCCGGAAGAGCTCTGGCTAACATAGTTTTTCCTGCACCGGGAGAACCGGTCATAAGTAAATTATGTCCTCCCGAAGCAGCTATTTCCATTGCCCTTTTCGCCTGCTCCTGGCCTATGATTTCATCCATATCGAATTCAGCCTGTATGGTTTTCTTAAAACTTTTTGCTTCTCTATATTCGGCTGGCTTAAACTCTATTTGATTTAAAAGAAAGCTCAGCAATTGGTTTAAATTCTCTATGGGATAAATATTAACTCCTTTAATGATAGCTGCTTCATTGGCCGAGGCTTTGGGAACAAATATATTTTTTATTCCTTTTTCTCTGGCAAATAAGGCAAGGAGTAACGCCCCTTTAGTGTGGCGTAATGTTCCGTCTAAAGAAAGCTCACCAAAGAACAAGCTCTCATCCGGCAACCGGCAATCCATAACTGAAGATAAAATACCTACGGCAATAGGAAGGTCATAGAAAGAGCCTTCTTTGGGGACATCCGCCGGAGCTAAATTAACAATAATTCTTTTTGCGGGAAATTCAATATTTGAATTTACAATAGCTGTTTTTACCCTCTGCTTGCTTTCATCAACAGCCTTGCTGGGTAAACCTACAATTTCAAAGGCCGGAAGCCCTCTATCTGCTACATTAACCTCTACATCCACTCCAATTGTCTTTAATCCTAAATTTGATGCTGACGAAACCTTAATTAACATGATTACACAGATTGTAAATCAAAGATTATAGAATTCCCTAACATAATATTTCCCGGCCTCTTCAAATAAAATGCCCTTAACTTGCATAAGCGAAATAGCTATCCCCACTTTTGAAACTGAAAGCCCAAACAGACGGGCTAGCATATCTATTTCCAATGGTTCTTCTTGTAATTTATTTATTATGTTTTCCTCTATCCCGTCTAATCCTATAAAAGGTACAATTCCCTTAAAAGGCTTGTCTCTTTCTATGTCATAAACTGTTAATAAATCATTAGCGCTGCTTACAATGCCTGCTCCTTCTTTAATTAATTGAATCGTTCCTTTAGAAACTGAACTGGTAAGAGGCCCGGGAACTGCAAAAACTCTTCTTTTATATTTTTTAGCAAGGCGTGCTGTGATTAGAGAACCGCTTTTTTCTGCAGCTTCAATAATTAAAGTTACCTGAGAAAGACCGGCTATAATCCTATTACGTCTAGGGTAAGTCCATGAAACCGGAGCAAAGTTTCCTTTATGCTCGGAAATAATAAGTCCTTTGTTTTGCAATATCCGCCTATACAAATTCTTTTGATGCTCAGGATGAATCAATTCTATCCCACAAGGCATAACTGCTATAGTCCGGCCGCCAAAATCCAAAGCGGCTTTGTGGGCAGTTGCATCAATCCCATACATAAATCCTGAAACAATTGTTAATCCTCCGGGAACCACTTCTGATACTAATTTATTGGTAATCTGCCGGCCGTAGGTAGTCATTCTTCTTGAGCCTACAACTGCCAGGCAATTTGTAAAGATATCGCTATCCCAGGTTCCTTTATAGTAAAGCTCCTGCGGCGGTGAATCGATTCTGCGCAGCAACTCCGGATATCTGGAATCGCTGATTTTAACTACACCTTGCATTTTCCTGTTTAACTGTCATGGAAACCTACTCTTCGCTTAGGTTTTTCTGGAGGGACCATCAACTGATGAATCGCCTCAAAAATAGCCTGTATTTCCGTATCGTGTTTTTCAATTTTTTGCTCAAGTAAACTTAGTTTAAGTGCAAGTTCTTTATGGGCAGATATAATCTGGCGCATCTTAACAAAAACACGCATAATAGCAATGTTAACCTGAATAGCTCTTTCACTATTAAGGACACTTGAAAGCATAGCAACCCCTTGCTCAGTAAAAGCGTGGATTCGATATTTAATATGTTGTCCACGCTTTAAGGTCGCATCCTGCGACCTTAAAGACCTTATCTCTTGCCAGCTTAACTGAAACATAAAATCTGCGGGGAATCTTTTGGTATTTCTTTTCAATTGCTCATTTAATCGTTTCGTTGGTACTCCATAAAGCTTAGCCAAATCCTTATCTAGCATAACCTTATGCCCTCTTATCAATAAGATCCTTTCTTCAATATCTTCCTGGTAAGTCAAACTTTTCATTATTATTCCTTCTTAGGTATTATCTTAGCGCATGATTATTAGGGTTTGAAGGTGGCCGCAAATTGCGGCCACCTTATCTTTCCTGAAATCATTCGCTGGTTTCTTCATAGCTAGAGATAACTGCCTCTTTAAGTGCTTCTTTTGTTTGAGCAGTTAAAGCAAGAGCCTTACTGTACCATTTTCCGTCTTTACCCTTCTCTCGCGGCGGACTGACAAACAACCCATCCTTGCCTTCAACTACACGAAATCCTTTTACAAGAAATTCTTCACAAATAGCCACATCACAGACAGCCTTTGTTGCCCCATCACCGTCAAACCGGTGAAGCCTTGTAACTTTAAAATCTAAAGCCATTCTAACCACCTCCTCATTTTTGCCGACGAAGGTCGGCGAAAATGACCCTGAAGCATGAAATGCTGAAGGGTCTTATGCTTTTGCCGACGAACCTATAATAAATTACCCTTAAACCTATTAGCTTAAATTTACCTCCTTTATCTAATAGACGAGGTAACTACCCAAATTCTTTCAAAAATTTTTATTTTTTTGATTAGCGTAACCCGGATTATGCGATAGCATAATCCGCCCGAAGGGACGATCCCAAATTTTCCACGGGAAAATTTGGATAGATCGGGGTTACCTAAACTGATAAATTATTTATGTAATACAACAAAGATATATAACAACAATTTTAGGGAAGGCTCTGAGGCCTTAAAAGCAAGGTATCCTGACCACCTTAATTTAACTATTTAGGGAAGCCCCGCGAAGCGGGGCCATGTTCGAGAAGGAAGTATTTTAAGGCCGAAGCGCCAGGCAAAATCATCGCAGGGGATTTTGCCGGTCCCAAAAAATTGGTTGTTATATATCTCTGGTCTTTTATTAAATGTTACCGAAACTCTGAAGTTGTACACGGTAGGTAGATAGTAAAAAATAGCGTTAACTCATTCGACTCCAAAGGCTAGGAGGTGATTTTTAAGCATTTTTTACGTATCGAAAGACAAAATCGTGTCTCTACGTGAAAAAATAGTGGTTTAGTGCTTGATCTAATTGTTTTGTAGCATGGCTTTGTTAAAGTACACTATTTATGGTAGGATTTAAATCTATTCCTTAAACGTTGGGAAATTTCATCGTCATCATCATGAGAATGCTTACGCCAGGAATCAAGGACCATAATAAGTATACGGCCGCCTTCGCTTTCAAATGCCCAGCGCATCCCCAGAATAAGAGTAACTACTAAAAACTGCATAAAATACTTAGGAATAAAAAAAGATAAGACAAAAGATATAACCATACCGCCAAGAAACAGATTCTTTTTTATCTTCCTGCTGTTTGAACTTCTATCATCTTTAACCAAATCTTTTGCCGCCTTAATTAAATTATCCGGCACCTGAATATTGTTGTCTTTACTGACTTTAGCGGATTCGAATACTAAATTTAACTGGCTGAGGCAAAAACCACAACCGGCAATATGACTTTCTACTTTCTTGCAGCCCTCTTCGTCCAGCTTGTGCCGAAAATAGTCCATCAAAAGCTCATCGCTAAGACATGAAGGAGTTTTTACAGTATTGCTTAAATTCCGGCCTAAATACTTTTTAATCAACTCTTCTGGATTATTCATTTTCCTCTCCAATTTAATAGACGAAACATCGGCTTATTTTCTTTCAATGAGACTTACATTTTTTTAAGCTCCTGAAGGGAGCGCGGAAAAAATGTGTAGTCGAATTGATACTGACCCCGCTTCTAGCGGGGAAAGTATCTTATCTATGTTTATTTTCAATTAAATTTTTTATTCCCTGCTTTACCAGCTCTTTTTTAAGCTTTTCTTTAGTTCTGGCGATTATAGTTGATACAGTATTTACCGGTATATTTATAATACCGGCTATTTCTTTATGGGTCCTGCCTTTTAAAAGGTTTAAGGAAATAACAATCTTTTCTTTGGAAGGCAACGTATCTATTATATTGCTTATTACATTCAGCAAATCTCTATGGAATAACTCCTGCTCAAAATTACTGCTGCTTAGTATTGGCATATCAGGAATCAATCTTTTATTATCACGAATTCTGCGGCGCATGAAATCAACTGTCTTATTAAAAGCTATAATTGTCAGCCACCCGGCAATGGCTTTGCCATCCTTTAGCTGAAGGAGTTTATTGCCTTCTAAAATTGATAAAAATACTTGCTGAAAAATACAATTAATATCGTCCTGGCTAAGTTCAAAACTGCTCGCAGCTGAACGCTTTCTTATTGCCCAGTAAATTAACTTTGAATATTGCTGGACAAATAAATCCCAGGCTTTCTTATCTTTTTTTAAACAGCGGTCTATAAGCTTTATTTCGTTCATGATGAAAAGGGAAGGGGAAAATTAGCACCTAAAATACCTACTACCCCCTATGGGATGAGTTTTACCCTTGCTATATATTCAAACCAAACCGGAATATCTTAATATTCCTCTAAATGGCAAAATTCAGCATTTTCAAGCCAAGTCTGCGGCCGGGATACAAAGTCAATTATATTTTCTAATAAAAAATAGTGCTTCTCTTCTTCTTTAGCAATACTTAAAAATACTCCTTCCTGGACTTTATTTTCTGTTTCTTGAGACTTCTGCAGATAAAAATCTTTGCTTTTTTGTTCTAATTTTTGAGCTTCCCTATATGACTCAAGCTCTAAATTATCAAAACTGAATTCCTCTTTTTCTTCTTTCATCCTTTCAAAAACTTCTTTTGCATTTTTCAAAATGTTAGTTTCCAAAACCTGAACCGTTGCATTTTCTTTCATTTTTTTTAAGATATCCTGGTGTTTTATCTCCTCGCTAACTAACCAATTAAATATATTTTTTAACCCCTTATGGGAAGCTTTACCGGCTAAGGCTCTATAATAAGCCTCGGCTTCTTTTTCAAATTCCCTAGCATATTCAAATATATCCATCTGGCGCATCCTCCTTAAAAAGCAGAAAAATTTTCCAAAACTCCTATATTAAAAAAATAATTTTATCCCCACCAACAGAAGCCCTATGAGAACAATTCTCTTAAAAATACTTTGGCTAACCTTGCCCAAAAGAACTTTACCTATTTTAACGCCAAAATAAGCACTGACAACTAAAAATGGCAAAAGAATATAATATGATGTATCCTGAGTAACCCCGGTAAATAAATAGGTCGGTATTCGGGTCAAATCAATTACAAAGGCAATCGCCGCCGAGGTTGCTATATACACTTCTTTGGGCAGATTAAATACAATCAGAAATGTTGACCTTATCGCTCCGCCCAGACCGACCAGCCCGGCTAAAAATCCGGAAAGGCCGCCTCCTACGATAGCAGTTGTTTTAGTTTCTTTTATGGCAAACTTCGGTTTTATAAAAGAATAGATTGAAAAAATTATCAAAAAAATCGCCAGTATTCTTTTCACAATACCTATCGGTATG
Source organism: Candidatus Omnitrophota bacterium (assembly GCA_024542985.1). Lineage (GTDB taxonomy): Bacteria > Omnitrophota > Gorgyraeia > Duberdicusellales > 4484-171 > JAMXCX01. The sequence continues at coordinate 4,289 of JAMXCX010000027.1, read as the reverse complement.
ATAGAAATAAGCCTAGCTCCTATAAAGGCAAAGATAATGCTCGGGATACCAAAAAGAAGGAATGTTTTAAAATCTATTTTATTCCAAAACATTTTTATTTTAAAACTATTATTAAAAAGGTGGAAGCAAGCCACAAGAAGGACAGCGGTTTTCAAATCCATAAACATAACCGCAACCGGAATCAGGAGAGTCGAACTTCCAAAACCAGCCAAAGTTGCAACAATAGCTGCGATAAAAGATGCGATTAGAAAAATTATATTCTCAATCATAACAAACTCGCTTTATTATAATTATTTAACAAGTTTCGACAATTTTTTTGATAATTCTTTCAATCTTCTTCGTATTTTACCTTTAAGCGTTCAACAACGCTAGCATCGGCTAAAGTGCTTATATTTCCTAAGGTACGGCCGCTGGCAACATCGCGCAAAAGCCGGCGCATGATTTTTCCCGAACGTGTTTTTGGCAAATCAGGTGAAAATATAATTTTTTCCGGCATGGCAAAACGCCCAATCTTCTTACCTATCCATTCTTTTAATTCCTGGGCTAAATCGTCTGTAGTGTCTATGCCTTCTTTTAAACTGATAAAACCAACAAGGCATTGCCCTTTAAGTTCATGTTCAATACCGATCACTGCTGACTCTGCTACCATATGATGTTCTACGAATACACTCTCAAGCTCAGCCGTTCCAATGCGGTGGCCGGCCACATTCACAACATCATCAATTCGTCCTAAAATCCAGAAATACCCATCGCTATCTTTTTTTGCCCCATCACCGGGAAAATATTTATTTGGCCATTTTGACCAGTAGGTTTGTTTATAGCGCTGCATATCGCCATAAATTCCCCGAAGCATCCCCGGCCAGGGTTTTGTAATGGCAAGTATACCGGCATCTGCTTGACTACCGTCATCTGATATAACTTCGGCTTCAATTCCAAAAAAAGGTAGGGTTGCACTGCCGGGTTTTAAGGGAGTACATCCGGGTAAAGGCGTAATCATAATTCCCCCGGTTTCTGTCTGCCACCATGTATCCACAATAGGGCATTTATCCTTGCCGATAATCCGGTGGTACCAAATCCAAGCTTCAGGGTTAATCGGTTCTCCAACTGTTCCCAGCAAACGCAAGGACGAAAGATCATATTTATTCGGCCATTTATCCCCCCACTTCATAAATGCGCGGATAGCAGTAGGCGCGGTATAAAAAATTGTTACCGAATGATCCTGTATCATCTTCCATAAGCGCCCCTTGTCCGGCCAGTTTGGCGCACCTTCATACATTAAAATAGTCGCCCCGTTCATCAAAGGACCATAAACTATATAGCTATGTCCGGTAATCCAGCCAATGTCTGCCGTGCACCAATATACGTCCTCGGGTTTTAAATCAAAAACATATTTAGTCGTTAAATAAGTATATACCATATATCCACCGGTAGTATGGATAATACCTTTTGGCTTACCGGTAGTGCCTGATGTGTACAAAAGAAATAGCATATCCTCGCTATCCATCTGTTCCGGTTCACACCGGGAAGAAACGTCATCGATTATACGATGATACCAGTGGTCTCTTCCTTCTTTGATATGACAAGGAAAAGGATCGCCCTGCCCGCGTTTCACCACAATAACATGCTTTACGCAAGCGCAACCGGCAACTGCTTCATCAACAATATTTTTTAAAGGCAAAACGTTGCCTTTTCGCCATCCCCCGTCTGAAGTGATAATAAGTTTTGCTTCACAATCAAGAACACGGTCACGAATTGACTCTGAAGAAAAACCGGCAAAAATAACCGAATGGACTGCTCCGATCCGAGCGCAGGCAAGAAGACTAATTGCAAGTTCCGGAATCATGGGAAGATAAACTGCCACTCGATCTCCCCGTTGAATTCCTAATTTTTTTAAAGCATTAGCAAAACGATTTACTTCATGAAATAATTGGTTATAGGTAAGAGTGCGCTGGCCGCCTAGTTCACCCTCCCAGATAAGAGCCGCTTTATTCTTTGTTGCGCTATTTAGGTGGCGATCTAAACAGTTGTAGGAAATATTTGTTTTGGCATTTACAAACCACTTATAAACCGGGGCGCTTTCCTCATTAAGCACACTGTCCCACTTCCTAAACCAGTGAAGCTCATTGGCGGCCGTTTCCCAAAAACCAAGATTATCTTCGATGCTTTTTTTATAAAGTTCTTGATAGTCCCGCATAGAAGATATGTGAGCTTTTTTTTGGAATTCCTCATCAGGTTTAAATATCCTATTTTCAGTTAAAACTGTTTCTATTTTTTTTGGATCCGAACTCATTTTATATCCTCCCTTTTTATATTAATACGCCCTTTTCTTCTCATTCTTGATGCGGTATTTTGCTAGGATATTTTACCACTTTGATAGATTTTGAAAAAGAGAAAATTTCGGGAAATCCTGAAAATTAGGGGACTATATTGGGGTTCAAACTTATTGAATCCGGAATAAATATGATATAATATAGTGTAAGCTTAGCCTAAATGGGAGCTCGTATTTATAAGTGCAGGTAGAGTGAGTATGAATATATTTATTAGGAGAAAAAAAGGTGCTTGTTCTTTAGTCTTGTTGATTGGGTTTTCATTGCTGGGTGGTTGGTCCTCATATGGGTATAACCGGTCTTCATCCGTGCAACCCAATGGCCACAAGGATTACACGATGCCTGGGCCTTACAAGGTTTTAACACTAGAATACCCCGATCTCATTGACTCAAGCCGTTATGGGCGACGAGTTCCTATTCTCGTATTATACCCTGAAAGCGAAGGGAAATTTCCGCTGGTCATTTTTTCGCACGGAGCCGCAGGCCATTGGTACAGCCATTATGAACATGCTGTACATATGGCCAGCCATGGATACATCGTGATGTGTCCTGTCCATGTGTACAGTGATAATAAACGAGTGAAACTTAGCATGAAGAGAAGTCGTAAGCTCTTCAAGTTTAGGAAATTCATGGAGGGAGGACGCAAGGTTATGAAAGACCCGAGAGCGGTCTTGGGACGCCCCAAAGACATTAGTTTTGTGATTGATCAGGCCGAGCGATGGCACTCAAAGCGCTTTCACCCACTTGAAGGGCGAATCAAGCTCGACCGAATCGCGGTGGGAGGACACTCTTTTGGCGCATACACAACTTATGCAGTCGTTGGCGCACGGCCGATTTTGGACCATCTTAATCCACCTCTGACATCAAGGAGGGGATTGGGCCCAGACTTGAGCGATCCACGCGTTACGGTTGGTATTGCCATGTCTCCTCAGGGACCTGACAGTAACTTTTTTGGGTCGGATAGCTTTAAAACCATTCAACGCCCTCTCTTGTGTTTTAGTGGTAGCAAAGATAAAATGCAGAGCGCCGATGGAAGCACGCTCAGTCCGCTGAATCGCCTTAAGTCTTTCAAGCTCATGCCGAAAGGAGAGAAATACTATCTTTGGCTAAAAAACGCGGGACACATGGGATTTTCGGGTACCGGCGGAAAAGCTTATGAAGCACCTGCCCGTGAACGTCGTGATGTGATGCGGATTACGAAGGCAATGATGCTTGTCTTTTGCGATTTGAAACTCAAGGGTCTTACAGAAGCCGGCCCCTTCCTCAGCCAAGAGTATGCGGTCTCACTCATTGGAAAGCGAGTACCCAGAATTATCTGGTACCAGAAATAACCCTCGCCATTGAAACAATTAAAAAGACGTTTACATACAGAACTGTCTTTTCAAAATTCCAAGGATACAATACCTATTTCACTTTCTTCCTTCACCCCAGCCTTTTATTTTTCAATAAAAGGGAATTAACGCCTTTTAGCTAATCGCCTGCCCAAACAACCTGTTTTAATACTTGCCTGCTCTACCTTCACGTGATACAGTCCTATTATGCTTACTGAAGAAATCCAAACCCTTAACGCTGAAATTAATGCCTGCCGCAACTGTTCGTTAGGCAACAGCCGCTTAAACAGCGTTCCCGGTGAAGGAAGCTTTAACTCCCGAGTTATGTTTGTAGGTGAGGCTCCGGGAGCAACCGAAGACAGTCAGGGCCGCCCCTTTTGCGGCAAAGCCGGAGCAATACTTGATGAGCTTTTAGCGATAGCTAATTTAAAACGTGAAGAGGTTTTTATTTGTAACATACTAAAATGCCGGCCCCAAAATAACCGGAATCCGCAGGAAACTGAAATCCAAACCTGCACGCCCTATCTTGACCGGCAAATTGAAATTATAAAACCGAGCATTCTCTGCGGTTTAGGCAATTTTGCTGCTTCTTATATCATGAAAAAGTTTGGTTTGGGAATAAAAGTCCAGG
>JAMXCX010000026.1 GCA_024542985.1 Candidatus Omnitrophota bacterium | reverse complement strand
TCATGCTTTTAAAAATTTTACTATTCCTTAACTTCCTCGAATTGACTTTTATCAACACCGCATTCAGGACAAACCCAATCATCAGGTAAACTCAAAAATTCAATATTATCATTTTCTGCCGGATCATAAATATACTCACATACTATGCATTTATATTTCTTCACTTTCTCCTCCTTTTAGTATACCCCTCAGCAAGCCACTTCTTTTTTTAAAATTATCTCAATAACCCAGAAATTTTTCTTTTTTTATCATCTTTTCATTGCATCCTACTTCCAGGCAAATATTTTGCATTGTGTTTACCATCGCCGGTGGCCCAAAGATGAAAAAAATCCGCTCTCGGATATCACACTCGGGAGCACTAAAAAACTCCTTGTTGATTTGTCCGGAAAATTTATTTTTATCCCTTGGTTCTCCATCACTAACCGTATAAAGAACTTTTATATTTCGGTTATTTTTAGACCAGGTATCGATTTCTAGCTTAAAGGCTATCTCTGTTTCAGCTCTATTAGAATATAACAGGCATACATCTGTAGCCAGTTTTTTATCCGTAATATGCTCTAATATCGATATCACCGGAGTTATACCAATGCCGCCGATTAAAAAACCGATTTTTTTATACTCGTCTTTAAAGATACAGTTTCCTAGTGAGGCCTTAAAAAGAGTTTCATCACCCGGCTTTAACGCGATAAGTGACCTTGAAAATTTACTACCTGAGATTTTTTTCGTAACTTCAATATATTCTTTACCCGGTGCAGATGAAAAAGAAAGATATTTATTTAATGCGCGGTTGCCTCGGTTGTTTTTGTCGAAAATTATTTCTAAAAACTGCCCGGGTAAAAAATCTATTGCTTTCTTAGTTTTAAATCTAAAACTTTCAACAGCAGGCGTTCGCTTTATTTTCTCAGCAAACACCCCGATTACTTCCCTTGTCTGTGTAAGCATTTTTTCGTATCCAGTATACTTAGTTTATGCTGCAACCGGGCCTAATTCTTCTCTCATCATTGATGCTATATCCTCTTTTGCTCCTTTAGTTGGTTTAATGTCAAATTTTTCGACTAAAACTTTTAGCACATTTGCCGATAAAAATGCAGGAATAGTTGGCCCTAGGTGAATTCCTTTTACACCTAAGTGCAAAAGAGCTAAAAGCACAGCCACTGCTTTTTGTTCATACCAGGCAATATCAAAAGAAATCGGCAGCTCATTGATATCATTTAGGCCAAATATCTCTTTCAATTTCAAAGCTATTACTACCAATGAGTATGAATCATTGCATTGGCCCGCATCAAGCATTCTGGGGATACCGTTGATATCACCAAGATTCAATTTGTTGTAGCGATATTTGGCGCAACCCGCAGTCAAAATTACAGCATTATCCGGCAGTCCTTTAGCAACTTCAGTAAAGTAATCTCTTGTTGGCTGACGGCCATCACATCCGGCCATAACTATAAAGCGCTTAATCGCCCCTGTTTTTATCGCCTCGATGATTTTATCAGCCAAAGCAAGCACCTGATTGTGAGCAAAACCACCAATTATTTCTCCGGATTCTATTTGTTTCGGCGGCATACACTGTTTAGCCAACTCAATTATTTCGGAAAAATCCTTTTCTTTGCCTTTTTCCCTATCCGGAATATGTCTTATTCCCGGATAACCAGCCATGCCGGTTGTAAATAACCTGTCTCGGTAAGATTCTTTTACCGGAGTTATGCAATTAGTTGTCATTAGAATAGGGCCGTTGAAGGATTCGAATTCTTCGTTTTGTTTCCACCACGAATTTCCGTAGTTACCTCTCAAGTGTTCATATTTCTTAAAAGCCGGGTAGTAATTGGCAGGGAGCATTTCGCAATGAGTGTAGATGTCAATACCCTTACCTTCAGTTTGCTTTAACAATTCCTGCATATCTTTAAGGTCATGCCCGGAAATAAGAATACCGGGGTTGTTGCCAACACCGATATTAACTTTTGTAATTTCTGGATTTCCGTAAGTTGTGGTATGGGCCTCATCTAAAAGCGCCATTGTTTTTACAGCTACCTCACCGGCTTTCATGACCAACTCAACCATCGCAGTTAGAGGTAATTCTTCGGTTGTAGAAACTAAAGCATAGATTAAAAAATCATATATTTCTTGTTTCTGAAAACCTAGGGTAGCTGCATGCTCAGCATAAGCTGCAATGCCTTTTAAACCATAGATTAACAGCTCTCGCAGCGATCTAATGTCTTCATTGGCGGTAGAAAGTACGCCTACGCTTTCAGACTTCTTTAAAAATTCCTCTTCGTTATCTGAATGCCAGATAGCAGAATCGTGCATCTTTTCAATAAAATCATCACCAGTTTTATCTTTATAGGCTTGTGAAAATTCCGTTTTTAGATTATCGCGGATATTTAACCCTTCTCGAATAAGAGAAATAATTCGCTGATTATCAAAATTGGCGTTGGTTATAGTAGCAAAAAGGGCCCGGCTGATGAATGCTCCTGTCTTTTGGTCTCTAATTCCTAGCCCTTTTGACTTATGCCCATAGATAGCAATTCCTTTTAAGGTATGGATTAGCAAATCCTGAAACTTAGCCGTTTTCTTATCCTTCCCGCAGACACCCCTTGTTGCTGCACACCCTGAATTTTTTATTGCTTCCTGGCATTGATAACAAAACATACTCATAACACCCTCCTTGAAGTTTAATTTTGCAATTAAATTGCACTTTTGTTGCTCTATAGATTCCAGCTTCCCTTGTCCGGTGAAAGCATCTTAGAGTCACAACACTTTTTTTTCAATTGTATTTTTTTATCACCCTTACAGATTACGCAGACATAACTTTTGCTTTTTTTAACACCTTTACGTTTCATTAGATGCTCCGTTTTTTTAAGATTAGCCGCCGAAATGCCAAATCTTATCTTATTACCTCGGACGTCGCGAATAATTTAAGCAGCATTTCCAGCTGTAGGACCTAAAACTGGTTGCGGCCGGGCTGCTAACTCCTTGTCCAGAATCAATATTCCTGCCGGCTGATCTTTAACATACTTCAATTTAGTAAGAATATCAACAGGATTCTTTTCCTCTTCAATTTGTTCGTTAATAAACCACTGCAAAAAAATAGCTGTTGCATTATCGTTAACTTTTTGAGCTGTTGCATATAAATTATTAATCCTGCCGGTAACTCCTTGTTCGTGCTTTAAGTTCGCCTTAAAGACATCGTCTATTGACAAAAATTTATAAGGAGGTTTATCTATTGCCTCCAATATAACTTTGCTGCTTCGTTCGTTTAGAAAATCAAAAAACTTCATAGCGTGTAAAAGTTCTTCTTGAGCCTGCATTTTCATCCAATGGCTAAAACCGGCTAAATTCTCCGATTCGAAGTAAGCTGCCATAGAGACATATAAATATGCTGAATAGAACTCCTTCGAGAGTTGTTCGTTCATTGCTTTTTCTAATTTTTTATCCATATCTTGCCTTTTTTTTGTTATAAGTCTTGCTAATACTGCTGCTTGAACACAAAAATTAACCATAGAAACCGATAACAGAGATTTAGTCTTATTTTTTAGCAGTTTTCTTTCTAGGTGCAGATTTCACATTTGTTTTCATGGACTTTCCACAACACCAAATTGTAGTCCGGGAAATACCGCAGCTATTGATTAGAACTTCTCTGCCGCAAGGAACACAAATCAACTTTTGACCTTTTTTTAATTTTGCCATTCTTCCCTCCTTTTTTAGCCGTTTTTAAAAAAATCGAAATAAACAGCTAATATTAGCGCTAATCCTGAGAAAAAAAAGATAAGAAAATAGTTAATTTTGTCTTTTTTTGAGCGTAAGTGGCATACAATCGTCCCTAGAATATCATAGTCCTGTTCTGACAATGCACTTTTTGAAAGAAGTTTGCTCGTAAGATTACTTTTTTCTAATTCTCTATGCAGAGCAGCATTATGCCGGAATTTATATATAAAAAACAGAAAGAAACCGCTCACCCCTACATACCAGAAAAATTTTGCCAATAAAGGGTTAAAATCTAAAACCACATTTACCGCCCGGATAGAAATCGTAGCAATTATTGCTATTACAAAAAATACCCAAGATGCCACAGAGTCCCGGCAAGTGTTAAGCTTGAAGCAATCATGGCAAATGAATCCCTTATCCGGTTTAGAAGAATTTTCCATATATTATTTTTGCATAAGTAGGGTCTAAGTTTATCCGCATTTTTTTTAATTTGACAAGATGCTTTTCTTCTTCCGTTATTATTTTACTTAAAATTTCTTTTATCTTATAAGATTTTATACATTCTTTCATTCTGTCGTAAAAAATAATAGTATTAATTTCTACATCCATCGCTATCTTTAAAATACGCACCAAGGCGTCTTTCTTGACTGTTGAATCGCGAACCTCACTAATATCAGGAAAAATCAACCCTCTAAAAATAGCATCTAAGACCTCTGACAATTCTGGATTTGCCAGAAAAATATTTTTCTTATCAGCGCAGGAATGATAAAGTTTGAGAAAGGTTTTTGCATGCTTGATTTCTTGTTTACTTAAATAGTTAAAAAGTTTTTTTATGTCCTTATCTTGCGTATACCGCGCAACATCTTGGTAGAAAACATTACCTTTTTCTTCGGTATTTAACGCAAACCTAAAAATGCTTTTTAAGCTATAAGTTTTCATATCTTTTTTTCTTTATATTTCATCTGCAAAGCCGCTGCTTGTCTTAAGTGTTTCTTTAATCTCCTGAGAATATTTTTCGGCCTGACGTTCCTCTATGGTGATAGCCCCTTCCGGACATTCTCCAATACAACCACCCAAGCCATCACACAAAAGCTCCCCCATTAACCGGGCTTTACCGTCAATAATCTGCAAGGCTCCTTCAGGGCAATTAGGCACGCACAATCCGCAGCCTGTGCATTTGTTTTGGTCAATTTTGATTATTTTCCGCTTTGGCATACAACTAGCCGCCTTTTTCCACGAGCGCAGCTATACTGATATTATGCAATTCTTGCATGACTAGCCTTTGAATGTTGTCTATTTTTTTCTTGACCAGACAAAACTTTACATCCCGGCAGACAACTCTTTTAAATGTACATTGGTTCAATTCCAAAGGTCCCTGAAATATTTTCATCAAATCCAACAAAAATATTCGCGTGGCTGGAATTGCCAAGTTAAAGCCTCCACCCTGGCCTTTATATGATTTGAGAACCCCTTTTTTATTTAAAATCTGGAGAATTTTTCTTAAAAAAGCCTTGGGAACTCTTAACGTCTTTACTAACTCCCGAGCGGAAACTTTATCATTTTTGCTTTGAGCAATAAAACAAAGCGCCCTAATGGCATAATCAGTATCCCTTGTAATTAGCTTCATGTTTTCTTTTTTTGAGCAAGGAAAATGGGTAGTTTAGCGTCATGCCCAGGACTGCCTATGGCAACCCTCTTTGCAGTGAGTTACCGGGCGAAGCATATACTTTACAGTTACTCGCATCCGACCCTCCTTTTTAATTTCCTCTATTTGCGTCTGAGCGCGGCTTAAACTTGTTTATATAAAGATACCATATTAGTATCATTTGTCAAGAGAAAAAATACAAATTTTATTCCGTAGAGCATAAAACAGACAAGTAGCGAATTTGTGCGAATTAGCTGTGTTTAAAACTTATCGTAAAAGATATTCTCGGGTTTGACCCCCTCTCGAGTAAGAACTTTCATAGCAGCATCAATCATCGGCGGAGGCCCGCAAAGATAAGCTTCCTTGGGACGCTTATCGCCTATATATTTTTCCGCAATTTGAGTTACAAATCCAACTTCACCTTCCCATTTATCACCGGGTTCCGGCTCAGAAAGGGCAGGAATATATTTAAAGTTAGCAAATTTCGCCTCTAATTCTCTTAATTCTTTAGTAAAAAATAAATCTTTTTTTGTCCGGGCACCAAAAAAATAAAACACACGCCTTGGCATACCTTTTTCACGCAAAAAATATAGAATAGAACGAATCGGGGCCATGCCACAACCTCCACCGATAGCTATAATATCATTTTCACTTTCCTCACGTAAATAAAAATCACCGAAGGGCCCGGTAAAAACCACTCTATCTCCTTTCATGAGCACTTTATGCACATAGGCTGAGCATAACCCTCCCGGAACAAGCCTTATGAGAAGCTCTAGAGTGCTTTTGTCACTTGGCGAGGAAGCTACAGAATAAGCGCGATACTCATCAGTTCCGGGTATTTTAAATTGTATATACTGTCCGGGTTTAAAATTTATTGTTTTGTTTAAAATGGCTAAATGAACTATTTTTATATCATGAGTTAAGTACGTTATATGAGAAACATCGGCTTCAAATTCCTCTGCGCCTAAAAGATATTCGGGAATATATATTTCTACATCTTTTTTAACTTTTACCTGACAAGCAAGCCGCAGGCCTTCCTCGCGCTCTTTTTTATCAATATAAACCTCTTCTGTAGGCAGGATATCACCTCCCCCACTCAATACTTTCAATTTACAAAAACCGCAAGTTGCTTTTCCCCCACAGGCAGAAGGAATAAAAATCTTATGCTGATTAAGATAATTCAAGAGATTATCGCCACCCAGCATAGAAAATGTTTTATCCCCGTTAAGGGTGATAGAGCATTCTCCGTAAGTTACTAAAAAGCGTTCCGCTAAAAGAAGAAGCAGGGAAATAACCAGCAGTATGCCGTTCACGACAAAAAAAGTAATCATTGCACACTCACCATTCCAGAAAATCCCATAAAAGCCAATGATAATATACCGGCAATCACCATAGTTATGCCGGCGCCTTTTAGGCCGTTTGGTACATCACCAATCATCCGCAATTTTTCGCGTATTGCCGCTATAATCGTTATGGCTACTGCCCAGCCTATACCGGAACCAAAAGCGAAGAAAACTGTTTGCCAAAAGCTATAAGTCCTTAGGACCATAAACAGTGAAATTGCCAAAATAGTACAATTTACCGTAATCAAAGGTAAAAATATGCCGAAAGAACTTTGCAAACGGGGAAAGAATTTCTCAATAATCATTTCAAGAAGTTGAACCACGCTAGCAATTACTATTATGAATACAAGATAGGCCATAATTTGGGAACCGGTAGGAATAAGAATAAAGTGGTAAAGAAGCCAGTTTATTACAGCAGTTAAAGTCATAACAAATATAACTGCAATTCCCATACCTTGGGCAGTATTGCTATGGCGTGACATTGCCAAAAGCGGACACATGCCTAGAAGGTATGACAAAGCAATGTTATGAGTGAAAATGGCCGCTATAAAAATTACAAAAGGATGAAGTTCCATAATTTTGCCTCTTTCATGACTTGAAGCTGACTAATTTTAATTTTCCTTTTCCGGTTGCAGCTTAGCCCCGATACGAAAAACCCAAATATAAATCGCTAAAAGGAAAAATGCTCCCGGGGCCATTGCCATTACTATCCAAGAGTTAAAACTTTCCGGCATAACTCTTATATTAAAAAATGTTCCAAACGCTAAAATTTCTCTTATCGAAGCAATTAATAAAAGTGAATAGGTATAACTTAAACCATTGCCCAAGGCATCTAAGATAGAGTAGCCGACAGGATTCTTGGCGGCAAAAGCCTCTTGCCGTCCCATAATAATGCAATTAGTTATAATAAGAGCTACATAGGGGCCTAATTGCTTGCTTATTTGAGGTAGATAGGCTTTGAGGCATTGATCAACAAAAATAACCAGTGCCGATATTACAATCATAAAAGTAATAATCCGATATTGAGTAGGGATGAATTTTCTCAATATTGAAATAACAAACGAAGAAAGGACCAGTACAAACACTACCCCCAACCCCATAGCCAAGGCATTTTCAAGCTTATTACTTACGGCCAAGGCTGAACACAACCCTAAAAGCTGACAGCAAACAGTATTTTCTTTAAAAAACCCTTTAATAAAAGTACGGTAACCGCGAGTATAAAATAATTGGCTTATGCGCATTTTATTTTTTTATTGCCTTTCTGAAAGTTTCTACAGTATCATTTATCATTTCTACTAAAGCTGCTGAAGTCATTGAAGCGCCGCTTATAGCATCAATTTCATTTTCTTTTGTTGCCTTGCGACGCAAAACAATCTCAAGTTTTGGGAAAATTTTCTTATTTTCAAAGGTACTTAAAAAAGACTCTTCGCTTATTCTTCCCCCCAAGCCGGGGGTTTCTTCCTGAGAAATTATTTGAAGGCCCTCTATCGTTTCTAAGTCTTGGCGTAAAGTGATTACCCCTCTTATTGGGCCCCATAAGCCTCTGCCTATGAATCCAAAGATATAAAAATTGCCCGGAGATAAATAATATACTGATTTTTTAGTTTTAACCTGACGTATATTCTGATCAAAGACAGTTTCCAAATTGCGAGCGTTGTATTTTATTTTGGCCGCATCTAGAATAGTCGTCTTGAATTCCAATTCTTCATAGCGCAAAATCTTAGGATAAGTGTAGCTCTTTATTCCCAGCAAAGCAAAAGTAGATACACTCCCTAAAACAAGGATAAACAAGACATCTTTTAGTTTCTTGCCCATTTTAAATATTAAGCGCTTGATGAGATTTTTTTAAATCTAATATCGATAATTAGATTATCGATAAAAGGTGCAACTGCGTTCATGAGAAGTATTGCAAACATAACTCCTTCTACGAACCCGGTAAGCCCTCTGAATAAAACTGTCAAAATACCTAACAAACTTCCGTATATCCATCGTCCGCTAAATGTAAGCGGTGCAGTTACCGGATCTGTAGCCATAAAAAAGGCACCGAATAAAAGCCCTCCGCTTAAAAGCTGAAACAAGGGCGGAGCAAACTCATTGGGATAAAAAATATTTCCAAAAAATGAAAGAATAAAAACGCTAGCCAGAAACGATAAAGGAATCCTCCAATCAACTATCTTCACGATAATAAGAAAAATTCCTCCCAGCAATATCCCGATTCTAAAAGTTTCACCTATCGAACCGGGAGCGCTGCCGAAAAGTAAAGAAGAATACCCGGTTAAAAAATGTGCGGATTTAAAATTAACCAGCGGTGTTGCGCTGGTAACCGCATCAGGAGCAAACTTAATCAACCCGCCTAAACCGCCCCAGAAAGGTTTTTGCCACATGGTTGTAAAAAATTCAGGAAACGCTAAGCTAATAAAAACTCTTCCCACTAAAGCCGGATTAAAAATATTTCGGCCGGTTCCTCCAAAAACTTCCTTACCGAATAATGTCCCAAAAACAACACCTATTGCTACCATCCATAAAGGTATGCCGGGCGGTAAAATTAAAGGGAAAATTAACCCTGTTACCAAAAATCCTTCATAGAGAGGCTTTCTGCGGCAGACTGAAAAAGTCACCTCAACTAATCCGCCAAAAGCATAAGAAACGGCAATGACTGCCAGCACCCGCAAACCATAGAAATATACTCCTGCTATTGTGGCCGGCACTAAAGCAATAATCACAAAACTCATATAACGCTTTATATCCATGCCGTCCATGACATGAGGTAAAATAGTAGTTTTATCTGTGCCGAAAAAGAATTCATCAGTAGCCTCAAATACAGGATAAAGCCTCTTTAAAGCCGGAGTTTTCTTTACGAATTTGCCTGTTTCATCTAAAATTTTTCTCAGAAACTTCACTTAAAATTTCCTCCATCTAGTAACGTAGATTTACCTTAACTTCTTAACCCCTTTATATTCATCGAATTCTTTAAAGTCAAAGCGCGGCACGATGCAGAGAGATTGATCACATCCTATTTCGATTAACTTTATTTTAGCCGCTTTTAAATGCTGCCCGAGAAGTACTTTTGAAGGACAAACATATGTACAAAGATTGCACTCAATACAATTAAATATACCGTAACGCAAAAGATTTTCATTTATCCCTAATTTTATATAGCGGTCTATTAGCGTCGGCATTATAGCTACAGGGCAAACTTCGCTGCAATAACCGCATTGGATACAAGGCCTTTCATCCCCTCTCATGTTTGTATTGGGAATCTTTTTTGTAGTTGTAGCTGCCGATAAAAACGTTCTAGAAAAAGAATCAGTATGCATTCCCGCTCTTGCGAAAGCCAAAAAATGACGTTGGCTGCTTTCCGGGATTGCTATAATCTGAGAATAAGTTCTATTTACCGGTAAAGATAAATTATTTAAATTGGCACCCGTAAAGAGGCTATTTAATATTATCCGGCAAGGGCCATCCTTGAGCCTGTCTTTGAGCAAATGTTCTAAGGAAGTTCCTACTCTTACTTTAATATGGATATTTTCCTTAAAAGATGGCCCGCAAAGGCTGACTATTCTTTCAATTAAAGGCTTACCTTGCCCTACAGCTTCAAAGACCTTGAGAACTGCCTGTATATTTAACACTACTATGCCAATATTCGCTGCTGAATAACCGTAAGGAAATCTTTTGCCCAATAAAGTGGGTACCAAAACTTCATCATAGCCCTGAGGGTATTTTGGTACAACCGGATATATGGAAAAATTAGTAAATTTGGTAGTTAATTTTTTTATTCTCTCTAGAATCTTCTTTTTTTCCTTATTGAATGCCAGATGGACCTTTGCCTTAGGCATAATTTTCATTAAAATTTTTATTCCCTCTATGAAATTGTACAAGTTTCTGCCGGCTAAAAGAATATCCAAGGAGGTATTGTAAGCCTCTGAACCTACACCATGGATAATTAAGTCTTCTACTGCCTCAGGGCCGATTATGGAAGTTTTAAAACTGGTAGGAATGCCTTCTCTATCCAGGGAGCTTACTCCTGATTTGTAGAGCAATTCTTCAATTTTTTTGTTGGGAAGCTTATCCCATCTTACTGTTGCTCCTTCCAACTTTAGGCAACCATCATCAGCGCCGGTCTTTATTGTAACCATGGTAAGCTCGCGCTTAAAATAATTCTTTTTCTCTATCGCAGTTACTATACCGCTAACTGAAGAATGAATAGGAGAAGAAGTTTTATTGTCATCACAGGCGATAATCTGGCCACGGGATACTTTATCGCCAACTTTCACCGAAGGCAAGAGTTCACTTCCGAATCCTTGAGACATAGGAATGCTGACTTCAGAAGGAAGGTCACACTCAATAATTTTATCCTGAGGTTGGCCTTGGAAACGTTTTAACTTATATCCGCCGGAGAATGTTTTAACTTTCATTGATTATATTTTGAGGTATTTATGTGCGATATGTAAATAATATATATATCAGATTTGCTTAGGTAATTCAATATAAAAAATAGTTCCTTCACCTTTTTTTGATTCGACCCATATTTTTCCTTTGTGTCTCTCGATGACTTGCTTTGCTATTGCCAGCCCCAGGCCGGTCCCTAACTTTTCTTGCTCGCGGGCGTTTTGGGCTCGATAAAATTCATCAAATACGTATTCCAATTCATCTTCGGGTATACCGATACCGTTGTCTTCTATTTTAATTAGGAAAGAATTTTCTTTATCTGTAAGTTTTAGAGAAACTTTACCTCCTTTGGGCGTATACTTAATTGCATTAGCTAAAATATTTAATATTGATTCCTGGATATATACTCGCACTCCCTCTATTCGCTGAATTGAAGAATCAACATCAACAGTAAACTCAATATTTTTATTCCTGGCTCGGGGAGTTATATTTTCGGTAATATCTTGAATGAGTTGGGGAAAGGAAAAATTTTCTGTTTTAAATTTCTTATCCAATTTCATTTTTGTGATACCTAAAAGCGCATTTACATAGAAAATAAGGCTTTTGCTGCGTTTTTTTGCCCTTTGGAGTAGATTCAACTGTTTTTCATTAAGTTGGCCGGTAATACCTTCAGTAACCGGCTCAATACAGCTTTGAATTGTGGAAAGGTCTTCTTTTATATCATGAGTGACTCTTAGAACATATTCGCTTTTAATGCGGTCTTTTTCGTTTAGCAATTTATTTGCCTTTTCTAAGTTCCTCTCTCTTTCTTTTAACTGTTTCGAAATAGAACTAGCCATGTATACCGCTATGTATAAAGTACTAATGAATACAACCGAAACGCTAAAAATATAAAAGGTCTCCTTGTGCAGGCAGTAAGGAACTACCGGCTTTAAACAATAATGTGCTATATAGCCTTGATATTCCAGGAAAACAAGAAACAAAAATAAAAAAATTGCATATGTGGCTTGCAGAAAAGCGCCCCGGCGGCTCAAAAGAATACTGGCAATAATCATATGAAAAATAAAATAAAAAATAAAAGGATTTTCTATCCCTCCTGAAAAATGAATTAAAAATGCCAGAGACAATAAGTCCAAAGCAATTTGGGCATGGGCTATAGAATTGGTCCAGACTAGCCCTTTTGATGTTTTGGCCTGAGGCTTAAAAACTAGAAAAGAAAAAAACGTATTGTAGATAACTAAAAAAACAGCAACTCCGTAAAGACGTAAAGCCGGTAAGGGAATGGCGATAATTTTGTCTGCAATATAAACAGCGCCCACAATTCCCAAAATTGCGAGCCAACGCAATTTGATAAACCAGCGTATGCGCTCATTAATGAGGTAATTTTCTGATTTGATTTTTTCCATAATAGCTTTAGAGGTAATTATTGCTAAATACTTTGGAATTTATTGCCTTTCTTCAAGAAGAGCTCAGCAACTTCTCAATCTTAGCGATTAAAGACCCCTTATCCAAAGGTTTCTCGCAATAATCATCTACCGGTAACCAATCTGGGTCACCAGCAGAATTTTTAAAATCAAGGCCCATTTTGTCCTTGATGGCGGTGAGCATGAGGACAGGTGTATTATTACCGGTTTTCTTTATTGCTCTTGCTGTCTCAAATCCATCCATTTTTGGCATCATGACATCCAAAACGATAAGGTCGGGTTTTTGTTTCTTCTGCTTTTCTAAACCTTCCTCTCCGCTTTCAGCAGAAATAACTTCATACCCCTTACTCTCCAAGACTACACGCATCGACTCAATAAGATCGGGGTCGTCGTCAATAATCAATATCTTTGCCATTTTTTACCTCCTAGCAAGCCTTATCTGAGTAATGTATAATTATAAAAGCGTTGAATCAAATTATTCCGCTTATTTATTAACAGATATAAACTAAGGGCAGGGAAGTTAAACCATACGGATAGCCAAAGCTATTGCACAACCTCCGCCCAAGCATACAGAAGTAACACCAAACGCATTGTATGCTTTCCTCGTAGATTATTATTCCAAAAGTAATTTTTCTACTTTTTCGATTAATTTCTTTGGCTCGATTGGTTTTTCGCAATAATCATCTACCGGTAACCAGGCGTTATCGCCTCCGACCGCAGAAAATTTAAAACCGGTTTTTGCCCCTACTGCTGTTAGCATTAAAATAGGTATATTTTTATGTTTGGCATCAGCTTTAAATTCCCTTGCCAGTTCAAATCCATCACTCATTTTATCCATCATTACATCTAAAATAATTAAATTTGGTGAAATACTCTTAATCTCCTTTAAACCTTCTTGCTTGTTTTGGGCAGAAAAGACCTCATAGCCTTTTGTCTCTAGGACTACTCGTGTAGATTCAATAAAATCTACATCATCATCAATGATAAGAATTCGTTTTGCTGCCATGATAGCATATAAGAATTAATCCCGAAAACAGATTAACCTTCTAGATTGTTAGTAATTTCTCTTAAATTATACAGCTATGGCTATATTTTACAACCATTTTCGATGCTAGGCGGCTAAAATACCTGTCAACTTCCTAATCATTCGTCTTTTTTAAGCAGGTTAAAAATTCGTTCGATATCAACATATTTTTCAATTAAAACTTCAGTTTTTTTGATTTTAGGCTTATCGTCAGCGCGTAATTTAAATATCATATTATTAATCTCGCGGGCGGTAGAAAAGGAATCTTTTTTGACGAGAATTAAAGGGATATTCGCTTTATTTATAATCTCGATAACTTTTTTTGCCGGTCTTTTGCCGTAGGTAGCAATAATACCGGATATATGGTATTTTTCTGTAACTCCTAAGACCCAGCCGCTTAAAGCGGAAAAAATAAAATCGTCCCTGTTTCCCGGCGCAATTAAAAGAGTGCCTCCGGAAAGATAGTCTAAAACCTCATGGGCAACAACATCACCGATAACAAACCGTTCGACTACCTTATCTAAGCCGGCATGTCCGCAAATAAGTTTTCCTTTCAAATCCTCTAATAGCTCTGCTACGGTAGGGTTAGAAAGCACCTCCTCGAAAGGAATTACCCCGAATACTTCAATGTTTTTACGGGCTAGGCCTTTTCTAATCAAACGATTAACTTTTTTATATTTAGCTTTTAAAACCTTATTGACTATCACTCCCAATACTTCTACTCCTTGGCTTCTAAACTTTGCATAGTTAAGCATTATTTCATCTATAGGCCGGCCTATCCCGCCTCCGCTGACTATTATTACCTTTGCCTTTAAGATATTCGCAACTTCGGCATTAGACATATCAAAGACTGAACCTACTCCGGCATGACCGGTTCCTTCAATTAATATAAAATCATTGTTTTTCGCCAAATTATTGTAGGCTCGTTTGATTTTTTGGGCCAAGGTAGATTGTTTCCCTCGTAGGATATAATTTTCAGTAAAACCCTGCGGAATAGCAATCGAACTCATATTGGAAAGATTGGCTTTAAAATTAAATATTTTCTTCATCAGTATAGCATCCTTGTCGATTTTTTTACCTTCGACTATGCGGTACTGCTGTCCTACAGGTTTCATGTAAGCGATTTTCTTGACCCGTTTACGCAAGGCACTAACTAAACCTAAAGAAACAATAGTTTTTCCATCATTCTGTCGGGTAGCCGCAACATAAAGATTCATATTTAATACCTCGCTTTTTTTCTGCTAATATCCTTCTCTAAGTTGCCAACGCCTTTAGCCTATTTTACCCACGTAATCCGGTAAAAGCATCGGCGAAATTCGATCAGTTTTAATACCTGAGTTTTGTAGGTTCGTTCTATATTTTCCAACATGTTCCAGGGATAATTTTCCGATTTTTGCCTGCTTCGCTTTTATAGCCGCCTCTTGACCGGCCCTTCGGCCAAAAACAGTGATATCCAGCAAAGAATTCCCCATAAGCCTATTTCTGCCGTGAATACCGCCGGAGGCTTCACCGGCCACATATAAATTAGGGACTTCTGTGCCGGCATCGGCATTTATTTTTACACCCCCATTTTGATAATGAAGCGTAGGAAACACCAGCATTGGCTGCTTAGATATATCAATACCATGACGCATGAATTGACGATATTTAGCCGGGAAATCTCTTTGAATAGCACCCTCACCTTTTAAAATTTCAATCATCACAGAATCTAACCAGACTCCAATTCTATCGGTGGGAGTTTTAACACCTTTTTTTCTTTCAAGGCACTCGCGAATTATGGCCGATGATTCGATATCCCGAGGCTCAAGCGGATAAACAAATTGTTCTCCGTCGATATTTGCTAACTGCGCCCCCGCGCCTCTTACTTTCTCAGTAATCAGAAGTCCTACATTTTGTTCCGGGTATATTACCCCCGTAGGGTGAAATTGAGAAGCATCCATAAAGGTTAAAGAACAGCCGACCCTATAAGCTAGAACCAATCCGTCAGCAGTAGCGCCGTAATGATTAGTAGTAGGAAAGCCTTGAATATGAAGCCGGCCAAAGCCTCCGGTAGCAATTACAGTAGTTTTGGCTTTTACCACTGAATATTGTTTTGTTTCCAAGTTATAAAGTGCTGCTCCTGCGCATTGGCCTTTATCATCGACTATGAGTTCTACAGCCGGGGCAAACTCAACTACTTCGATATCCGGCCTGTTTTTTATTTCATCCCGAAGTGTGCGCATTATTTCAGCACCGGTCATATCCCCGGCTGAATGCATTCGCTTTCTTGATGTCCCTCCTCCATGTAAGGTAGACATCGTGCCCTCGTTATCTTTATCGAACATAACACCTAAGTTTTCAAGCCACTCTATCGCTAAAGGAGCCTCTTTGACTAAAACTCCCAGCAATTCCGGGTCATTGCTAAAATGACCGCCACCCATAGTATCAAGAAAATGTAATCCTGGTGAATCCTGATTCTTATCCGCGGCTTGTATGCCGCCTTCGGCCATAATTGTATTTGCATCGCCGTGCCTTAATTTAGTAGCTATTAAAACCTTAGCTCCCTGCTCTTGAGCCACCAAAGCTGCGCATGAACCTGCTCCGCCGCCGCCTATAACTAAAACATCGACATCGTAATCAATTTTTTCTAAATTTACGTTTTTTAAATCAATGCAAGGATTGGCCTCGATAATATCAGCAACTTCATTAGGCACTAGCGAACCTTTACTCTTGCCAAGCTGTAGTTTTCTTTTTGTCCCTTCTTTGTAATCGGGATGAAACTTACGAAGCAATTCCCCGCCCTTTTCTGCAGAAAGAGAAGCAAAATTTTCCCCCTTTTTTACTTGGGCAATCCTTTTAGGCCGGGTTGCCTCTACCTTTTTTATTAAATCCAACATATAATTTGGATAAGACATTATTAACCTCCTGTATCAATTAAACCGGTTCAATATCGCGTTTATCATAAAGTTCTTTAAGCTCTTTTGTGCTCATCTTTACATATTTTTCAACTTCTTTATCGAATTTACCGGCTTTAATTTCTTCAACGCGCTTTTTGAGGTCTTTGGCTTTAGGCACCATAAATTTAGCAAAAAGCCGCCGGCATAATATCCCTACGTTATAATGGACAATCTCAGACGGGCAGCGTGAAACGCACAACCCGCACAGGATACATTCAAAAGAAAGCTTAGCCGCCCTTTCGATATCTCCCCGCAAAGCTGCCTGTATATATTCCATAACTTCCAAATCTTGGGGACAAGCTTTCTTGCAAGTATTACAACAAAGACAACGGGCAATTTCAGGATAGCGTTTAAGAATCTCCTCAACCAAAGGCTCAATAGTTTCAATATCATAAGAAGCTCTATTAGCCGGATAAAAGGGTATCTGGGTAAGATACATATCCGGCTCGATAAGGGTCTGGCAAGCCAGGCCGACGTTTATTTTATAACTATCCGGAAACCGGTAAACTGTAGCGCAAGCCCCGCATACACCACCCCGGCAGCCGCAGCCGCGAATAAATTTATATCCGGAATATTCCAAAGCCTTCATTATAGTTAAAGAAGGAGGCACTTTATATTCCTTGCCCATAATATATATTTTAACCATTTCCTTTTTTTCCATATCAACTCACTCCTTCATCCTCGAGGCGGAGAAACATCTTCCCAAATCAAGCTTTAGACTTAGGACCCAGGCCAACTTCGGGGAATTCATCCTCCTTAAAAGTCGATTGGGGTATTTCTTCATCCGGATTCCTTCCGGGTTTATAATCAAAAAGTTCCTGGACTTTAAAGCCGATTGTTTTAAAAAACTTAGCAATCGGTATGCCGTTAGGACACGCACTGCTGCATTGACCGCAACCTACGCAAGATATGGCCATGTGATTCATCCTGGTAATATGAAAAAGCAAAGTATCGCTGGGCATTCTGATTTTACCCTTTTTCCGGGCCCACCCAAAATATTGCTCAGATGCATGCTCGAAAGTTAAAGAATCAAAGATGCACTCCCGGCAGTAGCAAATTGGGCATTCCTTCCGGCAATTATAACAACGCCGGCAATGTTCGAACTCCTTTAAGAAACTTTTTATATCTTTTATGTTCTCGAAAACCTGCTTAAAAATTTCCTCTCTAGTTTTAGTTCTCCTATCACGGCACTCATCTATTGCCTTGCGCCACTGACCATTGTCTTCGCAAGATAGAAGATTCAATTTTTCCGGGTCTATCTGCGGGAAATTATCGGCAAACTGTATGAATATTTCTTTGTCAACATCACAGCCAAAAAAATTAAGTGCTATAGAGAAATTCTCAGGATTAGGATATTCGCAACCTTTACAGGCTAACCTAATTTCTTGACCCTCTAGAGATTGGAGTTGATTTTTAAGACTTTTGGAAAGGTAATCTCTGGTAAGACTTTGTGAATCTTTGTATTTTTCTATTATTTTCTGATAAGCAGTTGATTCATAGATTCCCGGACAATCTACGCCTATGATAACAAGCCGCTCTAAATTAATCTGTTTTAACTTTGCAAGTTCTATCGCCGCCCGAATTTCGCAGGAACGCATTACTGCCCCTAATTTACTCTGAGGATTATCAATGGTGAGTTGGCTCACCAGGGTAGCTGAATTCACCAATAAAAGAGGTGCGAATGGATTTGCATTACCCAGTTCTTGAGGACTCTTAACCAATGTCTGCATAACTGATTTGCTATTGAGTGATTCTTGCGGCAGAAGTAAATTATCAATTATTTTTTCCTCCAGTAACTTCTGAAAAAATGAATTTACGGTTGAAAAAATATCCTTATTTTCTATGGTAAGTTTATAGACTTTCGACATTTTCTTTATCCTTATTAGTTACAACTTAAAACTTAATTTCTTTTTCCTCTTTCTCTTTTTTATTCTTAACTTAAAGCTTATAGCTTATAGCTTTTCCCTATATATCCCAGGCAGTTTTTAAAGGGCTTGGCCCCATCTTTTTTAATTGTTCCACCATTTCGGTGATGACCGTAGCAAAATATTTACCTTCGCTTGCGCTAATCCAGCGAATCCAGACTCTATCGGCTTCGAAACCTACGTTTTGCAAAATTGTCTTTAGAATTAATATCCGTCTTCTAGCTTTATAATTACCCGAAACGTAGTGACAGTCGCCGGGATGGCATCCCCCGATAAGCACGCCGTCAGCACCCTGGGACAAAGCCTTAACTACAAAGATAGGGTCAACTGAACCGCTGCACATAAGCCGTATAATCTTAACATTAGGCGGATACTGGATACGAGAGGTACCGGCTAAGTCTGCGGCAGTGTAAGTGCACCATTTACACACAAAAGCTACAATATTAGGTTCGAATTCGCCCATAAACACACTCCCTTAATTTAGCTGGCTTTATCAACCATATCCATGATTTGTTTTTTACTGAAACCTTTATGTTTAGTTGCTCCGCTGGGACAAGCAACAGCGCAAGCCCCGCAACCCTGACAAAGCACGCCAATAACTTTAGCAATTTTTGTTTCTTCGTCCAGCTCCCTGGCCTCAAAAGGACAGGCAGAAATACACAAAGCACAACCTTTGCATAATCTTTCATTTACCTCGGCAATTATCGCTTTGGCTTCTATTTTATCCTTGGAAAGAACAGTAACCGCCCTAATGGAAGCTCCTTGAGCCTGGGTTAATGATTCAGATAAAAATCTCGGCGAATGAGCCAAGCCGCAGAAAAAAATCCCCTCAGTAGTAAAATCTAAAGGCCGTATTTTAGCATGCGCCTCCATAAAAAAATTATCCGTATTTAAAGGTACTTTAAAGATTTTAGACACCTCTTCGCTGCCTTGCGAAACTATGCCCGTACTCAGAATGAGGAAATCAGGCTCAAGAACAATATCTTCTCTAAGGACACTATCAGTATGCGTTACGGTTATTATATTATTGTTAATCTTGACCCGGGGTTTACTTATCTCGTCGAAACGCAAGAAAACCACTCCCGCTTCTCTAGCCGCAAGATAATATTCTTCAAGAAAACCATAAGTACGTATATCCCGATAGAGGATAATTACCTTATGCTCAGAATTCAGCTTTTTAAGTTTAATCGCATTTTTGACGGCATGTGCACAGCACACGCGGCTACAATAAGGGTGTTCATCATCACGTGAACCCACGCATTGTATCATTAAAAAAGTTTTGGCAGCGAGGTCTTTCCCAAACCCCTCAAAGAGCATCTTTTCAAGCCTGATTTGCGTTATTATGTTTTGTGATTCTTGATAGCCAAATTCACCCGGCGAAGGTTCATAACTTTTAGCTCCGGTTGCTAAAATAACCACACCGTGATTAATTTCTTTTTCTCCATCCTTATTTTTAATAATGGAAGTGTAATTGCCCATATAGCCTGAACAGCTTTTTATTTCCGAAGAAAACATAACATTTATTTTTTCATGAGCCTGCACTTTTTCAAGTAAAGAATTTAAAAAAACTTGGGGGTCTTCTCGGCCAAGATTATCGAAAAGCTCCTTTAAGTGACCGCCCAGGCTATCTTCTTTTTCTACTAAGAATACTTCATATCCTTGCTGAGCTACGCTTAAAGCAGCTTGCAGGCCCGATGCCCCTCCCCCAACGACTAAGGATTTAGGAACAACATCGGATAATTCCTGCCCTAGCGCCCTTTTGCGCCGGACTTTAGCCACTATCATTTCAACCATTTCTTTTGATTTCTGGGTAGCTTCTTTAGGATAATTTTTATGGACCCAGGAAACCTGCTCCCGCAAACTGGTCATCTCAAATAAATGCCGGTTTAAACCAGCCTCTCGTACTGTATCCTGAAAAAGCTCCTCATGTGTACGGGGAGTACAAGAAGCAACCACCACCCGGTTAAGATTATGCTCTAGAATTTTCTCCTTGAGTATATCCAAAGCGTCTTTAGAGCAGCTATATAAAAATTCACTGGCATAGGCCACACCTTCAATCTTTGAAGCATATTTTACCACTTCCGGTACATCTACCACCGAGGCGATATTTCTGCCGCAACGGCAAACAAATACGCCTATGCGGATATCCTCATCCGATATATCCCGCTCCGGAGGATATTCTTTCTTCTTGGTCACGGTTCCCCGGGAACTTTTAAGAAGGCTTGAAACAAGAGCAGCAGCTGAGGAACCTTCAGCGACTGTCTCAGGAATATCTTTAGGCTCAAGGAAAGTCCCGGCGGCATAAATTCCTTCCCGAGAAGTTAACCCCGGACTGTATCTTTTTAGAGCGGCAAAGCCATGTTTGTCTAAGTCGACGTTAAGTTTTTCAGCCAAAGGTTTAAGCTCACAAGTATCCGTAAGGCCTACGGCCAAAACAACCATATCAAATTCAGCCTCCTCTATTTTATTTATTTGGTTTAGATATTTAACTACCAAATTCTTTGATTTTGGTTGTTCATAAATCTTCGAAATTAAACAGCGTATGAATTCAACATTATAATCTTTTTTGGCATTTTCATAATAACGCTCAAAATCTTTACCGAAACTGCGGATGTCAATAAAAAAAATCGTAGGCAGAATTTTTGAATCATGTTCTTTAGAAATAATTGCCTGCTTTATAGAATGCATACAACAGACCGATGAGCAAAACTCGTTGCCTAAACTCAAATCGCGCGAGCCAACACACTGAATAAAAGCTATTTTTCTGGGTGCTTGGCCACCGAAAGGGCGCAATATCTCACCCTTAGTGGGTCCAGATGAACTTAGAATTCTCTCAAACTGAATGCTGGTTATAACATTATCATAACGGTCATAACCGTATTCTTTTTTTATATTAGCATCAAAAAGCTTAACTCCCGGAGTAAGAACAACCGCTCCGGTATTAATTTTGACATACTCGTCTTTCATATCATGACTGATGGCCCCCGGTTCACAGACCTTTTCGCATTCAAAGCACTCACAACATATCCCGCAATCTAAGCATCTGACTGCTTCCCGAACAGCCTCGTCTTCGCTTAGATTAAACTCTACCTCCCGGAAATTGTCTCTGCGCTCCTTAAGGGAAAGTAAAGGTATCTTTACCCGCTTCTGTTTTTCAAATCGTCTCCGGGGAAGTGTTGAAACAGCTTTTTCCTTCGGTTTCCGCCCTTGCTTAAGGTTTTTATGCTGTATGTACCGCTCTATGGAAATTGCTGCCTCATGGCCAGCGGCAAGGGCATCGACAACTGTAGCCGGCCCGGAAACCGCATCGCCTCCGGCAAAAACACCTGTAGTTGAAGTCTCCAAAGTTAGCGGGTCAACCTCGATTGTCTCCCAGTTTGTTTTGTTTAAATTCTCCTCTAGCCCGGCTAAATCCGGCGATTGACCAATAGCCGGGATAACCAGATCAGCTTCTAGCTTAAATTCAGAACCCTTAACCGGCAGCGGTCGCCTCCGGCCTGATGCGTCCGGCTCAGCCAGCTGCATTTTGATACACTCGATAGCGATAACTTTATTATCCTGGCCTAAAATCTTAACCGGAGCGGCCAGGAAATGAAACCTTATTCCTTCTTCTTCGGCCTCGCCAATCTCCCCAGAACTGGCCGGCATCTCAACCCGTGATCTTCGATATAATATGGTAACTTCTGTTGCTCCCAGGCGAAGGGCACTCCTGGCCGAATCAATAGCTACATTACCTCCACCAACAATAATTA
>JAMXCX010000025.1:21599-23556 GCA_024542985.1 Candidatus Omnitrophota bacterium | reverse complement strand
TCCTCGTAAGCCCCGTATTTTTTAGCCTGCTTCTCGCTCTTACAGGCTACATTACATAAAATAGCTGTCAAGATGCCCAGAAATATAAAAATTCTCTTGTAACGCAAAATATCCTTCTACAAAATTATTTTTTAAATCATTAGATACTTACTAAAACTCTAAACTTGGGGTTGAGTTCCTCCTGAAGGCGGTGTTTCTTCCGAAGATGATGCCAATTGCAGCTTACTATCTGAAAACGCAAAATACGCCTGAACAAATACTAAACCTAAAAAAGGCACCAACACCAAAATTCCTAACCAGGCCGGCCTATTTCTTCTCTGGGCAATTTTCATCCAAATGACAATATAAAAAACAAGGAAAATTATTCCCCCTATAAGGGGTATAAAAAGAGCTACCAGGATTACCGCTGCCCACCAACGCGGTTTTTGGGCTATATCACAATGCAAAATAGTGTTAAAAATAGGGACCCAAGCGAACCATCCATTTTTAGTATTAGTTTTAGAAGCGATTTTTTGAAGAGTGTAAGAAAAAAATATATAAAAGACTATTGCAAGAATTGAAACAATAATTATAGCTCCAGAACCCATTTTCGAGAAAAAAGAAACCATGTCTTTTTGCACTACATCTGGAAAACCTTTCTGAAAAGGGTTATTGTCAAACTTAAATTTTTTTCTGGATACCTGTATTTTTTGAGTGTCGAATTGCAACTCTCTAGGGCTTTCAAGAATATCTCTGCCTAAGCGGACAATAAAAGTATTATCTTGATACTTAAATTTTACATAGGCTTCAGTTATTTCCATTACCTTAGCGCCATCGACAAAATCGCCTTCTCTTTTTATATTTCCATTTATTATTGCAGTCTTCTCCCTTCCCAAAAGAACCCCATTCACCTTTACGTTCGGTTGAGCAAAAGATATACTTAAACAAATTAAACTAAAACCTACCAAAAATATAACTATTAATTTATTCTTACTCATATTCATAGTTCTTTTTTAAATTATAAAAGTCTTCACAAACAATGGGGTTAACTAAACTAGAATCTAGCTAAAATTACCTCTTCATTGTGGGTGAATTTTTTTTACGGAATTTAGCTTTTCGTCTTGCTGCTTTTTCGGATTTTAAAACATCTTTCTCGCTAACAACAAGCTCCTCAACAAAAATTTCATTGTTGTATTCGAATTTAACGTATCCTCGGGTAATATCTATTATCTTGGCTCCATAGATATAATCGCCCACTCCTAATATCTCACCCTCTACTATTGCTCTTGGATTTTTCTTATCATACATAATTCCGTCTACAGAAAAACCTAAACGCGAACTTTCTGTTTTACAGCTACAAAAAATAAGCAAAATGCATAAAATAATAACTTTCAACATCCAAATCCCACAAAAATACTTTTTTACTCTCTAAGTACCTGTAAATCAATAATACTACTTTGCTTGAAAAGTGTCAATTTTAAAGTTTGAATTTTCCGGGAAGGAAAAGCGATTGTATCCCCGTGAGGCCGCGGAAAATTATGCGGAAAAGTTAAAAGCGCATGGGCAAGAACCGGTAAAACAAATAAAATAAAATTCAAAAAGAGAACATAGGTTATTAACTCAAAGGAATTTATTTATTCTCAGCTTTTAATAGAATTTTTTTTATTCTTGCCCGCAATTCTTCTATTTCAATCGGCTTTACTATATAATCGTCATCACGCAATCCAGCGGCTTTAGCTCGAGACCCCTCATCATCTTTTCCAGTAAGCATTACAACGGGTATAGATTTTAATCCTTTGTCCGCTTTTAGCCTCCTTAATACTTCAAATCCGTTTATACCCGGCATCATTATATCAAGGAGTATCAAATCAGGCCTATATTCTTTGGCTTTTTGAATTCCATCATTGCCCTCTGTTGTTGTAATGACTTGATAGTTATCTATTCGCTCTAAATTATGCTTTGTAAAAAAAGCGAAATC
>JAMXCX010000025.1:12125-21499 GCA_024542985.1 Candidatus Omnitrophota bacterium | reverse complement strand
TCATTGCCCTCTGTTGTTGTAATGACTTGATAGTTATCTATTCGCTCTAAATTATGCTTTGTAAAAAAAGCGAAATCCTCTTCATCGTCAATAATAAGAATCTTTATTCCTCCTGATAAATGATTATCTACCACTTAACTACCCCTAAATTTATTGTCTCTGTTCTCATAAACGAAAGGATAAACTATTATCAGGAATATCAATAACGAGAGGCGGAAAAACTTCATTGTTTTTTTGGCAAGATAAATCAAAAGTATATCTAGCGCTAATTAGTTCTTTCGTATGCCAATCCGTCTTTCAGTTCTTCGTTTTCTTCTCTTAATTGCTGCAATTCTTTTTCAGTATCGGAATATATCACTTTTTGCTTAAATAAATTTTCTCTTAGCTCTGTTGACCGTTTCTTTTCTTGATCATAGCCGCTTGAGGCTTCATTCAAACGCGTATTCAAATCATCTAGCTGTGTCTGTGCATATTCGCACTTCTGGCGCAATTGAAGAATTTGGTTATCTTTACTCTGTCTTTCTTTTTGAAACCTCTCAACATCAGAGGTTAATTCCCTTACCCTGCTGGATAACTCTTTGTTTTCCTCTTCAAAAACCAACAATCTGTTGACTTTATTCTGGAGTATTAGATTGTCACTAGTAAGCTGATAAATTTCATTTTGTGCATCTCCCAAATTCTTCTGATTCAGCAAATGATCAATCAAGATGGATTCTTTTTTCCGTAACCTGCTAAATTCGCTATGCATTGCTGAACAGTTAACGGCTACTAGCCTAACTTCATTTTCCAACGAAGAAATCTGTTCCTTGAGCTGGACAAAAACTACATCTGTTGCGGCTTGTTCAAAGCTCCTCTTGCGACTAGAATCTTTATTTCCGGAGACAGGAAAAATAACCGCAGTTAAGCTTAAAACTACTCCCAGACCTATTAATAGCGACAAAATTAATAACATTCTACACTTACCTTTTCGTTACGTTCAAAAACATTATTCTAGGTACAAAAATTTGCAAGGCAACCACCTAAGCTGTGAGTAGATAATCATACTACTAAGACAAGTTTTCTTCAACAAAAATTAAGATTTCCCTTCCTTATTATCAGTCTGTAGGGAACATATTACATTTATTCCTTTTAGAACATCGCTAACACTTACCGGTTTTACCAAATAAGTATCTGCCTCTAAAATACCTCTTTTCATATCTTCCATCTCGTCTCTGGCAGAAACAATTATGGTAGGAATATTTAATTTTCTTTCTTTCATCCATTTTAATACTCCCCAGCCGTCTAAGCCAGGCATAACTAAATCTAAAAGAATTACCTTCGGTTCATCGTGCACTATTTTATTCTTAGCCTCTATTCCATCAAAGGCAACGATAACTTCAAAACCTTCCCTGCTAAGACCTCTTTCTAAAAAAGAGACAGTATCTTTTTCGTCATCAACAATAAGTATTCTTTTGTAATCTTCTAACATTTACTTTTTTTAAATTAGCTATCCAATACCTGTTTGCTAATCAGGGCTTTTGCTCAATTAGAGTACTTTTTCCTTGGCTATCCCTTATATCTATAACTTTACCGTTTACGAAATATACAAATGAATCCTCATTTTGCCCAAAATAATAATGCCAAATTTCGATAATTCCCGGCTGCTTTATGTTTCTGGGGTTACCTAAAACAGACATCACTAAGGCTCTAGGTGCTCCTTTTTGAATCTCACCAAAAGGAGTAGCAAAGACAGGTAGTATATTTTTCCTGTGATGATGGCAAGCCAGAACGACAGAACTAAAAATAACCAATATTATAAGGAAACGAAACCGCATATAAAAATTATACATTTATTTAGGGATTAACTCAACAAAATAATTATTAAAAATTACCAAGGAAAGCCCTGGCACCAATATTCTTCTATAGGATTTTTTTCCGATACCAGAATCCCCATTCGCCCCGTTAGAGATGTCTAATTTCCAAGGGAACAACCGCCATTAGAATTACCTTACCTGCACTAAAGATACGTCTCTAACGGGTTTTGCCCCGGGTAGTGCCTTTTAGAGCTTTCTGGTATTGGAGTAAATCTATTCATAAAATACTTCGCTAACATAGCCATTAGTAAATACAATATGCATATCCTTTTTTGACTTACGGTAATAAGTCCATTTATCTCTGCGCTGGTTATAACCCCGGGAGGCTTGTTTTGAGCTTGGCTCGCCAAACTTCCTGGCTATGCTCCTCTCGCTAAGCCCCTTTAAGTCAGCATCATAATCGATACTACTTTCTGGCGGATTTTTAAAAAGATAATCAACGTAACTAGCGCAACCGCAGATAAAAACAGTTAAAACAAAAATTAGTGGCGTCTTTCTCATCGATTAGATTATAATAGCCCCTAGAATGACGTTAATTAATTTAAGGGTTACCATAAGGCTTCCTGGTTATCTTAAAAAGACACTCTGCAATTTTATCTTTGCCGAGCTTACCTTCGCTATTAATATAATCGTCAATGTAATTTCTAGGAATTATGCAATTGGGAGGTGAGTAAAAACGAACAATATACCAGAAGTTATTAGGTCTATATTCAACACTGTCTATTTTCCGTCTCAATTTTATTTCTTTTATAATATCTTCTAATATTTCTCTTACTTTCGCTTCATCTAGGCTAACAGCTCTTGTCTTCGTTTTCGCAAGAACTCTTGTAAACCAGAAAAAAAATCTGACCAATGAATAAAAAGGATATCCCAATACTTTTATTATTTGTGCATTTTCTCTAATGGAATTATCCCAAACCAAATAAAATTGCGGATTATTCCAGAAAGGTTTTCTTAAATATAACTGCTCTCCAAACATAAATATTGATATTATTTCCAGCAAATATCCTGCAGCAATAATTATAAAAAGGATTATTATTTCTCTAATTATTACATCAATAAATTTTTTATTCATTGGAACTGTTTTTTTTCCAAAAATACTTCACAATCAGTGCCAACAATAACCCTATAACTGCGGCTCTAAGCACAATCATTACTTTTATATTTAGAGAAAAAGGCAATAAGATAAATAAAATGAACAAGATGAACAGGCTTAAAAAAAAGACTCTTGGATATTCTTTAATAAGTTGCGATAGAAATGTTTTTTTCTTTTCCATTATGAATTATTCTACCAAGACTTGTCCTTATATTTACTTAAACTTTCGACAACTATATTCAAACGCTGTTTGTTATCGACTGTGATAATTAAATTTTTTCTTGGAATGGTAGGCCTGCGGCTAAGTCTAGGCAATGCGTGCAGCTCTAAGTAGGCTTTACCGTATCTATCTAGAGGCAATAGCAAAATATCTGTCTCGGTCTCAAGGCCATCTCTGGCTAAAGCCTCATCGATTTTATACCTATATCTTATTTTGATATTATTTTGTTCTATTCCTATATAGGTGTATCTAACCTGATATTGAGAATACGAATTGCTCCAAATTGTCAGTATTTCATCATAAATAACTTCCCCCGGCGAAATTGGCTGAATTTTGTTTACGCCTCCGATGACTCTTATATTCTTATCAGCAAAGGCTAAATTAAAACACAGGGAGGCCAAAAGAAAAGCAAACAAGAAAATTCTCTGGATTTTCATTGTTATAATCAGCTTGGAAATATCCAAAACATTGGCTTTCTCTAAAAATTATATCACTTTTTTGGCTATAAGAAAATTTAAAAAAAGAAAAGACTAATCAAAAATATTATTCTGTAGGTTTTGCTTTTCTGTAAATCAAAACGAAAATAACAACCACACTAAAAAGGACAAGATTAACTATATTGAACACTTTCCACACTAAATCTTCTGACACAAAACCAGACGGTGCCATCAAAGCAAAACATACCCATACACCTACAGCCCAATAAATACTTATATCCTGTGATGATTTTCGTTTGGCTATACGCACAATAAGAGGCAAATTCCATAAAGGCAGTATTATAGCTGCTATTAATCCTATTTTTTCAATCATCTTAAATTACCTCCTGCTATTAGCCTTTATTTTTTGCCAATGATATCAACTCCTGGAGTTGATTTGATATCTTTTGCAATAACTCTGCTTGCTTGTGCTGAAAATGTTCCTGCTGCTGTTGCACCTCTTTTGCCTGATTAGCGATTTTAGATAAATCACCTAATTTATTAAAATCAAACATCCAACCTCCTTATCTTTAAGAATATCTTTTTGTAATCTTAAGAATATAAAGGGTAAGTAAGTTTCGCGGCTTAAAACTTCTTCTCTAGTAATTTAAAATAATTTTTATAATTTAGTTTTATTTCATCCAGAGTGTCGCAGCCAAACTTATCCAAAAAACACTCGGTTATAGCAATCGCCGACATACTTTCGGCAATTATTCCGCAAGCAACTATTGCGCAGGTATCAGAACGTACTGTAGGTGCTTTTTCTTTTTTCTTAGTCGTAACGTTTACTGAATCAAGAGGCTTACTTAAAGTGGCAATCGGCTTCATCGCCAACCTTAAAACAATAGTTTCTCCTGTAGAAATACCTCCTTCTATACCTCCGGAATTATTCGTCTTTCGAATAAAAGCTTTATTAGCTTTGTGCGTTGTAGAACAATAAATTGCATCGTGAGAAACAGACCCTCTTTTTTTCGCATAGGCAAATCCTAAACCTACCTCAACACCTTTAATGGCAGGAATGCTCATCAGATAAGAGGCAAATTTAGCATCTAGACGCCTGTCGAAATGCATAAAACTCCCCAAACCCGGAGGAGCTCCGTCAATCCAAACTTCTATTATTCCTCCCAAACTATCTCCCTTTTTTTGAGCTTTCCTGATTTCCTGAATCATCACCATTTCTTTAGCCGCATCTAAACAATTTAATTTTGATTTTTTAGCCCTTTTAATAATCTCTGATATATTTCGGGGATTCTTTAAAGATGCAACCGCCGCTACACTCACAGTGAAACTCGCTATTTTCATTCCGAAATTATGAAGAAATTGTTTACAAGCTGAACCTGCACAGACTCTTGCAACAGTCTCTCTTGCTGAGGCTCTTTCTAAAATATTTCTTATATCAGTATCATGATATTTTAATAACCCTGCTAAATCAGCATGCGCAGGCCTGGGTACCGAGATAACAGGCAACTCATCTTGGCTTTGAGAAAATATTTTTGTATCTTTATTTTTAACCAACATTGCTATGGGGCTACCCAGAGTTACTTTATTGCGCAGGCCGGAAATAATAACTACTTTATCTTTCTCTATAGAAGACATCCTTTTGCCTCTCCCTACGCCAGAGGCCCTTCTTGCCAACTCTTCATTTATAACTTTCTGCTCAATCTTTACTCCTTTAGGGAAACCCTCTAAAACAGAAATAATATATTCACCGTGTGATTCACCGGCGGTCAATATTCGCATTTTACCTCCTTATTCTCGCTATCAGCCTTTAGCTCTCGGCTTCCAGTTTCTTTCACTGATAGCTGAGAGCTGAATGCGGACAACTAAGGTTAATTATATCCCAAGCACTAGCTGTAGAATAGTATTTCCCCAAAAAAATGCAACTAGGGCTGCTAAAGACAAATAAGGCAAATATGGTATAAGATGAGATTTTTTAAAAATAAGTGCAAATATAGAATAAATGATAGCAAAAAAAGGTGCAAGAAAAAAAGTAAGGACAACCCCCTTCATGCCTAAAAACACTCCTACCATACCCATAAAGTCTACGTCACCTAATCCTAAGGATTCTCTCTCGCCTTCTATTGAGTCCTTTTTACGCAAAG
This sequence comes from Candidatus Omnitrophota bacterium, assembly GCA_024542985.1. GTDB lineage: Bacteria > Omnitrophota > Gorgyraeia > Duberdicusellales > 4484-171 > JAMXCX01. Next base: position 15,752 of record JAMXCX010000025.1, on the reverse strand, counting down.
TTAAATAAAAATCTATAAAAACATCTCCAAACAGTTTGAAAAGATAAGTAAAACCTAGCCCGAAAAGCAAGCCTTTAAGAGCTGCTACTACCGGAAATTTGGATAAATCAAATACTCCGTTTTTAAAAAGGTAAAAACTAGCGGGTAAGCTAAAAGCTAAACCTATAACAATTCCGGCTACACATAAATAGGCCGGAATAGCATGGTATTCAATATCAATAAAAGAAACCAAGACAAGGATTGAAAAAAAGAATATATACTTCGCAAAAATCCAGCTGAGTCCAACTTGTAAATAAAGCCCAAGAAAAAGAACTCCGGTAACTAACTCAACAATGGGGTATCTTAAAGAAATTTTCTCCCGGCAATTCCTACATCTACATTTTAAAATAATATAGCTCAATAAAGGAATATTATCATACCATTTTATAGGAGTATTGCATTTAGGGCAAAACGAACGTGGAAATATAGCTGACTTTCCTTTGGGCAAACGGTAAATACAAACATTCAAAAAACTTCCTACGCAAAATCCTGCAAGAATCACAAAAACATTAAAAACTACATCTAAATTCATTTATTTAACTCCTTCTCTAAGGCCTGGCGCATTACATCAACCGGAGCTTTTTGCCCGGTCCACAATTCCCAAGCAACTACTCCTTGATACAAGAGCATACCCAAGCCGCCGGTTGCAGGCGCTCGCAATAACCTAGCCTCCTTTACTAACTTGGTCTCTCTATTATACACCACATCATAAACAAATAAATCTTTACGAAGTAATTTTATATCAATCACTGGTTGATCACCATCTTTCATGCCAACCGGAGAAGCATTAATCAATAATTGGCATTTCTTAACAGCTTCCGGGATTTGTTCTTGAGAGATAAACTCCCATCTTCCATCCAAGTGAGAAATTTGAGAAAAATGCTCTGATGCAGAAAGCCTGATTTTTTCGTTTATCTCATAAATGTGTACCTTTTTAAGAATTGATCTATCTAATCCTGATAAACCAGCTACCACAGCTCTTCCTGCTCCGCCACACCCAATCAAAAGTATATCATTGTCTTTGCTGGTAAATTGTAAATCCTCTTTTAAGGACCTTAAAAAACCTCTAGCATCTGTATTGGTATAATAAATCCTCTCTTGATCTTTCTTTACGGTGTTTATAGCTCCTGCTATTGCCGCAATATATTCATCACGGACAATAATAGGCCTATCGCCTAAAAGCTTTGTATTATCCAATATTTCTTTAGCTCTTACCTTATGAGGAATAGTAATGTTAAAGCCTTTAATATCCTCGGCCCAGACAGTATTGCTGTTAGTATCTTTTATTTCTTTATCCGGCTTAAGCAAAAAATCTTCTAAATCTTGAGGCTTTATTTCAAATAACCTGTATTCGGCATTGATATTTTTTGCCTTAAATGCAGCATTATGCATAGCCGGAGATAAAGAATGTTTTACAGGATATCCGATTAATCCGTAGAGGTCCGTTGAGGAATCTTTATTCATCTTTCCAAGATATGCCGGCTGAGTTCCAGAAATCACGCCAATGGCGGCTCTCAAGACGGGAAAAGTCAGTATAACTGGCCCTTAGCTCATCTTCAACTTCTTCCTTGGTCCTATATCTGCGCCTCTTAAATTCCTTCTCTTCATCATATATCGGCTCATAAATAAGGGCCCAAAATTTATTCCATTGTTGGGGACTAAAATTCTCAAACGTATTCGGCATATACATCGTGAGATATTCTTGGTATTCAACGTGAGTCAGGCGTCTTTTTCTTTTAGGGGCATAATCCATAGAAATATTGTGCTTCCTTGCTTCTATGAATTTTTTGACGCCTTGGGTGACGCCTTGGGTCGAATAATTTAACTTTTGCCGTAGAGAATAGTAAGTCGGGCTTTTTGTAAACTGTATTATCCCAAAAATTAACAGAACAACTGCACCAATGGCAATAATATTAAGTACGTATTTCATATTAGTTGCGACCTTTGTGAACTCTTAAATACAAAATACCTTTTACGTCAAACTGCTCTATTCAAAGCATCCAAATAAGCTTTGGCTGAAGCCTCCAAGATATCTGTGCTCGATCCCCGGCCAATAATATTTTTTCCTTTTAGCGTTATTTCAACTCTTACCATTCCTTGAGCATCTTTGCCTCTGGTGATTGCTTCCAGTTTATAACTAAGTAATTTCGGCTTAAGATGCGTAATCTTATCTATTGCCTTACAAGTTGCATCAACAGGGCCGTCACCACTTGATTTTGCAGTAAATATCTTACCTTTATATTTTATTTTCACTGTTGCTTGCGGAATTACATCCGTACCAGTGATATTTTTTATTGCCATCAATTCATAAACTTTCTTCTTGTCCCCTCTTTCTTGTTCTACCAAAGCAATCAAATCATCGTCAAAGATGTCCTTCTTTTTATCGGCTAAGTCTTTAAAACGCTTAAAAATTACTTTTACTTTTTTTTCATCCAATTTAAACCCTAAGGTCTTCAACCTCCTCGCCAAGGCGTGCCTTCCCGAATGCTTACCCAGCACAAGTTGACTTTTACTTACCCCTACATCCCTGGGATTCATTATCTCATAGGTAATTCTCTTCTTTATTATTGCATCCTGATGTATGCCTGATTCATGACGAAAAGCGTTTTCTCCCACAATGGCTTTATTCGGAGGTACAACAAAACCCGTAAGCGTACTCACCAGGTGTGAAGTGCGGTAAATCTCTTGGGTATTTATCTTGGTAAAAAAATTGCTAAAGGCATCTTTACGCACCTTCAAAGCCATTACTACCTCTTCCAAGGAAGCATTTCCGGCACGTTCACCTATTCCGTTTATCGTACAGTGGATTTGTCTCGCTCCGGATAAAACAGCCGAAAGAGAATTAGCAGTTGCTAATCCTAAATCATCATGGCAATGGATAGCAATAATTGCTTTGTTGATATTAGGAACATTATTGATTATATCGGATATTAAAGAATAAACTTCCTGAGGGTAGCTATAACCCACCGTATCAGGAATGTTTATCGTGCGAGCACCCTCTTTTATCGCTGCCTCAATCACCTTGAAAAGAAAATCGCGTTCTGAACGGGTAGCATCTTCAGGAGAAAATTCAATATCGCTACAATAGTTTCTAGCTAATTTAGTAGCACTCCTGGCCAGTTCTAAGATTTCATCTTGAGCTTTTTTGAATTTATACTTAAGGTGAATTTTAGAAGTGGCTAAGAATATGTGTATGCGAGACTGTTTAGCTTTTTTTAAAGAGTTATAAGCGGCTTCTATATCGCTTTTTAGGCATCTTGCCAACCCGCAAACAATGCTTTTTCTTATATTCTCCGAAACCAGGCTGACTGCCCTAAAATCATCAGGGCTAGCAATAGGAAAACCGGCTTCGATTACATCAACACCTAAATTTTCCAGCTGGTAAGCAATTTCTAGTTTCTGTTCAGAAGTTAAGGACGCTCCCGGGGCCTGTTCACCGTCTCGCAAAGTAGTATCAAAAATAATTATTTGCTCCATCTAAAACCTACAAACCTTCGACTTTAATGGAAAATAGGCCTTCTCCTACGCCTTCTTCAGACATCCGATAAGTCTGAGTAATTAAGGATATATCATCTAATATGTCGATTA
>JAMXCX010000025.1:0-12025 GCA_024542985.1 Candidatus Omnitrophota bacterium | reverse complement strand
TTTCATTCTTCTTAAGTTAGCCTTGCCGTCCGCAGGCGATGTATAAATTTTTAAATATCCCAGATATTGCTTTAAGTCTCCTGATAATCGACAATACCCAATAACATCAGACGGTGTAATTTTAGAAAAATCATCCTCTAGGGCCTTGGATAACGAAAACATATTTAGAAAATGTTTTTTATCCTTACTAGAGTCAAAAAATTGGTATGTCTTGCAAACAAATCCTTCTTTTAACTCATCATAATCAAGAAAAGCGAACATCCCTATTGATATATCTATAACGCTTTTCATAACACTGCGCAGCTGTCCGAACTCTATACCTTTTTCTATGGTAAAGTCCTCATTATGGAGATAACCTTTGGCAACCTCTGATAAAAACCCTTTATAATAATTTTTATAGCTGGTATAAGTCCACAAAAGAACATCCTTTTTAACTACTCCCTGGATCTCTGCAGATTTCGCAAAGAGCTTGTCATTTAACAAAGATTTTTCACTTTTTCTTTTGTAGAGATCTATAGATTTTTTTATAAGGGCTGAATCATTACCCAGCACAAATACATCTCCCAAGATAGCATAGCTCAAGACGATATCTACTCTTCTGGCCTCATTTAACAATCTATAACTAGTTATTTTAATCCCATTGTATCGGGAATGCCCGGCTTCTTTATTAGCAAAAACATTAAGATATAAATCTCCTATTGTTTTGCTAATGTTTATTTTCGGGTCAACGCGGCAGAGAAAAATAAACTTACCCGGCTCTATTGCCGCATCGAATTTTTTGCTTTCGAACAAAATAGCTCTTGAAGAAAATATTGCCAGAGCGCAATCTTCAGCAAAAGTTTTATCTAAAAGGGGTGTGTATGTTCTTAATTTTTTAAGGTAGGGCTCTAAAAATTTTCTGTATGCTGAAAGGTTCGATATTTTTTGATAGAGCTGCGACTTAGAAAAACTCTCAAGCTTAGCTTTTGTGTTATGAGAATATAAGTAATAGATTGCTTCATCAGGAACAATGCTTTCTATCTGAGCAACTTTTTCCGCTTTGTAAAATAATCCATAGCAAAAGTAAGCCCCCACGCTTAAGGTAAGAACTACTAAACCAAAAATTAACCACTTTTTCATTTTCCTTTTAGACTCTACCCAACAGGTCACCCTGTTGGCTAAGCCAACAGGGTGACCTGCTTGCCTAGCCCTAAATATTTTTATTTAATCCAAGGCATCATTCCACGCAAGGTTTGGCCTATTTTTTCAATCTTATGTTGTTTTTCTTCTGTAGTTATCTTATTGTAATTCGGCCTTCCGTTTTTGTTTTCGTCAATCCATTCCTGGGCAAAACTGCCAGACTGGACATCAGAAAGAATCTTCTTCATGGCTTTGCGGGTTTCTTCGGTAATTACCTTCTTGCCTCTGGTGATATCACCGTATTCGGCAGTATCTGAGACTCTATCTCTCATCCCGGAAATCCCATACTTAAAAATAAGGTCAGTGATAAGCTTAAGCTCATGACAGCATTCAAAATAAGCGATTTCAGGTTGGTATCCGGCTTCAACCAAAGTATCAAAACCTGCCCTTATCAACTCTGATACACCGCCGCAAAGCACTGCCTGCTCTCCAAAAAGATCCGTTTCAGTCTCCTCTTTAAATGTACTCTCTATAACTCCCGCTCTTGTCCCACCTATTGCTTTAGCGTAAGCTAGGGCTTTATCTTTAGCCTTTCCTGAGAAATCCTGAAATACAGCAATTAAATCAGGGACTCCCTTACCCTGCTCATACTGCTCTCTTACCAATGCTCCCGGACCTTTTGGTGCAACCATAAAAACATCTACGTTTTTAGGCGGAACAATCTGTTTAAAATGTATGTTAAATCCATGAGAAAAAACTAAAGAATCACCCTCTTTAAGATTCTTCTCAATGTTATTTTTATATATAGCTGCCTGCACATGGTCTTGAGTGAGTATCTGAACAATATCAGCCTGCTTTGCCGCCTCCTCAACACCTAAAACATTAAAGTTGTCGCTAGTCGCCTGTTTATAGTTAGCCGTGCCCTCTAGCTCGCTCACTATGACATTAATCCCGCTATCTCTCAAGTTTAAGGCTTGACTACGGCCCTGGTTTCCATAACCGATGATAGCAACTTTAAGATTCTTAATAACATTCAAATCAGCATCCTTATCATAATATAGTTTGGCCACAATACCCTCCTTTCTGTAAAAAATTAAATATTTATTTTGATAAGATAAACGAAATGAAGATTCCTTTACCTGCTAATAGCAATTTTTCCTGTGCGAACCAATTCTCTGATATTAAACTGCCTTAATTCCTTTAAAATTTCTTCTACATACTGACGCTGGTCACAAATTTCTAAAGTATAATAATCTGCCGCATCCTCAATAACACTTATATCGTATTCCTTAATAAGCTTATCAACAACTTCCTTACTATTCTTTTCTTTACCCAGCTTAACCAAAAGCAACTCTCTATCAATGTAATCCCGGTTAGTAAAATCTATTACCGTAATGACATCAATGAGCTTATTGAGCTGTTTTTTTATTTGCTCTAGAATCCTCTCTTCTTCAGCTTCCACAACTATAGTCATACAAGAAACAGCCGAGTCTTGAGTTTCGCCAACAGTTAAAGAAGTAATATTATAACCCCGGGCGCTGAACAAAGAAGAAACCCTAGCTAAAACACCAAATTTATTCTCAACTAAAGCCTGGATAGTATGTTTCATCAGTATTTATATCTTATTATTATAAGCTCACCAGCTATCAGGATCCAGAATATTTCTTCTTCGCCTATCAGCGTTGCGTTCTCTCCTGTTTTCTAGACCTTTTCGTTTATTGTCAGATTTTTTTACCCTTTTTCTTTTCTTTCTCCTATCAGCCTCTTTCTGCCTTCTATCGTCTGTTTTCTCCCTCCTATCTTTCAAGCTCCCCTCCTTATTTAAGCTTTGCCAATGACATGACAATAGCCTAATTAAGCCATGCCTCCTATCATCCGGTTTATGGCCTCGCCTGCCGGAACCATAGGAAATACATTTTCCTCTTCTTCAATTAAAAAATCTGCCAATACTGACCCCTTAAATTCAAGGATTTCTTTTACTTTCTTTTCTACCTCATTGATTTTTTTTACCTGTAAGCCTTTAATTCCATAACCTTCAGCAATTTTCACAAAATCCGGATTTTTCAGCGGGGTACCGGAATAACGCTTTTTATAAAAAAGCTCCTGCCATTGTCTAACCATTCCCAGATAATGGTTATTCAAAATAATTATCTTTACATTAAGATTATACATGCTTAAAGTGGCCAGCTCCTGGATATTCATCTGGATAGAGCCATCTCCGGCAATAACAATTACTTCTTTGTCAGGATTAGCAACCTTAGCGCCGATTGCCGCCGGAAAACCATACCCCATTGTGCCTAAGCCGCCGCTGGAAAGAAAATGCCGGTTATAGTCAAACTGATAGTATTGCGCGGTCCACATTTGGTTTTGCCCTACCTCCGTAGCAATAATAGCTTTGCCCTTAGTCTGTTTGTAAATCTCCTCGATTATGTGCTGAGGTTTTATTTTACCTGTATTATTTTTTTTGTAGGCAAGAGGGTGCTTATTTTTCCACTCGTTTACCTTAGTTTGCCATTTTGATAAATCAGGAACATCAAATCCTTCTAACTCTTTATTTAACTGACCCAAAATATTTTTTGCATCCCCCACAATAGGAATATCTACTTTTATATTTTTACTGATAGACGTAGGGTCAATGTCAATATGGATTATTTTTGCCTCGGGAGCGAAAGCGTCAAGTTTCCCGGTAATCCTATCATCAAAACGGCACCCTACTGAAATCAAAAGGTCAGACTCGGTAATCGCCATATTAGCATATACTGTCCCGTGCATCCCCGGCATACCTAATGACAAGGGATTGGTAGAAGGAAAACCACCCATGCCCATAAGGGTAATAGCAACCGGAGCTTTTATCTTTTCTGCAAATGTTAAAAGTTCCTTATCGGCGTTAGCTATTACAACTCCACCCCCGGCTAAAATCACCGGCTTCTTAGATTTACTAATTAGCCTAAGAGCTCTTTTTATTTGGCCGGGATGGCCGAAAAAAGTAGGCTTATAGCTTCTTATATTTATTTCCTCCGGATATTTGAATTCAGCATCCTGTATTTGCACATCAACCGGTAAGTCTATAACTATCGGGCCGGGACGCCCGCTGCGCGCAAAATGAAAAGCTTCTTTTACTGTATAAGCTAAATCCTTAACATCTTTTACCAAATAATTATATTTAGATATAGACCGGGTTATTCCGGTCACATCTGCCTCTTGAAAAGCATCATTGCCAATTAATGAAGTTTTTACCTGGCCGGTAATAGCAACAATAGGCACTGAATCCATATGGGCAGTAGCAATCCCGGTAGTGAGATTAGTTGCTCCCGGGCCGGAAGTAGCCACACAAACCCCTACCTTACCTGTTGAGCGGGCATAGCCGTCTGCGGCATGGGCCGCTGCCTGCTCATGACGGGTTAAAATAAACTTTATCGGGGCATCATAGAGAACGTCAAAGAAAGGTATAACTGACCCTCCGGGATAGCCAAAAATTACCTCTACCCCTTCTTTGCGTAAACTCTCAATTATTATTTTAGCACCCTTCATATTAAACCTATAAATCTCTGTATTTTTAGCCTTTTGCAAGTAAAATATACCTGCTTAAAACAGCAAAATTACTAATCAAATTATATCATTACCTTTTGAAAAAACAATACGAAATTAAACTTTGACTAACCTGGGTTTTAAATTATTGGCGCTATGAAAAGCAAGAATTTTACCCTACCCAATAGGCCGAAGGCCTACTCTGGATGGCCTGTTGGCCTACCGGATCCAGTTCCGGTCTTTGAGAAGTTTGTATTCTACAGAATCAGTTAAGGCCTGCCAGGAAGCCTCGATGACGTTTTCTGAGACGCCAATGGTTGACCAGCTGTCCTTTTCATCTTGGGATTGGATTAGGACCCTGACTTTTGCAGCTGTGCCGCTTTTTTCATCAAGAACTCTTACTTTAAAATCAGTAAGGTGCATTTTGGAAATGGCGGGGTAAAACTTTGAGAGGGCTTTCCTTAGAGCATTATCTAAGGCATTCACCGGGCCGTCACCCTCGGAAGCTGTATGTTCTATATTCCCCTTAATTTCCAATTTTATTGTTGCCTCAGATATTAGTTGATTATCCTGACGCTTTTCAACGCTTACCTTAAAGCCTAATAAATCGAAAAAAGTTTTATGCTGTTTAAAATTCTTATACAGGAGCAATTTAAACGAGCCTTCGGCAGCTTCAAATTGATAACCTTCTTTTTCTAAACGCTGGAGTAACTTATGCATTTCTTTGGCCTGGTCAGACTTTTTATCCAAATCAAATTCTAATTCTTTAGCTTTAGCGACTAAAGTGGATTTTCCGGCTAATTCTGAAACTACAAACTTTCTATTATTACCTACGACTTCCGGGTCAATATGCTCATAAGCAAGAGGATTTTTTATTACCGCGTCTATATGTATTCCGCCTTTATGGGCAAAGGCGCTTCTTCCGGTGAAAGGATACCCGGGCCGTTGAGCCATATTGCTTACTTCACTTACAAAATGAGATAGTTTAGTTAACTCCTTCATCTTTGCTGATGAAACTATCTGGTGCCCCATTTTAAGCTGTAAAGTCCCCATTATTGAAACTAAATCAGCGTTGCCGCATCTTTCCCCATAGCCATTGATTGTTCCCTGGATATGCACGCAGCCTTTATCTACGCAGACTAAAGAATTTGCTACTCCCAAACCTAAGTCATTATGACAATGCATTCCGAAGCCCTCCAGAGAAAGCTTCTTCATTGCTTCCTGAGAAATTCTTTCAATCTCCCAGGGCAGAGTTCCACCGTTAGTATCACAAAAAATAATAAGGTCTGCTCCCAATTCTTTAGCAGTAGATACGGTCTTTAAAGCGTATTCGGGATTTGCTTTATAGCCGTCAAAGAAATGCTCAGCATCATAGAATACTTTCTTGCCTTCCTTTTTTAAAAACTCAACGCTATCCCTAATCATCTTTAAATTATCCTCTAATTTTATTTTAAGCACTTCGGTTACATGTAAATTCCAGGTTTTTCCGAAAATAGTAACATATTCGGTGCCGGCGGCTATCAGGCTCAGCAAATTTTTATCCTTACTCGCAGGATTGACCGGATGAGCAGTGGAGCCAAAAGGCACAAGCTTACTTATCTTTAAAGGGTGCTTTTTAAAATGAGCAAAAAACTCAGTATCTTTAGAGTTAGAAAAAGGCCAGCCGCCTTCAATAAAATTGACTCCGAAATCATCTAACCTTTGGGCAATATTTATCTTATCTTTTAGAGAATAAGATATACCTTCGGTTTGAGAACCGTCTCTTAAACTTGTATCGTAAATAGCTACTTTTTTCATGACTTTATTCTATCTAATTTAAACTCTTTGTGAAGAGCTCTTAGAGCTCTTTTACCGGCTTCTCTCTTAACCACACAGGAAATGCTTATTTCTGAAGTCGAAATCATATCAATGTTAATTTTGTTTTTAGCCAATACAGAAAATGTTTTTGCTGCTACTCCTGAATGCGACTTCATACCCACGCCGACAACAGAAACCTTAGCTATGTTTTCGTCAAATATAACCTGGCCGGCGCCGACTCTTTTGGCAATTGCTCTTGCTATCTTAAGAGTCTGGGAAATATCTTCTTTGAGAACAGTGAAAGATATGTCGGTTATTTTCTTGTGACTCACGTTCTGAACAATCATATCTACGTTAACGCCAACCTTGGCTAACTCATTAAATATCCCGGCGGCAATTCCCGGCTTATCAGGAAGGTCACAAACAGTTATCTTAGCTTCATTACCGGCAAGAGTAACCCCTCTTACCACAGCTTCTTCAATAAACGGCATCTTTTTCATAATTATTGTACCCTCCTTTTTAGAAAAAGTACTTCGCACAGATAGGGGAATATTAAATTTCTTAGCCACTTCAACTGCCCGGGTATGCATAACTTGCGCACCCCTTGAGGCAAGCTCAAGCATTTCATCAAAAGTTATATATTTTAGCTTTTTAGCAGATTTAACAATCCTGGGATCGGCAGTATAGATACCATCTACATCGGTGCAAATTTCACAAAGGTCAGCTTTTAAAGAAACAGCCAAAGCAACTGCGCTTAAGTCTGAGCCTCCTCTGCCTAAAGTGGTTATTTCTAGGGCAGTGCTTACCCCTTGAAAACCGGCTACAATAACAACCATTTTGTTTGCTAATTCTTTCTTTATGCGGTCGGTTTCAATTTTAAGAATTTTGGCTTGAGTATGATAAGTATCAGTAACTATTCCTACTTGAGGACCGGTAAATGATATTGCCCCCACACCTCTTTTATGTATTGCCATAGCCAGGAGTGAACAAGAAATCTGCTCCCCGGTAGAAATCAACATATCCATCTCTCTTTCGGAAGGATGAGGATTAATCTTTTTAGCCAGACAAACTAAAGCATCTGTAGTATCACCCATGGCTGAGGCTACAACTACTATCCTGTTACCCTGCTTTGCGTAAGAAATAATCCTCTCGGCAACACCTTCGATTTTTTCAATGTTGGCGACAGAAGAACCGCCATATTTCTGGATAATCAATTTATTTCTTAATTTACTTTGCATTTTACCATTTTTCTAAACTCAAAAACCCCTAAAATACTAAGTATTATTAAAGCAAAAGAAATTGTTGAAAGAATATAATTCTGTTTATGATAAAATTCTATTATCTGGGCTATTAATGCAAAAATCGTAATTGTAATCATTATTATAGCCGGAATAAAGGTAATTTTGTAGTTTTTATTTTTACAGAATAACCATCCGCTTATCACAAGCAAAGCCAGGCCGGCTACTAATTGGTTAGAAGCTCCGAATACCGGCCAAAGAATTTTCGCTTTGTTCATAAGAGCGAAATATCCGGCAACAACAATAACAAAAGCAGTGGCGAGCCACTTATTCTTTATTCCAAACAGCTCTTGGCTCAAAAGACGAGTTATGCGCGTTGCCGTATCAAGGGTAGTAAGTATAAAAGCATTCAGGATAACCAAAGCTATAAACTCTCCATAACCACCTAAGAAGTAAGCCACTGAAGCAAATCCTAAAGAAAAAATTTCTGCCGCACCTATGCCTTTAGGTATGTTTCCTAAGCCAAAAGCTACGCAAAATAATACTATCACAGCTAAAATAGCCTCTAATATCATCGCTCCATAGCCTACTCTTTTGATATTTTTCTCGCTCGTCAGTTGTTTAGACGTCGTGCCGCTGGAAACAAGAGAATGAAATCCTGAAACCGCTCCGCAGGCTACTGTTATAAACATCATAGGAAAAATAAATCCGCCTTCGGAACTAAAACTAATCAGTTTTGCGCTACTAATAGGCAAAGGCCTGGATACTAAGCCTATAACTGCGGCCATGATACCAAAAAAGAGCAAAAAGCTCGAAAGGTAATCCCGAGGCGCAAGCAAAATATTTATTGGCATTACCGAAGCAAAAAAAGCGTAAATAAGTAAAATAGACATCCAAAACATATAAGGGTTGGCAGCCTTTAAACTAATCGGAAAAAATTTTCCCAGAAAAATCAAAGCCGCCAAACATAGGACTCCTATTGCAGTGGCCAGGCTGATATTTACTTTTAGCTTATATATCAAAAAACCCACCACCATAGCCACCGGAATCAGGCCTAAAGAAGAAACCACTACTTGAGGCTGGCTGATAAAACTTTTTGCACAAATAGAAGCAAAGACAGCAATAACCAGGATTAAAGCAAACCATAAAAATATCATAAACAATATGCTTGCCCGCTTCGAAATATATTTTCGGGCAATTTGGCCTATGCTGACTCCATCCTCTCTTACCGATATTGCCAAAGAAAAAAAGTCATGTACTGCTCCTATAAAAATTGAACCTACAACAATCCAAATAAGCGCTCCCAGCCAACCCCACCAAAGATAAGCTAAAACCGGCCCGATAATCGGCCCGGCGCCGGCGATAGAAGCAAAATGATGGCCAAAAGTAATCAACCAATTCTTAGCCGGAACATAATCAACACCGTCGTATTTGCAGTGAGCCGGAGTAACCCTGGCTGCATCAACGCCGAATATCTTTGATACCCTTTGGCCGTAAAATATATAACCCGCTATAAGCAGAGTAATGCTAAAAACGAAAAGTACTATGCTCATTTATTTAAAAAGTATCTTAGCAAGTCTACGCCTTTATTAAAATAGAGGGAACTGTTTTGGGCTTCTGTTTCTGAATAAGAGGAAAAACCCCCGTTCTCAACGTCTGTTCCGCTAATTAAAAAAGGGACCGGTTCGTCTGTATGGGTTCTCTTAGATAAAGGGGTAGGGTGATCGGGAGTAATTAAAATCTTAAAATCCTGGCTTTTTATCTTATTTACTATTTCGCCAACAACCATCTTATCAATTCTCTCAATACAGGCCAATTTCATTCTCAAATCCTGATTATGACTGGCCTCATCCGGTGCTTCTATATGAACAAAAACAAAATCACATCTATCCAAAGCCTTTAGGGCAGCCTTGGCTTTACCCAGATAATTAGTGTCATAATAACCATTGGCGCCTTCGACTTCTATGACTTTAAGGCCGATTATCCTGCCTATTCCTTTTATCAAATCTACAGCAGAAATTACTGCACCCTTTAGGCCGAATTGTTCTTTAAAAGAAGGCATCTTAGGCCTTGTTCCGCAACCCCAAAGCCAGATCATATTAGCCGGGCTCTCTCCTAAATCTATTCGCACTTTATTTATCTCATGGTTTTGGAGAACCTCTTTAGAATGATCCATTAAGTCAATAATCACACGGCTGCTTTTGCCTTTAGGCAAATAACGAAAAATATTCTGATTAATAATATCGTGAGGGGCAAAATATTTTAACTTCTCTAATCTAAGTTTTCTGCCTTCCCGAACAATCATAATATTGCGATAGCTGGTTCCAGAGAAAAACTCAATTTTATCTGTGCCTAGAGCTTTGTCGATATCCTTCATTATAACTTTGGCTTCTTTATCGCTTATGTGCCCGGAGCTATAATCGAGGAGTTTTCCTTCGCTCTCAGTGACCAGATTACAGCGAAAAGCTAAATCGTCATCTTCTAACTCTATTCCCAAATTTGCTGCCTCAAGAGGACCTCTGCCGCTATAATAAATATCCGGGTCATACCCAATTAAAGAAAGATTAGCCACATCACTGGAAGGAGCAAACCCTTTAGGTATAGTCTTAACTCTACCCAAAAGCCCTTTTCTGGCCAGAGAGTCCATAAAAGGCGTATCAGCTACTTCGAGAGGAGTCTTTCCCCCTAGGCTCTCTATGGGATAGTCACTTGCGCCATCAGGAATAATAACAATATATTTCATATCAACCTCCGCTATCAGACTTTAGCTTTCAGCTCCTCTTAACTCCCGCCAGCAGTTAAGGAATATGCTCCTTAAAGCTTCTGCGGGTTAATTTAAGACTTTGGTTAAAGTTTAATACAAACAATATCTCCTTGCAAGATATTTTTAAGATGATATTATTTTATACTATGATAAAAGAAGGAGAACTTGTATTTATGTATAATGACGATAAGAGAAACTTTCTCCTGAAAGTTGCTAAAAAAACTCTGCATACAGATAGAGGTTTCATAAAAATTGAAAGTTTAATCGGCAAAAAATTCGGGGAAAAAGTTAAGACAAACTTAGATGTTCCTTTCTATATCCTGCGTCCTTATCTTTACGAAATGATAATGAAAGTGAGAAGAAAAACCCAAATTCTATATCCTAAAGATATCGGTATGATTTTAAGCCGAGGTCATATTTTTCCGGGTGCAAAAGTAATTGAAGCCGGTTGTGGCAGCGGCGCTTTTACCACAGCTTTAGCTAATTTCGTCCGGCCACAGGGACGAGTCTACAGTTATGAAAGAAATGAAGAATTCCTGGAAAATGCAAAAAAAAACTTAGAAAAAACCGGGTTAAGCGAATGGGTCGAATTTAAACATTGCGAGGTAACAGATGAATTTGACCAAAAGGAAGCAGATTTTGTTATGATTGACATTGGAAGCCCTTGGGACCTGATTGATGCCGCCTATAAGTCCTTAAAAGGCGGCTGCCGCTTAGCTACAATTTGCCCGACTTTTGAGCAACTCACAAGGACAGTTTTCACCTTGGAAGAAAAAAACTTTATAAATATTGAAACCATGGAAATACTCTTAAGACGAATTTTGGTACGAAGAGGTAAAACCCGCCCCGAGCAAAGAATGCCTTCGCATACCGGTTGGCTGGTATTCGCCACAAAAGTATTTTCTTAATAAGAATAGATTTAGACAGATTCCTTTAACTGGCTTGTTGCTTGCTTACTTTTTAAAAACAAATCATTAGTAGGTATTTTACTGCGTAAAAAATAGGGATAATCCAAAAACAGCCTCTCAAAAAAACTCCCCTTTTGAGGGCCGCATATTCCCCGCATAGAGGAAAGAATAAAAACAATCATTTCTTTTACTTTGTCGGATTCGATTTTCTCCAGTTCAGCCAAAGCCTTCTTTAAAGGTAATCCTTTGCGATAGATAAAGTTATAAGCCTCTCTTATCTGCTTTATATCCTTCCTGTTAAATCCGGCTCTTCTTAAGCCAATCAAATTAAGCCCCCAAATCCTGGAATCACCGACTGCCATCATAAAAGGAGGTACATCTTGGTTGATACGGGCCAGCCCGCTTATTATTGTTAACTGGCCTATTCTGACAAACTGGTGTATGACTACATCGCCGGAAATAAAAGCTCCGTCCTGGACTTCCCCAAAGCCGGCAAAAAGCACTCCATTACAAATCACAACTTTATTGCCGATTTTACAATCATGAGCAATATGAGAAAAAGCCATGAGAAAATTATCATCACCTAAAATAGTAGCTTTATCAGCAGAACTGGCAGAATTAATAGTAACATATTCCCTGATAATGTTATTTCTTCCTATCTGCACTTTACC
>JAMXCX010000024.1 GCA_024542985.1 Candidatus Omnitrophota bacterium | reverse complement strand
CAATTTAAGCCTTGATTTCTGGCTTCAAGCGTTATTTCCTTCATATTGACCATAGTTGTAGTCATAAGCGCTGAAAGGCCGACGATGGGCGATTTATGCTTTTTTATTTCCTTAATAATTCGTTTCGTAGAGACATCCTTGCCTAAATCCACAATGCCAAATCCGTGATTTTCTAACATAAGGCCTACAATTTTTTTGCCAATATCATGGATATCTCCTTTTACAGTAGCTAAAATAACAATTGTTTTTTTGGGTTGTTTTAACTCGTCTTTCTTAAGCCGAGGCTTAATATATTCAAAACCTAATTTCATAGCTTCAGCGCTGGCAATAAGCTGAGGCAGGAAATACTCCTTTTTATCAAATAGCTCTCCGACTTTTTCAATCGCCGGTATCATCCTTTTATGAACTATTTTTTCAGGACTCTGGCCTAAAGCCAAAGACCTATCAATAAACTCCTTTATATCTTCTTTATTTCCCTCCAAAACCGCATAATAGACCCCTTCTTCGGCATCAGTATGGCTTGGGAGTTGTTTTACCGCTACCTGAACTTTTTTACTAAAATGTGCTAAAAACTTTGCAGAGTCTTTATCCTTTTGCAACAAGACATCCTGGGCTCTCCTAGTATCTATCCTCGAAATTTCAGCAGCCTCTATTTTTTCTTTCTCAAAAGGATTGGCAATAACTGTAGTCAATCCTTTAGCTGCAGCAAGTTTAAGATAGGTAGCATTAAGCAGGGGCCGCTGGGGCATACCAAAAGAAATATTAGAAAGGCCGATAACAGTATTGGCTTTAAGAACGCTTCTAACCCAAAAAATAGTTTTTAAAGTTTCTTTTGCCGATGAACTATCTGATGATATCGGCATAACCAGGCCATCAACTACGATATCTTGTTTCGTAAAGCCGGCTTTTTTTGCTTTTTTGAATATATCCTGAATTATTCTTTTTCTCTTTAGGAAACTCCTGGGAACACCTTTCTCGCTTAGAGGAAGAAGTATAAACATGGCTCCGTATTTAGCCGCTAGGGAGAGAAGTTTCTTTAATTTCTTTTTTTCTCCCGATATAGAATTAATTAAGGCTCTCCCGGGATAAATCCTCAAGGCAGCTTCGATTGCTTCTATATTCGAAGAATCAATACTTAGAGGAAGATTGGTCGTGACCGAAAGCAAATTAATGATTTTTTTAAGAGTTGTTATCTCGTCTATTCCTTGAGCCCCTACGTTAACGTCTAAAATTTTAGCCCCGGCTCTCTCTTGCTCCTTGGCTAGATTCCGAATAAGAGTAGTTTTTTCTTGGCGCAACTGCTCTTGTAGTTTTCTCTTACCCGTAGGATTAATACATTCTCCGATAATAAGCGGTGGTTTATTTTTGGTTAAAACAATATTTTTCCTGGCAGACGATAAAGCGGAAATCGACATAAGCAAAGGCCGGGCTGGTTTTGTATTTATAATTTTTTTTCTTAGTTCTTTAATGTGTTCGGGGCTAGTCCCGCAACAGCCCCCCAACATATTTGCCCCGCAAGCAATAAGCCTTTTGCCAAAAGAAGCAAATTCTTCCGGGCCCATAGTAAATATGGTTTGGCCTCGGAGTAATTTAGGCATGCCGGCATTGGGTTTAGCCACCAAAGGAATCCTCGCATAAGGTTTCATTGCTTTAATTATCTTGAGCATACTTTCAGGCCCGGTTGAACAATTACAACCAAAGGCATTTGCGCCCAAGCTTTGCAGAGTAATTAAAGCTGTGACCGGATCGGTTCCGTTTAGGGTCCTTAAATCTTTTTCATAAGTCATGGTCACAATGGTAAATTTATCGGTAATTTCTTTAACCGCAATAAGTGCTGCCCGGGCCTCCTGGATATCCATCATGGTCTCAATAACAAAAAGGTCGACACCTCCCAAGAGCAATCCTCTAACCTGAGCTTTAAAAATTTCAACAGCCTCATCAAATTTAAGCTGGCCGAAAGGCTCAATAAACTTACCTGTAGGTCCGATATCCCCGGCCACCAGGGTCTTTGCCCTAACAGCTCTTTTGGCTAAAGAGGCTAATTGTTTATTAACCTTAGTTACATCATAACTCCCATATTGGCCTAGTTTTATCTTGTTAGCGCCAAAAGTGCAGGCGTAAACTATATCAGCGCCTGCCTTTTTATAATCAGCATGGATTGAAGAAATAACTTTTTTATTTTGAAGGCACCATATTTCCGGACAAATATCTGCGGGCATGCCGAGTTTCTGCAGCCGGGTGCCCATCGCACCATCAAGAATAACTACTCGTTTTTTTATAAGGCTATCTATGTATCTCATATCTTTAATTTGAAATAGGCTTAATCCCTACAACTGCTGTGACTGATTTTTCCGGTACAAAAATATACTCCTTGGTTAAAGTAACTCCTATTCTTTCCATTTTTAAAATATCGTAGATAAGTTTCTGGCTATCCAAAGAAAAATCTCCATATCCGGCTGAAAAACGCATCCTTGCAAAATGTTTATTTTCCCTAATCAACTGACGGTTAAAATAATTCATAATCCAATCTAAGGCAGCATCGGCCATTTCGCTGGCTACAGCATCAAAAATAACCGAAGACGTTATATCCCCTGCCGTAGAATTATCAGCAATGGCCTTCATAACACCATTCCCGGCTGTCGCCCCCATGATAAGGAGCTCTTTGCAGCTATCTAGAGTTTTAATTAAAGCTTTGCCGTTAAAACAAACCCCACCTTTAAGCCTAACCTCTGAAGAATTCATAGCCTCAATAGAAAGCCTTAAAGCTGTTCCTTTTAAATTAATAAAAGTCAAAGCTTCTTCAATATATCTCTCAACTTTTTCTTTTTGGGATTCTGCGAGATTGGTCTTTCCTTTAGCATAACCCAGGCGGCTATATATCCTATTTTTAGGAGTTTCAATTATTATTGAATCAAAAAAAACCGGATTCATATTCTTTTCTAATATTACTTACTTAACAAAATCAGCAAATATTTTATTCCGTCACTGTTTAGAAGCGTCAAGGCTCTTCTCAATTTTTCTCTCGATGCTTCTCTCGATAAAATCCGGAATATAACTCTTAATTTTATCCCGCAATTCCGACTCAAGCCATTTAAAATTTATGGCCTCAAAAGTTCCTGAAAACTGAAAATCAAAATTAGCGGCTACAGCGTCCTTGTCTAGACGTTTTGCTAAAACTCTCTGCCTGGGGGAACTTTGCAGTATTCGTTTAGACAAAATTACAGTTGCTTTTCCGGCAACTAAATCATTGGCATATAAATCAAAATATCCTTTCAACTTTACACTTTCAGAATTTACCTCAATTTTGTTTAAGCTAATAACTTCCTTAGCCAGCAGGAAGGAAACCGCAGAATCTTTAAAATCAATTTTCTCAAGTTCAGGTATGCCAAAAAATGTAGGAAGCCACATCAAATACTCTACCCTATCCAGGCTTCCCCTTAGAATATCTACTGTGCCTTCTAAAACAGGGTCGGGGTGATTGCGGTAATAAAGATGGCTGTTAAGTTTGCCGGATATACCTGAAAAATATTCTAATAAAGAGTCAAATTTATCCGCGTTAGCTCCTTCTATGTCAACAGTAAAGGCACATCTAAGCGGCGACTCTGATATATCAACATATCCTTCGCCTTTCAACAGCCCGCCATAAATCCCAGAATTAAACTCAATAAATTTAAGGCTTTTAGTTTGAAAATCGAAATTGACATCAAAGTCATCCAAAAACGCCCTGTACTCAATACCGGTATTGCCATCTAAGTAATAAAAGTCTGCCTTTTTGCTATGCACTTTTAAACTCTGGGGCTTATTGATAGAAAAAGCTAAATTTTTAAAGTCGCTTTGTAAAACATTAACAATATCTTTACCATCCTTTTTTTCAAGAAACTCAAAATCCAATTCTCCGTTTAGCCTTCCTTCATCTAGCTCTGCTGATACTCTTACTTCTCTTATCCAAGATAATTCGCTAGACCCGTCTGTGCGCTGAAAGGTCGAATACAAAGAAATTGCTAAGTCGGCTGAAATTTTATCAAAAGATGAAATATTTCCTTTTAAAAAAACATTAATATCGTCTATAGAAAAACTTAAACCTTCTATCTGTGCACCCCAGGGCCCGAAATTAATTTGACACCCGATATCATAAATATTTAAGTCTTCTGCATCTTTTGCTGAGATAATTGACTTGAGAGGTTGCCTTTCAGATAGCTCTTTAAATTTATCAGGTATATTAAAAGCTGCTCTTTTCTGGGCTTTTTCTTTGAATAAACCCTTTATAGATGAAAAGCCATCCAGGCATAAGGTACCACTCTCAAATGAACCCCATAGCTTTAGGTAAACATCTCCCATTTTTAGTTCTATGCGGTTTATTGAGAGCAATTTCTCTTCTAAACCGAACTTTAAACTGTAGGTAAGAGCTTTTTTCTTAGAGTTACGACCTCTAAGCCTGTTGGCATCTAAAGAAATATTTTCTGCAGCAATAGAGCCGTCAATCACTAAAAAATTATCTTTTATTTTTAGAACAGAATTTAAAATAACCTCTGGATAAGGGCTGTTTTTTTCGCCAAACTTAAACACACCTTTATTAATATAAAGATTAACACCTTCTACTTTCTGCAGAAAATCTACTGGAATTTTTGTCTTTGTTGAGTTTTCTTTAAAAAAAGATAAATCATCTGAATAGTTAATTTCTGGTTTATATAAACTAATACTAGAAACTGCCAGGGGGTTTTTCTTTATCAGCTTGGGCAAGGATATAGTTATAGTTGCAAGGGGTATAGAAACAAATTTTCGCTTTTGTAAACCATCCTCAGAAAAAATAGAGATATTTTTTATAATAAGAAAATTAGGAGGTAAAAAAAATAGCTTTCCTACAGAGAATTTTTTGCTAAAAATTTTGCTGATATTCTTTTCTATTTTATTTTTATGTTTTGTTAAAATTACGTTGAGTATAATTCCCGGAATTAATACTATTAAAATTACAACAATGGTAAAAATGAAAAGAGGCTTAGAAAGGGATTTTTTCAAATTGTTCTCCATCTATGTAAAATTCTACCTTATCGATATAATAGACGGCTTTATATTTTTTATAAGAGGGGGATTTATGTTCATAGGTTTTAAAATCCCTGAATAGAAAACTCAGCTGGTAAAACGATATTATTTCTTTCTCTAAATCTTTTATTAAAGACTCTTTTTTATAAATTCTGGCCAATTTTAAAAGATACACCAGAGAAAATAATTTCCTTTTTGAATCTGGATAAAGCTCAATATGCTTTTGAAAGGCTTTGTTAGCATCATAATAGTTAGACATTGCGAAATAGTTTTCTCCTATCATAAATAATGCCGGTTCTGCAAATTTAGAGTTAGGGAATTCTTTTATGATTTGGCGAAAATCAAAAAGAGCAAAGTTACTATTACCTGAACGTATAGCTTTAACCCCACTCAGATATATCTCTTTTGGGCCCTTTGCGTATGCCGGCCCTAAAACAGATATAGCGACAACTAGAATAACGATATAAGAAATAATATATCTTGTTTTTCCCATTTGTTCTTTCTTTTAAAAAGCTCTCTACTAGCTACTCGGGACTATTCGCTCATATCCTCTTAAAAGGCGCTGCTTCCTAGTTTTCTGGTATCGGGCTAATACTTATATTCTATATACAACCTATTATACTATCAATAATTTTATCCAAAATTAAATCCTTTTAGTTAAAACTCAAGGTTCCTTTTATTTTGCTGTTGCTTCCTCCATAAGATCGGTCATTCGTTTAATAAAATCAGTCGCTGTGCTCAAATTTCCATCTAAAAATAAAGCCCCTTCATAAAGCTGTAATATGCATTGCTCAAGCAAAGGGTCCTTGCTATTTGCTATATGAATTTTCGCTAGATTTTTTACCAAAGGATGTGACATATTAATTTCCATTGTTTTCTTAGAACTGGCATAGTCCTTATTCATGATTTTCATCATTTTTTCCATCTGGGGATCCAAACCGTCTCCTGAGGCAACTAAAGTAACTGCTGAGGAGACTAGCCGTTTTGAAGATACAACATCTGATACCTTATCTTTAAGGGTATCTTTAAATAGAGAAAGTAAAGATTTTGACAAGTTATCACTGGGCTTCTCGATTTTATCCTGCGGCATTAAATCAATATCGGCTTTATCGATTGATTTTATAGCTTTCTTATCATACTCGCCGATAGAAGGAACGGTAAAAACATCAACCGGGTCTGTCAGCAATAATACCTCAATTTCATTTTTCTTAAAATACTCTAAGTTAGGATTTCGCATTATTGCTTCTTTGTTTTCTCCGGATAGATAATAGATGTCTTTTTGATCGGGTTTAATCCTACTAACGTATTCTTTTAAAGAAACTAATTCCTCCCCTTGGCTTTGTGTTGTTTCAAAGCGCAGGAGCTCAATTATTTTATCTTTATTGTCAAAATCGGTGTTGATCCCTGTCTTAAAAAGAGAACCAAAATTCTTATAAAATTTTTTATATTTTTGCCTATCTGTATTAGACCAATCTTTGAGTAAGGAAAGTACTCTTGCAGTCAATGTCTTGCGAATTTTAGCCATAATCGGTGAGCTTTGGGTAACTTCTCTTGAGACATTTAGAGGCAAATCACTTGTATCAACTACTCCTTTCAAGAATTGTAAATATTCGGGAAGTAAGTCTTTACAGTCATTTTGTATAAGTATCTTGTTAGAATAAAGATGCAGGGACTTCTCATTTTGTATTCTGAATAAATCAAGAGGTGCCTCTTGAGGGATAAAAATCAAAGCTTTGAAATTAACGCTTCCCTCTAAAGATAAATGCAGATGGCCTAAGGGATTACTGGAATCATTGCTTATAAATTTATAAAAGTCATTAAGTTCTCCTTCTTTGATTTCTTTTGTGCTTTTATGCCATAAGGCAATTACCTTGTTAATTTTTTCATTTTTTAAAATTATAGGGAAATTTACAAAATTAGAATATTTATTTATGGTATTTTTTATTTTGTACTCCTCACAAAATTCTTCTGCGCTTTTCTTTAAGGTAAAATATACCTTGGTGCCTCTCTTTTTTCTATCAATTTCTTCAATAGTGAAATTCCCTTCTCCTTTAGACCTCCAACGCAAAGCCTTAGAATCAATATCAGCATGACGAGTTTCAATAGTAACTTCCTCGGCGACCATAAACACTGAATAAAATCCTACTCCGAACTGACCAATCAACTCTTCATCAAGTGCCTTGTCCTGCCCTTTAACTTTCTTTAAAAACTCTATAGTTCCTGACCGGGCTACTGTACCGATACCATTAATAAGATCGTCTTTTCTCATACCTATACCATTATCCTCTATCGAAAATATCTTTTTTTTCGAATCAAGTTCTATTTTGATCTCAAAGTTAGCATCAAAATCAAGAATGTTTTTATCGGTGAGTTTTCTAAAACGCACCTTATTAAGAGCATCCGCGGAATTCGAGATAAGCTCGCGCAAAAATACCTCCGGGTGTGTATATAAAGAATGGACTATTAAATGAAGCAGCTGCTTCATTTCAGCCTTATATTCAAATTCTTGGGCAGCGCTTGCCTTTTTATCCATTTTAAATCCTCCTCTGATTAAAATTCTTTAAAATATATACAATATTGTTCCTAAATATAATAGTGATATTCGAAGTAATTTTCAAGATATTTTCTAAGACTATATAAAACCGGGTCAGCCGCAGAGCCGGATACTCAAATCTTATCCTAAAAAGCTATATCTTCCCTTTTAAATAAGCCTGTCTCTTCCTTTGGGGGAATCTCTCAATAGCGTAGCGCAACATAGTCCTGGGCATAGTCTTATAATATCGCTTTAGAAAACTCTCCTGGGAAACTAAGTCTTTTTTTCCTACCTCACGCAACATCCATCCTACGGCCTTATGAATCAGGTCTTGCTTATCGTGAAGCAATAATCCGGCAATTCTTAAAGTAACATTAAGCTGGTTGTTTTTTATAAAACAAAAGGTGGAAACAATAGAAATTCTTCTTTCCCATAATACCTCTGATTTCGCTAAGGCATAAAGCGGTGCTTTGGATTTTCCCATTAGGAATTGGCCGATAATAGCTGCAGCGCTTAAATCTACTAAATCCCAGTTATTTATATATTTGGTATTATCTAAATACAGCTGATAAACCTTTGCCTTACCAATATCATTTGTTTCCGAGTACTTTAAAACTAAAATTAAAAGGGCCAACAATCTTTCTTCATGAATCGGCGAAGATAGCAGTTTCTTAACTTCTTTAAGGCTTAAGTTTATATACTCTTTAGCCAATTTCCTTATTTGGGGAACTTTAACCCCTAAAAATATATCCCCTTCTGCGTATTCGCCCGGACCGGTTTTAAAAAAACTCTTTAATATTCCGGCTTTTTTCTTGCTACTATATTTTCTTAGTTTTTTCTCTATTTCCCCATTCATAGTTTATTATAAATAAATATGGGCTAAAAATAGCTTCTCAATATATTCTCACTGACCCTAATAGGCAAACACATCTCTGGCAAAAGCACATCTTAAAGCTTCGGTGGTTTTTTATCTGGCTGCCCCGCCTGGACTCGAACCGGGAATAATTGAGTCAGAGTCAATCGTGTTACCAATTACACTACGGGGCAAGCCTTGGGATATTGTAATATTCTCAAGGGTTTTTGGCAAGGGGAATTTTATTTTTGCTGATTTGAAGGTTAAACTCTTAAAAAAATTACTTTTATGTCCTGGCCCTATTGACAAACTGATATTTTAACTTATAATGTGCATTTCCAAAAAAGTTACAGTAGGATTTATAAAACTTGTAATTAAGCAAGTTTTGGGACGCCTTCTTAAAAATATATCTAAACAATCTAAACCTACTGCGCTATAACATCGCTACAAAAAAGCTCCTACTTTTTTGGTAACTTTAGGAGGACGAGTAAACCTCACGGAGCTAAACAAATGCTTAATAGGAAACTAATCCTGAAAGGAAACTACAATGAAAGAATTAATAGTAAGAATAAAACATGACAACACAACAGCTGAATTTAGCTCTCGCGATGTCCAGTATGCCCTGGTGCATCTTTTTGGAATTAACACTAATTTTGAAGTCGAGCAAATTGAAAGTGAAAACTCCCATCAACCCCTGCTAGTAACAGAAAAAATAACAAGAAAGTAACCGCCTTTATTTCTGTGGTATAATAAATGCGTGAATAAACTATTCTTAATTTTAATACTGCTGCCATTTTTAATCGCCTGCCCCAGAAGCAGAATGCATACCGACTGGCAAGATAGCACTTTAACTAAAAAGGAATATCTGAAAAGAGAAGTTGGGAAAGCAGAAGATACTAAAGCTTATGAGGAAGGCTTGATAAATCCTCTAAAAAGATTAATCAGCCCCAAGTGGTAAATATATTTAAAAAATGCAACGAATATTAAAATATTTCTTGGGAGCGCGGAAACTAAAAGCAAGCCCGGATTAAATCTCTTCTACCAACCACACCAACAATTTTTCCTTTATCAGCAACCGGCAGTGTGTGAACGCTCTTATTAAACATTAATTCCATAACCACTTCTATAGTATCATTTTCACTTAAAACAAAAACGTTCTTAGTCATAAAGTCTCTAACCTTTGCCTCTCTTTTCTCTTTTTCAAACAAATTGCTAAGCTTTAATCCCGATTCTGCCTTTTCCAATTCTTTCCATTTATACAGGCGGTTTAAAATATTTAACATGTCGGTTAAAGTAATAATGCCTACGATGCTCCCACCTGAATCAACCACCGGCAGGCCGCTGATTCTTTTTTCTTTCAGGATTTCGCCCACTTCTTTTAGAGAACTTTCAGGCGATACTGTTATAACTCTTTTAGACATTATTTCTTTAACTAACATTTTTACCTCCGCCTAATTTCTTTAATCTATCGGCTGCTAAGCTTGGCTTAGCCAATGCTGGATGAGCCTATTTAACCGCTTCAGCACTTTTTCTTTACCTAATAACTCCATTGTCTCAAATAAACCCGGGCCGTCCTTTCTTCCCGTTAACGCCACTCTCGTAGGATGAACTAAAACACGCAATTTCAAATCTAAGTCACCAGCTGCCTTTCTAAATTTATTTTCTATCTGCTCTTTATCAAAATTATCAATTTCTCTTAACCGTTCACTTAAAAAACTTATCTCTTTTGATAAATCATTGCTTAGAATTTTTTCTGTGCCCTCGCCATACTTAAAATCATCATAAAAACAAAATCGCGTCCAGTCAACTAAATCCGATAACTTAGAAATCCTCTCTTGAAAAAGCCGGCAAATCTTCTCTAAATAACTCATATCTACATCTTGGGGAAGACAACTTCTCTGCTCAAGATAAGCCTTGATTATTCGGGTTAGTTCATTTATGCTTTTAGACCTTATATATTCTCCATTTATCCAGTTTAATTTATCTAGAGAAAAAACCGCTCCTGTTTTGTTGACGTTTTTTATATCAAAAATATCTTGAGCCTCGCCTAGAGAAATTATTTCCCGGTTATTTCCCGGTGACCACCCTAAAAGTAAAAGATAGTTAGTAATAGCCTCTGAAAAATAGCCCATCTGCTTGTATTCTCTTAAGGACGTTGCGCCGTACCTTTTCGACATTCTCCCCCCGGAGGCTGAAAGTATCAAAGGAACATGGGCAAATTCCGGGATACTAAGCTTTAAGGCTTCATACATTAAAATTTGCTTAGGGGTATTAGATATATGGTCCTCCCCTCTTATCACACAGCTTATACCCATTAAAGCATCATCTATCACGCAACTAAAATTGTAAGTAGGCGACCCATCGCTTTTTATGATTACTTCTTCATCTTTAGGCAATTCCGTAAATACTATTTTGCCTCTAACTAAATCATTTATCTCGACGCGCTCAAAATCATACTTAAAAAATACTGCTCCCTCTTTTTTGCAAGCCTTGCCTTCGCTAATCAGTTTCTCTGCGTAACTGTGATAAATATCAAACCGTTTAGATTGGTAGAAAATTTCATCCCAATCCATTCCCAGCCATTTTATGCTTTCTAGAATTTCATCCAGATATTCTTTCTTGGAACGTTCGAGGTCAGTATCTTCTATTCTCAAGATGAACTCCGCGCCGATTTTTTGCGCATAAAGCCAGCTGAAAAGGCATGTCCGCGCTCCGCCAATATGCAGATATCCGGTAGGAGAAGGGGCAAATCTGAACCTTTTAGACTTAGAATTACTCATTTTTCACTTCCTCTAAAAAATTATCAAAATCAATTTTTAATTTATCTAATAATTCCCGGGCAGAATCATTATTGCCAGTCTTTACATATATCCTTGCCAGGAGATTTTTGGCTTTCGTAAAAGAACGGTCTATAACCAAACTTCTGCGGCAATGGATGAAAGCCTTTTGGTAATCATTACCCTTATAATAAATCTTGGCTAAAATATAATGACTCCCGGCATGATTGGGATTTATCCTTAATATTTCATCTAGATACCTTCTGCTGGTGTTTGAATAATCCAACATATGCAAAATATAAGCTTTTTTAGAATATCCCTCTATGGAAGGGCGGTTAAGTTTAATCTCGTTAATCAAATCTATTTTTTTAAATTTTACAGTCCTAAAATTAACTAAGTGTTTTTTTAATGATGGAGTTCGGCTTAAAAACCCTTTATCCACAAAGATTATGCCGTCTGTACCGAAATATACACATTTAAACCCTCGTTTATGAATAGCTTTAATCAAGGAAGTTGGGGTTTTATTTCGAAAATAGCTTATCATAAAGCCTTCTATTTTGTACTTATCCAAAATATAATCTATTGATTTTTTATCCCGTTTTAAAATATTTCTGTATAACGAGAAAAACTCTTTGCCGTATAGTTCAGACCGTCCGTCAATAAAAACCTTCCTTTTGGGAAAAGAACTGAATATCAAAGGAGCGCCCAGGTTGAAATTATTAAACATTCTCTGGGGAAGCTCATTATTGTTGATAAAATTAATAATGTTTTTAGGAAATACGCGGGGGTCCTGAGATAAGAACAAACTTTTTACCTCGAGCTTATTGTCTTTAGTTATATAAGATCTCCCGGATTTGGGGATTTTTTTAACTCTTTGAAATAAATTGATAGATAGGATTATCGAAAAAATAACGAAACTCCACTGCAGGAGTATAAAACCTTTCTCTTTTAGGAGCCGGGTTGAAAAGAAATCTTTTACGTATTTATGGCGGTCTGCGAATATGGCGATACCTAAGGGAACAAAAAAATATAAATTCCGCATTGAGTTTAAACAAAATAGGGCCATAACTCCGGATAGAATCAATAAGAAAAAATTGGTATTTTTATAAAAGCTAAGATAAACAACGGCAAATATTAAATAACCTATGAACAAATAACTTCTTGAAATGTGCTTTAACGGGCTCTGCAGCTCCTGGATAGATTCATAAAATATCTTCTGATTGCCGGAAAATATATCCAGGAGAATCTTAAAAGGGTAAGTTATAGCAGCAATGGGATGGGGACTTATAAAACAGGCTCCCAGTGTTAATAGAAAAACTATTTTTGCTGTATTGTAAAAATCGTTGTTTTGATTGTCGGGTCTTATTTTTTTTGCTAAAAGATAGATACCTAAAATAGCCGGGCCAAAAAAGAAAAATCCGTGCATATTTACCCAGAGGATTTGAATAAGGGGTAATACAAATAAAAGTTTTCGTTTTTTAAAAATGAACGGTAAAAGGAATAAAATTAAAAATAAAAAGCTAAAATTATCCGGCCGTAAGATAAATCTCCTAGTAGATATCTGCAAACCGTAGAAAATAAGGGGAAACCCGAATATCCAATCTGTCTTTAAAATTACAAGGCTTAAGATAAAAAAAGCTAAAGAAAAAATCATAACTTTTAGTAAAAAGAGCCCCTCGAGGCCTGAACCTTTATATAAAGAATGAATCAGAACTTGATAAAGCCACTCGTGATCAACCCATTTTTTGCCCTCCATGGTAAAGGAAAATACATCTTCGCTAGGTACGCTATTATGAGTGACTATATATTCTCCCGCTTTAATATGAAAAAGATAATCCGACCCCCCTAAATTCGCATAAGCCCACAAAGCCAGATAAGCAAAAAGAATAAAAAAAATCGGGATTTTTAAAAATTCAATTATCTTATTAACTACTTTAAAAACCATAAATTTAGCTTATAGATAATATTCTCTTACTTATATCACCTGCTAACAGCTTCTATTCCGAGCCCGAAGGCTTTAAGGTTGGCCTCTAAAATTTCTCCTTGGGCAAAGGTATCTTTTAAAACTTTAACGATAGTCTCCCTTTTAAAGAAATTTTTCTTTACCTCAAAAAAGATGCCTAAAGCAATAATATTAACCACTTTTATATTTCCGCACTCTAGAGCTATTCTGTTCAAAGGCAAACTGATGACCTTTATGCCTTGAGAATGAAAATTGCTCCTTGTGAGGTCTGAATTAAGTATAAGAAGGCTTTTCGATTTTAACTGTTTTTTAAACTTCTCCAGTGAAAGTTGATTTAAAATTATGGCTATATCCGGTTCGTCTATGAAAGGCGAGCCTATCGGTGAGTTTGATATTTTCACGAAACAATGAGCTGTTCCTCCGCGCATCTCCGGCCCATAAGAAGGAAACCAACTAGTATATCTATTTTCCAGTAAAGCTGCCTTGGCCAATATCTTTCCCAGACTCATTAGGCCCTGTCCGCCAAAACCAGAAATTAAAATTTTAGTCTCTGTCATTCTTTAATAACACCTAAAGGGAATTCCTTAACCATTTCATCTTCTATCCACCTTAAGGCATCAATAGGTGTTTTCTGCCAAATGGTGGGGCAGGAACTTAAAACCTCAACCAGAGAAAAACCCTTTTTTTCTATCTGATTAATAAAAGCTCTTTTTATATACTGATAAGTCTCTTTGACCCCTTGGGGATTACTCATGGAGCTGCGGGCAACAAAACAAACTCCGTCTAGAACCGATAATACCTCGCTCAATTTCAAAGGCCAACCGTCTCCACTCTCAGGGTCCCTGCCTAAAGGCGTAGTAATTGTTTTCTGTCCCCGAAGAGTAGTTGGGGCCATTTGCCCGCCGGTCATTCCATAGCAAGCATTATTGACGAAAATGCAGGTTAGATTTTCGCCCCTGTTTGCAGAATGTAAAGTTTCAGCAATGCCTATAGAAGCTAAATCTCCGTCTCCCTGATAAGTAAATACTACATTTTGAGGCCGGCATCGTTTTATACCTGTGGCAACAGCCAAAGCCCGGCCGTGAGCTGCTTCAGAAACATCAAAATCCCAATAGTTATAAGCAATCACAGCACAACCAACCGGAGCAATTCCTATTGTTTTTTCCCGGATATTTAATTCGTCTATAGCTTGGGCAACTAACCGATGCAATATGCCGTGTCCGCAGCCAGAACAATAATGAGTATCAACATTTTTTAAAGATTTAGGAAGAAGGAAACTTTTTTTCATCTATTTCTCTTTATAAGATTTATAATCTCTTTGGCCTGGGGAATGCCTCCCCCGGCTTTTCCTAAAAAAACAACTTCTTTGCCGGGAAGAGCCAATTTAACATCCTCTACCATCTGGCCTAAAGATTGCTCTACAACAACTACTTTCTTTACGCCTTTTGCCAGCCTTTTTAAACCTTTTTCGGGATAAGGCCACAAACTTATAGGCCTAAACAGGCCAACCTTTATATTTTCTTTTCTTAAAATATCTACCGCTTCCCGTACGATCCTTGCCTGAGACCCGTAAGCAACAATTAAATACTTATTCTTATCTGTTTTGTAGGTACTGAATCTCTGTTCATTTTTCCGAATATTATTCCATTTCTTTCTCAAATATTCATTATAAGTTTCTAGCAACCCTTCTTTTAAGAAAAATGACCTTATTATATTCGGAGATCTCCCCTTTGCCCCGGTCAAAGCCCAATTTTTTTTAGGAATTTTCTTTTTAAATTCTTTCCTTAGGATTAACTCAACCGGTTCCATCATTTGCCCGATGATTGCGTCAGCTAAAATCAAGGTTGGATTTCTATAATAATCGGCTAAATCAAAAGCAAGCATAACTAACCTCGCGGCTTCATCTACGCTCCAGGGAGCTAAAGTCAGGGTAAAATAATCGCCGTGGCCTCCGCCTCGGGTTGCTTGAAAATAATCACTTTGACTGGACTCAATACTCCCCAAGCCCGGACCTCCCCGCATTACATTAATTATTACTGCCGGAAGCGAAGCTCCTGCCAAATAAGATATTCCTTCCTGCTTTAATGAAATTCCCGGGCTGGAAGAAGAAGTCATCGCCCGCACACCGGCAGCTGATGCACCAAAAACCATATTGATAGCTGCTAATTCACTCTCTGCCTGGACAAATACTCGATTGCGCGGTTTCATTTTTTTAGCCATATAGGCAATCAATTCATTCTGGGGAGTTATGGGATAACCGGCATAAAATCCGCAGCCCGCCCGAATTGCGGCCTCAGCCATGGCTTCATTACCAGCCATTAACACTTTATTTTTCTTTGTCTTGTTCTTTTCCATGAATTTCTATACAGGCATCGGGGCAAATTAAGTAACAAAATCCACAGCCTATACACTCATTATCTTTTTTAGTTTCAGCAAACTTAACCCCTTTCTTATTCAATCGGCTAGAAAGAACTAAATAACCTACCGGACAGTAAAAAATACACAGCTGACAACCCTTACATTTGTCTCTGTTGACCTTTACTTGAAAACAGAAAGTTTTTTGTTCTTTAACGCTCATTGAGCTGGAGTTTTATCTGGTGTTTAACTGCATCTACTAAAGAAGCAGCATCTAAGGCGTAGATGTTTAGCAGCTGGTCTCTTCTAGCCGGAGGAATAAACTCATCAGGAAAGCCTGCTCTCATTAATCGTATTTTATCTAAAGAACCTTGTGTTTCATAAAATTCCAAAACCGCGCTTCCAAAACCACAAGACAAACTACCTTCTTCAAGAGTAACAATAAAATTATACTCATCAGCTAACCTTGTAAGCAGTTTCGTATCTAATGGTTTTATAAAACGCGCGTTTACTAAAGAAGCCTTAATTCCTTCCTCGTTAAGTAAAGCTACGCACTCATACCCTATTTTGACCATGGAACCGACAGCAAGTATGCATAAATCGCTTCCCTGGTTAATAACTTGAGCTTTGCCCAACTCAATTGGTTTTCTATCCCCTAAGGAGTAGCCTTCTCCCTTGGGATAACGAATACTTACCGGAATTTTCAACTGCAGAGAAAATTCTAACATGTCTTCAAGCTCTTCCTTATCTTTCGGAGCCATGCATACCATATTAGGAATCAACCTTAAATAGCCGATATCAAAAATTCCGTGGTGAGTAGGGCCATCTTGGCCAACCACTCCTGCCCTGTCAACAGCAAAAATAACTCCTAGTTTCTGCAAAGCAACATCATGTATAATTTGGTCAAAGGAACGCTGCAAGAATGTAGAATAGATAGCTACTACCGGCTTTAGGCCTTCTTTGGCTAAACCGCTGGCGAAACTAACAGCGTGGGATTCAGCAATACCCACGTCAAAAAATCTATTTGGAAATTTTTTACTGAATGCACAAAGGCCTGTACCTTTAGGCATGGCCGCAGTTATAGCTACTATTTTACTATTACTTTTAGCTAAATTTTTTAGTTTTTCAGCAAAAACCTCGCTAAAGGTAGGGTTTCCTCGTTTTTGAATCTCGCCTGTGCGAATGTCAAATGAAGAAACGCCATGAAAATCTTCCGGGTTCTCTTCAGAAAATTTATAGCCCTTGCCTTTCTTAGTCACTACGTGTAAAATTCGAGGCCCGTTTAAGGAAATAATATTTTTTAAAGTAGGAATTAAAACCTCTAGATTGTGCCCATCGATAGGGCCGAAATAACGAAAACCCAGCTCTTCAAAAAATAATCCCGGGACAATCAAACCTTTTATTGTCTCTTCGAATTTTCTTGCTTTTTGGACTAAACCTTTAACCAATGAGAAATGTTTCAGAAATCTCTCCAATTCGGTCTTTATGCGATTATAAATAGGCGCGGAAATAAGCTTTGTAAGATGCCTGCTCAAAGCTCCTACGGAAGCTGAAATGCTCATCTGGTTATGATTAACAACTACTAATATATTACTTTGAGAATGTCCGCAAGAATTCAAGGCTTCAAAACACATCCCTCCGGTTAAAGATCCGTCACCAACAACAGCTACAACCTTTGAATTATCGTTATTTAGTTTTTTTGCTTCTGTTATACCTTGAGCCCAGGAAATAGCCGTAGAAGCATGGCCGGATATATAAATATCATAAATAGACTCTCCGAAATTGGGAAAACCGCTAATTCCTTTATATTTTCTTAAGCTCGGAAAGCTACTCTTCCTTCCAGTAATTATCTTATGAGCATAAGTTTGATGACCTACATCAAAAACAAGAGAATCTCGAGGCGTATCAAGACAATAGTGCAAGGCAACGCAAAGCTCTACTGCACCTAGAGACGAAGCCAGATGCCCCCCATTTCTAGATACTACCTTAACGCATAAATTCCTTATTTCTTGGCTAAGTAATTTTAAATCCTTATAGTTTAGACTTTTTATATCCTGCGGTGAATTAACTTTATCTAAAATCATTTATCTCCCGAAACAATAGCTTTTATCAGCCTATTAATTGATTTTTTGTCTTTTTCTTTAATCTCATAAAATTCTATACCAGTATCATTCATACCGGGAGTTTTCAAAACAGGACTAACTATTTCAACTACCCAAACTACTCTTCCTTTACAGATTACTGGCCTATCTCCCAGGTATATTTCTAAACCAACCAGGGAAGAAATCTCTAACTTATCATCAATGATAACTCTCACTCCGCCAGTACTGATATTTTCGGTATGCGAAACAATAACATGTTTTTCGGGGGCATAAACGATTATTTTACAAGGAAACTTAACCCTGACAAAACGCCTTTTTTCTATACCACTCCAGTCCATAATTCACCTCACTACTATTTATTTGCCTCTTGTATTCGAAAACTTGCCTGAAATCACTATTTACAAAATATGAAACTCCGCTGTAAAGCTCCCGGTTTCCTGAATTCTCCGCCTCTAAGGGAGCAGCTTATCCCGATTATTCTATGGGAAAATCCCTGTCTCTACCTACCTGTAGACAGGTGCCGTGTGGGCCCAGCCACGTTTCCATCCGTGCTCTAGAGGCCGGAGTTTATCGCCTCGGGATAAATTAAGAAACCGGAGCGAAATTGCCTTTTTTATATTCTATTCTTTTTATAGACAATGCAGCGCCTGTATTTTCATCTACCTCAACCAAAACCCCTTGTATCCGTACATCTTCTTGAGCCAAATTAAATCTTACCGGCATGTTGGTAAGAAACCGCTCAATAATTTGGTGCTTTTCCCTTCCTAAAACAGAATCGAAACTTCCTGTCATCCCCGCATCTGTAATATAAGCCGTAAAGCCGTTTATTATCCTCTCGTCAGCAGTAGGTATGTGGGTATGTGTGCCTATAACCGCAGTGACTTTTCCTGCTAGAAAATAACCCATAGCCAGCTTTTCACTTGTTGCTTCAGCGTGTATATCAACAAATATTATTTTCGTTTCTTTTTTTATAGCCTCTAAAACATTCTTTACGGCAGTAAAAGGGCAATCTACCGGCTGCATAAAAACCCTTCCCAAAAGATTTATAACCCCTACTTTTAGGCTTCCAACTTCCTTTATAAGATAACCGCGGCCGGCTGCTAATTCCCCATAATTTAGAGGCCTTATGACATCACTCTTGCTCAAGACATCTCTGGATTCCTTCTTTTTAAAAATATGGTCACCGGTAGTAATAACATCTATGCCACAATTAAAAAGGTCTTTAGCGGTATCCGGGGTTATGCTAGAGCCTCCGGCAGCATTTTCGCCGTTAGCTATCACAAAATCTAAATCTTTCTTTACTGAGGGAAAAGCTTCTTTAAGGTATGTTCTGGCAGGTTTTCCAACGATATCACCGATAAATACAACTTTCATTGGTTTATATTCTAGCGCTTTTTCACTAAATCAACAATCATTAAAAACAGCTGTAAAATCAGCTGTAAGTCTTAAGCTGTAAGCTTTAAGCTTAAATCTGGAGAACTACTTTATATTCTTGGCTGTTCTTCTCTTTTCTTCCTCTTAGCTTATAGCTTATGACTTGCAGCTTACAGCTAGTATGGCTTATTTAGCGTAATCTACTGCCCTGGTCTCCCTAATTACGGTAATCTTTATATTTCCCGGATAATCCATTTCTTGTTCTAATTTTTTCTTTATCTCGTGAGCAAGAATAGTAATCTCATCATCCTTAATTCTATTAGGCTGGACCATTACTCTTATTTCGCGCCCGGCTTGAATAGCAAAACTCTTATCTACCCCTTCAAAGGAATTAGCCGTTCTCTCCAGCTGCCTAAGACGCTTAACATAGGTTTCTAAAGTTTCTCTGCGCGCTCCCGGACGAGATGCAGAAATCGCATCAGCAACTAAAGCCAATAGCGAAAAGAGTGATTTAAATTCTGTTTCTTCGTGATGTGCTCCGGCAGCATTTATGATAAACTCATGCTCTCCGTATCTTTTCAGTAAGTCTGCTCCTATCTGAGCATGCGTCCCTTCTACTTGGTGATCAATAGCTTTACCTATATCGTGCAGAAGGCCAGCCCTTTTTGCGATTCTGGAGTCTAAGTTTAACTCGGCGGCTAAAACACCCATAATAATTGCGACTTCTTTTGAATGCTGCAACGCATTCTGCCCGAAACTGGTGCGATATTTTAGTTTCCCTAATAGTTTTATCACTTCCGGATGTAAATTATGAATCCCTACTTCATAGGCAGCGGATTTGCCTTCCTCCATTAGTTTTTTGTCAAACTCCAGCTTAGTTTTCTCTACCACCTCTTCTATCCTAGCCGGGTGAATCCTACCATCCTGCACCAATTTCTCTAAAGCAATACGAGCAACTTCCCTTCTTATGGGATCAAAACCAGAAATGCTCACCGCCTCCGGAGTATCATCAATTATTAAATCTACGCCTGTAGCCATCTCAAACATCCTTATGTTGCGGCCTTCTCTGCCAATGACTCTCCCCTTTATCTCATCATTGGGAAGAGGAACCACGCTCACTGTAGTCTCGGTAGTATGCTCAACAGCGCATCTTTGAATTGCTTGAGATACAATCTCCTTTGCCTTTTCTTCTGCCTCCTCATGAGCAGCATTTTCCATATCCCTAATCATCTTTGCCTTATCCCCCCGCAGCTCTTCTTCATACCTCTTAAGTAAAATCTCCCTGGCTTCTTGAGGAGTTAAGGAAGATATTTTTTTTAACTTTTCCTTTTCTTCTTCTATCAAATGCTCCAAAGACTGGCTCTTTTTTTCTACATTTGCAGACATATTTTTTAGATTAATTTCGCTTTTACGTAACTCCCGCTCTTTGCCTTCAATAAAATCAAGCCTTTTTTCTAAATTTTCCTCTCTCTGCATGAGCCGCTTTTCCAAACCAGTCAATTCGTCTCTTTTCAAAAAATTCTGCTTTTCAAAATCAACTCTTAACTTATAAAGTAATTCTTTACTGTCTAAATCAGCTTTTCTGGTAATCTCTTCTACTTTAAATTTGGCTTCTTTTAATATTTTCTCAGCATCGTCTTTTCTTTTCTTTAACTTACCCTTCTCAATGACCTTCCCTAGCCATCCTCCCAGAATTAATCCCGAAAGTGCTCCTCCTATTATATAAAAGATATCCATAATATAACCTCCTTGCCTCCGACTCTAAAATCGGAAAAGCCAAGTTTTACTCCCAGACAATTAAACTTCGATGTTTATTAATTATAAGAGTAATTGGCTCTTAATACCTAATAAATACAAATTTAAAAACCTTATGTTGCGCCTTAAAAGTACGGGCTCAAATCACGGGAATTTCCCGTGTCGGGATAAACCTTAAAAACATACAAACTATTAATTCAGATAACGAAGCTCTCACTGACGATAACATCAAGCTTCTGATCTAAGGAAAGATGAATAGGAAGGCTTTCTAGGATTTGAAATTCAAAGGCAATCCCAACTTTTTTAATAGACGGAGTTATTTTTTCCAAAAAGCGGTCGTAAAAACCCGCCCCTCTACCCAGCCTGTTCTTGTGATAATCAAAACCAAGACCGGGAACAATTACTATATCTATTTCTTTTATACTCAATTCTTTTGTTTTTTCTACATCTGGTTCTATAACTCCGAAAGGGCCTGAAATAAAATCTTCGTCTAGATTGTTAACTTCAAAAATGCGTAAACCTTTTGCCTTCAAATCCATCACCGGGAAGCAAAAACGCTTAAAAGTTTTTGCCTTCTTAATCATCTTTAAAATATCTACTTCCCCTCTTAAGGGGTAATAGGCCATAACAACTTTTGCTTGTTTGTATATAAGTAAATCAGATAATTTATCTTCGACATTCTTGCTCCTCCTTTTTATTTCTTCTTTAGTCAGAGCTAAAAGGCGTCTTATTAATCTTTGCCTTAGCTGTTGTTTGTCTTGGTCTAAAGTCATCTGCATTGTTCTATCGCGTAATATTACCTTCTAGCAAATAGCCAAAATTTAACTGTCCTTGTTCTAAAAAACTCTTTTACCCACCCTGGGTCTGGGTAAAATTATACCACTGAGTCAATTAAAAATCTATGGAAATTTTTCGGCTTTTTCGGCTTTTAAGACTAATTTTTTAACCTAAAAACGTCCTTAAAGGCAAAAAGCTATCTTTTGCAGAGAAATCCAAAAGCTTTCTCAGAGTAATTAATTCCTTTAAACCCTACTATTTTAAGCCTTTTCTTGACTTTTGAAGGAAAATCAAACCCTTGTTTTATCTTATATAACGGGGTGTAATGGTACAGTTTGCCGCCTTTTTTAAGCACCCTTTTTAACGAAGAGTAAAAATCTTGGGAAAAAAGTTCCCCAGCCAGCTTAAAGGTAGGCGGATCATGAATAATGCAATCGAAGCAATCACTATCTAGGCCTTTAATCCCCTCAAATACGTCATTTCTGCAAATTTCAATATTCTGGGCTAAAAATAGCTCCTTAGATAAGGGATTAAGCTCGGCCAGGACATAGACATTATCGTCCTTTTCAAAAGTAATTACTTTTTGGGCGATTTTCGAAGCTAAAATGGCCGTATAACCCAGCCCCATGCAGGTGTCGAGAACGTAACCATAAGGTTTTATCAAATCTATCTTGTTTTGAGTATACTTTTTAGGCGAAGCTAAGCTATGCATGGGAACAGAACTAATAGATATAGTAGGCCAATCAAGAGTTGGTACTAACTTGTAAAATCTATTGGTAAGTTCGGAAAAGAAATATACTTTCCTAACTCCTTTTCCCTCTATGAAATAGCAAAATTTCTCTTTAAATTTCTCTTCTAAATCTAAAATCAAATCATTATCCAAAACGGCCTTCTTGCCTTTCCTAACCACGCTTACGGTTCTTTGGCCAAAATCAACCCCTAATGAAAAAACCTCATCCTGGGGTGCTTTTTTTATTAAATCGACTTCTCTTTTGGTGATAATCATAAGGTTAATTATAAATCGAAGGTAATATTTTGCAACGCAAATTTCATTTTAAATCTCTTGACAACATTCGTCTTCGCTATAGAATAGTAAAAAGTACTTGAGAATATTAACTTTTTTAAAGATAAAGGAGGTGTTTAAATGAAAAAGGCACAATTAGCAGAAGTTATTGCCGCAAAAACAGCCACAAAAAAAGAAGCAATCGAAATAGTAGATACTATTTGGGATACAATTAAGACTACTCTTAAAAATAAAGAAGATGTTGCTATCTCCGGTTTTGGAACTTTTAAGGTAAAACAGACAAAAGCAAGAATGGGAAGAAATCCAAAAACTGGCGAATCAATCCAAATTCCAGCTAAGCAAAAAATATCTTTTAAAGCCTCAAAAGAATTAAAATCAATTTTAAACTAAATATTTATAATAAAAAAGAGCATACTTTACCAAAGTATGCTCTTTTTTTGTACCTATCTAAATTACTAAACCGAAACTTTCTTTAATTTAGCAACAAAAAAACCCTCCATTAAATCATTAGGAATTATTCTTTTTGTCAGACGGAGATCGCTGGAAAAATCCTTGCCCTTCCAACTGGTTAACCCCTTGATTGCATTGCTCAAAGGAATATTTACAGGCATAAGTTCTAACTTTTCTTTAAACTTGTTTATAAACCAATCGATAACTCCTTCATTCTCCTCAGGGGAAAACGTACAAGTAGAATAAACCAAAGTTCCGCCTTCTTTCAAGGCAAAAAATGCTGAATGCAGAAGTTTTTTTTGTTTATGGACCATTTCTTTGACTTTTCGTTGTTTCCAATATTTAAAACTCTTAGGGTTAGAGACTAAAAACCTCCCCTCTGCCGAACAAGGAACATCGGCTAAAATCCTATCAAAACACTCAGGAAATTTTTTTCTTACCCATATACTGTCTAAAAGAAAAACCTTAACTGAATCCGAACCTTGATTCTTTAGATTGGCTAATAATTTATAGTAACGAGTGCGGATTTTTTCTATGGCTACAACCTCTGCGCCTGAAGCAAGAGAAACAATCTGGGTTGTCTTAGCCCCGGGAGCAGCACATAAATCAAGTATTTTATCCCCGCTTTCCGGAGAAAGAATTAACACCGGTAACATACTAGATAGATTCTGAACATAAATTAGCCCCTTTTGATAAACCTCTGTCCTTTGAAAATCCCGCAAAGGATTTTTGAGCAAAAAAGAGCCTTTGGGAAAGGAAAATTCTTTGAATCTCACTCTTTGATTCTGCAAGGTTTTTCGTAAGTTAGTCAAGTCTGTTTTTGAGTAATTTATCCTAAAAGTAGGCTCTCTTTTTCTAAGGAAAGTATTAGCTATATTGCTATATCGGTTAGGATAAATCTTTTTTAATTTATGTAAAAATTCCTGGGGTAATCGATAGACCGCTTCTTGCATCTCTTAAAACCTCCTGTTGAGTTTAATCAAAATCTGGCAATCACATTCTATCATCTCCATTATAATCTCCTAATATATATTAGTTTTTTAAATTAAGCTTCAATTGTCAATTTCGTCAAACTTATCTTATTAATTTATGTCTAGCTCTTAATTGACCGCAGGCCGCACTTATATCCTGGCCTCTGGGTTTTCTCAAAGTAAAAAATATTCCCGCTTTTAAGAGTATTTCCTTAAAACTATCTACTTGCTCTTTCTCAGGAGCCTTAAACTCAGAAGAAGAGCCATTATAAAGAATTAAATTCAGCTTAGATTTAATTGGACCTAA
>JAMXCX010000023.1 GCA_024542985.1 Candidatus Omnitrophota bacterium | reverse complement strand
GGACCGCCCGGGTATTGCTTTAACGGTACCTACCACAAAAGATGTGTCTTTGATTATTGATGTCGGAGCCAATATCGACTGTAAACCCATAAACTTTCTTCAATATGGGATAATGGCGTCAGTGTATTGTAAGCTGGTATTGAAGAAGAAAAACCCCACAGTAGGTCTTCTTAATATTGGCGAAGAGGCTTCTAAAGGCTTAGAGCTTATAAAGAATGTGCATAAGCTTTTTTCTATTTCTTCTTTAAATTTTATCGGAAATGCCGAAGCAAAAGAGATTTTTTCCGGCAAGTGCGATTGTATAGTTTGCGATGGCTTCACTGGCAACATTGCTTTAAAAGCAGCTGAAGCCAGCGCAGAAACTATGGGTAAGCTTTTCCTTAAAGCTATGTGCAAAAGCCTATTAGGCAGATTAGCCTTATTGTTAGCAAAGAAAAATCTTAAGGAATTTAAGAAATCTCTTGATTATGCCGAATATGGAGGAGCGCCTTTGTTGGGAGTAGATGGAATTATAATAATTGGGCATGGGCGTTCTAATAGCCGGGCGGTTAAAAATGCCATTAGAGTTGCTGGTGAGGAGTTAAGCTGGGATTTGAATTCAGAGATCAAAAGGAGAATTAATGAAATCTGCCAAGATAGTGGGGTTAGGCAAATACTTACCGTCTAAGCGTCTTACTAATTTTGACTTAGAAAAAAAAGTTGATACATCTGACGAGTGGATTAGAGCTCGTACAGGTATAAAGGAAAGAAGAATTATAGAAGATGGCCAAGGAGCTTCTTATTTGGCCTATAAATCTTCTGTAATCGCTTTAAAAAGAGCGGGAATGAAAGCTAAAGACTTGGATTTGATTATTGTAGCAACTATTACTCCCGACACACAATTTCCTTCCACAGCTTGTTATTTGCAAAATTATTTAAAAGCTGCTAAAGCTTGCTGTTTTGATGTTTCTGCTGCCTGTGCCGGTTTTGTTTACGCTTTAGTGACTGCCTGGCAGTTTATAAGGGGCGGATTATACAAAAACGTATTAGTTGTAGGAAGCGAGGTTCTTTCTTCGGTAACTGATTGGCAAGACCGTTCAACTTGTATTTTATTCGGCGATGGTGCAGGAGCAGCAATTCTAACTCCAACCAGTAAAAATGGCTTTCTTAGTGCTTACCTGGGCGGGGATGGTTCTCAAAGTGATGTTTTAATTTTACCTGGCGGCGGGTCACGCCTGCCGATATCCAAGGAAGTGATTGATAAAAGACTTCATTATATCAAGATGCGCGGCAATGAACTTTTCCGTCTTGCTGTGCGAATAATGGTACAAGCCGCAAAGAAATCCTTAACCAAGGCAAAATTAAAAATTGAAGATGTAAATTTACTAGTTCCTCACCAGGCTAATGAAAGGATAATAAAGGCAGTAGCTAAGCGTCTAAATATTCCTTTGGATAAAGTTTATCTCAATATTTCCCGTTATGGCAATATGTCCTCTGCTTCAAGCGCGGTTGCTCTATGCGAGGCTTGGGAGGATAAAAAGATAAGTAAAGGAGACATCGTTGTCTTTGATGCTTTTGGCGGGGGTTTAGTTTGGGGCAGTTGTATAATTAAATGGATTTAATGTTCGCAAATGGTGAGTAGCAAGTTAGGCATTTTTATTAACCATTCACCAATTAATAAATTAACCAAATTATGAAAGCAATCATTTTCCCCGGTCAAGGATCGCAGTATACAGGGATGGGCAAGAGCTTATACGACAATTTTTCTGCGGCAAAAAATATCTTTAATTCCATTGACAATGTTTTGGGCTTTGAGTTATCGAAAAAATGTTTCCAGGCTCAAGCAGAACAATTAAAAGATACAGCTACCCAGCAACTTGCTATTCTAGCAGTTAGCGTAGCTGCTTTTGAGGTGTTTAGTTTTAAAGGCATACAGCCAGATTACTTATCAGGTTTAAGTTTAGGTGAATATAGCTGTTTATATGCAGCTAGAGTCGTTTCTTTAGAAGATTTAGTAATCTTAGTTAGAGAGAGAGCCAAAGCTATGCAACAAGCAGCTAAAGTAAGCTCTTCTACCATGTTTGCTGTTATAGGCGCAGATATGGATTTTTTGAAAGAAAAATCCAGACAAGAAGATTTTTATATTGCTAATATAAATTCATCCAGTCAGGTGGTAGTTTCCTTAGCTAAAGATATAAAAGATAAAGTTAGAAGTATCTTAGAAATACCGGGAGTAAGAGTGGTTGAATTGGAAGTTAGCGGTGGTTTTCATTCTCCTTTTATGATTCCGGCTAAGGATATGTTAAGAGAGGTTATTAAGAAAATACAGTTTAACGATGCAAAAATACCTATTGTAAGTAATTTTACTGCCAGAGCTCACACAAGGGAGGGTGAGATTAAAGAAAATCTCCTTGAGCAGTTAACATCACCGGTTTTATGGAAAGAGTGCATAGAGTTTATGAGTGAAAAGGGTGTTGATTTGTTTTTTGAGGTCGGCCCGGCAAAGGTATTGCGGGGGTTGATGAGAAAAATAAATCCAAAACTCAAAGTAGTTAATATAGAGAAAAAAGAAGACCTAGATAACTCTTTAGATGAATATTCGTGTATAAAGGAGGGCAAATGAGTTTTGAGGGTAAGGTTGTTATCGTTACCGGGGCAGCTCAAGGTATAGGTAAGCAAATAGCTCTGAATTTTGCTAGGAATAAGGCAATAGTGATAATCTTTGATTTGGATGAAGAGAGTTTAGCGGCAACCCAGAAAGAATTAGGTGCTTACTCCGAGTGTGCTTATTACCTAGTTAACGTTACCGACTCTAAGCAAATAGAGCAAGCTATAAACAAAGTTATTGACAAGTTTTCAAAGATTGATATATTAGTTAACAATGCAGGTGTAACCAAAGACAACTTGGCACTTCGGCTCTCTGAAAATGATTGGGATACTGTTTTAAGCGTAAATTTAAAAGGAGCTTTCCTATGTTCTAAACTATGTGTAAAACACATGGTAAAGCAGCGCAACGGAAAGATAATTAACATTTCTTCTATTATCGGTATAGTGGGAAATGCAGGTCAATCAAATTATTCAGCATCGAAAGCTGGTTTAATCGGGCTTACAAAGTCGTTAGCCAAAGAATTAGGGTCAAGGGCAATATGTGTTAATGCTGTTGCGCCGGGTTATATCAAGACTAAAATGACTGAAAAGCTGCCCGATAAAGTAAAAGAGGAAATGTTAAAAAGAATACCTTTGAATAGATTAGGTTCACCAGAGGATGTTTCTTGCGCAGTGTTATTTTTAGCATCGCAAGCCGCAGACTATGTAACAGGTCAAGTGGTGGTAGTAGATGGCGGAATGATTTAGTATAAGGGAAAAGGAGGTAGGAATGAATATCGACGAGAAAGTAAAGAATATAATTTCTGAACAATTAGGAGTTAAAAAAGAGGAAATTAAACTAGAAAGTTCTTTTATCGATGATTTAGGCGCCGATTCTTTGGATACAGTAGAAGTTGTTATGGCTTTAGAAGAAGAGTTTGCTATAGAGATTTCTGACGAAGATGCTGAAAAGATTACTACTGTGGGGGAATCAGTTAAGTACATAGAAGGAAAAATAAGCAAGAAAGAAAGCTAGCTTTTTGAAAAATGAAACGAGTAGTCATTACTGGATGTGGAGTAGTCTCTCCAGTAGGAATAGGTAAAGAGGCTTTTTGGGATTCTTTGATTAAAGGGAAAAGCGGAATAGGTAAAATAACTCGTTTTGATACAAAAGATTTCGATTCTCAAATTGCCGGTGAAGTAAGAAATTTTGAACTTCCTTTTCTCTCTTCCAAAGATATAAGAAGAACACCCCGTTTTGCTCAATTTGCTTTAGGTGCAGCCC
Organism: Candidatus Omnitrophota bacterium; assembly: GCA_024542985.1. Lineage (GTDB taxonomy): Bacteria > Omnitrophota > Gorgyraeia > Duberdicusellales > 4484-171 > JAMXCX01. The sequence continues at coordinate 20,670 of JAMXCX010000023.1, read as the reverse complement.
AAGAAGCAATAGAAGATTGCGGCTTAAACCTTGAGAAAATTGATCCCTACAAAATAGGCGTAATTGTTGGTTCAGGCATAGGAAGCCTGGAGACTGTTGAGAAAGAGCATAAGACTCTTATGGAAAAAGGGCCGCGGAAGCTCTCTCCTTTTATGATTCCTATGCTAATAACCAATGAAGCTGCCGGTCATGTGGCAATACGCTTTGGGCTGAAAGGGATTAATTTTTGTACGGTTACTGCTTGTGCTTCAGGGGCCCATGCTATTGGTGAAGGATACCGGGCTATAAAACAAGATAAAGCTACGGCTATGGTCTGCGGAGGCACAGAAGCTTGCATATGTCCTTTGGGCGTAGGGGGTTTTTGCGCTTTAAAGGCCCTCTCTAAGCGAAATGATGAGCCTCAAAGAGCTAGCCGGCCCTTTGACCGTCAAAGAGACGGATTTGTTATGGCTGAAGGTTCAGGCATGATTGTGCTGGAAGAGCTTGAGCATGCTAAAAAAAGGGGAGCTGTTATTTATGGAGAAATAAGTGGTTATGGCGCAACTTGCGATGCTTACCATATTACTGCCCCCGATCCTGAAGGTATTGCAGCTTCAAAAGCTATGTCAGTTGCTTTAGATGAGGGAGAAGTTTCTCGGGATTCTAATATTTACCTTAATGCCCATGGCACAAGTACTCAGTTAAACGATAAAACCGAAACCAAAGCAATAAAAAACACTTTTGGCAGCTACGCCGAGAGTCTTGTTATAAGTTCTACAAAGTCAATAACCGGCCATACCTTGGGTGCTGCCGGCGCAATTGAATTTATTGCCTGTTGCTTGGCGATAAGAGATAAGATTGTTCCTCCTACTATAAATTATGAAGAACCTGATCCAGAATGTGATTTAAACTACACGCCCAATAAGGCAAAAGAATATGATGTGAAGGCTGCCCTTTCTAATTCTTTAGGGTTCGGGGGCCATAACGCTACTCTTCTGGTAAAAGAATTCAAATAACCCAACTATAAGCTATAAGTTGTAAGTTGTAAGCTATAAGAAATATTTAGAATAGGCTTACAGCTTAAAGCTTACAACTGAGAATTATGGGTCTTACTTTAATTGAGAAAATTTTACTTAAAAATTCTCTATCCAAAAGACTAGATGATTTTATCTATGCTAAGGTGGATTTCTGTTTCGGCAATGATATAACTGCTCCTTTGGCCGTTAAGCAGTTTGAACGGGCAGGATTTAAATCAGTATTCGATTCTCGCAAAATTGGTTTTATCTGTGACCATTTCCTACCGGCTCGCGATTTTAAAGCAGCTAATAATGTAAAAGTTTTAAAAGAGTTTGCTCGTAAATTTAAGCTGAAACATTTCTATGATATTGATAAATGTGGAGTAGAACACGTTTTTTTACCGGAAATCGGATTGATTAAGCCTGTTGATTTAATAATCGGTGCAGATTCTCATACTTGTACTTACGGTGCTTTAGGAGCAGCAAGTTTTGGAGTTGGTTCGACTGATTTAGCGGCAGTAATGAAAGAGGGAAAATGCTGGTTGAGGGTGCCGGAGACGATAAAATTCGTTTATGAGGGAAAGTTACCCCAATGGATAGGCGGGAAAGATTTAATATTGCATACTATTGGAAAAATCGGCGTAGATGGTGCTTTGTATAAAGTTATGGAATTTTCCGGTAGCGTAATTAAAAAGTTAAGTATGGATGATAGGTTTACTATGTGTAATATGGCCGCAGAAGCCGGTGGGAAAACTGCAATAATAGAACCTGACGAGAAAACACTAAGCTATCTTAAAGCGGCAGGGGTTAATAAAAGGAATATTAAACTGCTTACAAGTGATGAGGATGCAACCTACAGCAAAATTATAAATATCAATATTGAGAACTTAAAGCCTCAAATCGCTTGTCCGCATTTACCAAGTAATGTAAAGAGTGTAGATAAGCTTAAAAAAATTAAAGTTGACCAGGTAGTAATTGGTTCTTGCACTAACGGAAGACTTTCTGATTTAGCTGTTGCAGCAAAGCTCTTAAAAGGGGAAAAAGTAAAAAAAGGCTTACGAGCAATTGTTATTCCGGCAACGCCTAAAATTTATGCCCAGGCATACCAAAAAGGATATTTAAATATATTCCAGGAAGCAGGGTATATAATTTCTCCGCCGACTTGTGGGCCGTGTTTAGGCGGCCATTGCGGCATTCTCGATAAGGGTGAAGTTGCCCTTGCAACTACCAACCGTAATTTTACCGGCCGTATGGGTAGCCCCCAAAGCTTTGTTTATCTTTGCGGACCGGCAGTTGCTGCTGCCAGCAGCATTACCGGAAGGATTAGTCATCCCGAGGAGGTTACATAATTTACAAGTCACCGATCACCAATTAAAAGAGCATGATTATTAAAGGTAAAGCCTATAAATTCGGCGACAACATAAATACTGACGATATTATTCCTGCTAAGTACCTGGATTCACAGGACCCTAGCTTCTTAGGGTCGAAGTGTATGGAAAATATTTATCATGAGTTTGCTAAAACAATTGAAAAAGGTGATATAATAGTAGCTGGTAAAAATTTTGGCTGCGGTTCAAGCCGAGAACATGCCCCTTGGGCAATTAAAGGTTGCGGCGTAGCCTTAGTTATTGCGGTGAGTTTTGCGCGTATATTTTATCGTAATGCCATAAACCTGGGCTTACCGATTTTAGTTTCTAAAGAGGCAGCTAAAATAAAAGAGCAAGATAGGCTTGAGGTTGATTTGGTAGGTGGTCTTATAACCGATACGAGTTTAGGCAAAAATTTCCGTTCAGAAGCATTTCCTGATTTTATGCAGGAGATTATTAAAAAAGGCGGTTTAATTAATTGGGTAAAAACCAAAAAGGAGGGGTAAATGAAAATACCAAAGGACAAAATCAAGGTACATATTATATGTGTCGATGGTACCTTTGTGCAAGGATACTTGCATGTACCTCAAGGCTTGCGTTTATCTGACTTTTTAAATAATGATAAAGAGAGTTTTGTAGTAGTAACCAAGGCTAGATTTTCTAATTTAAAAGAATTACCGTTTAATTTGAATAAAGAATTGTTTAAAAGTCCCAGAGAAATAGTTATATTAAATAAGTTGACAATCAAATGGTTAGAGGAAATAGAGAAGTATGAGCAAGGTGCATAAAATTGCAGTAATTGGCGGCGATGGCACCGGTCCGGAAGTTATAAACGAAGGCTTAAAAGTACTTGAGGCAGCAGCTTCTAAGTATAATTTTAAGTATCAGACAAATGCTTATGATTTTGGCGGCGAGAGGTATCTAAAAACAGGCGAGGTATTGCCGGAGTCAGCCGTAAGAGAGCTTAGGGAATTTGACGCAATTTATCTTGGCGCTATCGGCCATCCCGGTGTTAAGCCGGGTATTTTAGAGAAAGGTATATTATTAACTCTGCGTTTTGCCTTAGATCAGTATATAAACTTGCGGCCGGTAAAGCTATATGACAGCCGTTTTTGTCCTTTAAAAGACAAAACACCCGAGGATATAGATTTTGTTGTGGTGAGAGAAAACTCAGAAGGGCTTTATAAAGGCCTGGGTGAGTTTAAAAATAAAGGCACAAAGGATGAGGTTGCCTTGCAGATTTCCTATAATACCCGCAAGGGTGTTGAGCGCTGCATCAGGTATGCTTTTGAATACTCAAGAAAGAGAAATAGGAAGAAGACAGTTACTCTTTGCGGAAAGACCAATGTTTTAACCTATGCTTTTGATTTATGGGAAAGGGTTTTCTACAAAGTAGCTAAGGAATACAGTGATGTAAAAGCTGGCTATGCTCATGTTGACGCAACTTGTATGTGGATGGTTAAAAATCCGGAGTGGTTTGACGTTATCGTTACTGACAATATGTTCGGAGATATTATAACGGACTTAGGAGCTATGATTCAAGGCGGGATGGGAATTGCAGCCGGAGGAAATATTAACCCCGAAGGGGTTTCGATGTTTGAGCCTATCGGAGGAAGTGCCCCTAAATATACCGGGAAAAATGTTATAAATCCCTTAGCGGCGATTTCTGCGTTGGCAATGTTACTTAACCAGCTTGGCGAAGAAGAAGCTGCTGTAGCAATTGATAATTCAGTAGTTAAAGTGGTTAGAGAAAAATTGATATCTCTGGCGGCAGGGAAAATGGGGTATTCTACTACTGAAGTCGGAGATTTAGTAGTTAAAAATTTGTAAAGTAGGGGCGAACCTGTGTATTCGCCCGTAATAAATAAAAATAATGATGAAGAAAAATGTAGCAGTAATCGGAGTAGGGGCGGTAGGAGTAGAAATCTTGAAGATTTTAGAAGAAAGGGATTTTCCTATAGCTAATTTACGAATTTTTGCCAGAGCTGCCCGAAAGATAGAAATAAACGGAGCCAGTTATAAAGTTGAGGCTATAAGCGATGAAAATTTCGACAATATAGATATAGCTCTTTTTGCCGGAACTGAAGGTGCCAAAGGAGCAAGCCTCCAGTACGCCCATAAATTTATTGAAAAGGGCGCTGTAGTAATTGATAACGGAAACGACTTTAGACTAAAAAAAAACGTGCCTTTAATTGTTCCGGAAGTAAATAAAGACAAAATATCTACCCATAAGGGCTTAATTGCTAATCCTAACTGCACTACAATACAAGCTGTTACTGCTTTAGGAGGAATCTATAAAAGATCCGGTCTAGCTAGTTTTATATTGACTAGTTTTCAGGCTGCTTCCGGCGCAGGAAAAAAAGCCGCAGAGAGCTTATGGAATGAAACAACAGCTTTGGTTGAGAATAATAAAAATGTTTGTTTCGAAAGATTAGATAAAAAAATAGATAAGGCGCCGGAATATTTTAATAGCCAAATTGCTTTTAATGTTAATCCTCAAATAGGCAGTTTTCTTGATTCCGGTTTTACCGGCGAAGAGCAAAAGGTGGTAGATGAGTCTCGCAAGATATTGGGAGATGACTCTATAAAGATTTCTGCTACTTGCGTAAGAGTGCCGGTATTCATTTCTCATTCGGAAGCAATATACTTTACTACCAAAAAAGATGCCGATATCGTAGGATTGGAAAAAGCACTTAACGAATCAGCGGGGGTTAAGTATCTTAAGGATTCTTTGTGTTTGCCGCTTGATGCAGAAGGCACTGATGAAGTATTTGTATCCAGATTACGTCAGGATCCATTCTGTAGAAATTCTTTTTGGCTTTGGTGTGTAGCTGATAATTTGAGAAAAGGAGCCGCCTTAAATGCCGTCCAGATAGCAGAGAATCTAACCGTACAGAATTAATTCAATCTTCTTTTAATCTAAAATATTTAAAATGCGTAATATTTTCCTAGAGGTCGAATATGTAGGGACTAATTACTTCGGTTTTCAAATTCAAGATAAAAAAGCTCAAAGACAAATAACTATTCAAGGTGCGATAGAAGAAGCTTTATTTAAACTTTTTCGAAAGAAAGTAAGAATAACTTACGCTGGGAGAACTGATAGAGGGGTTCATGCTCGGGGACAGGTTATAAATTTTAAAATCCAGACTAATATCCTTCTCAAGAATATAAAAAAAGCCTTAAACTCATTCTTGCCGCCGGATATACGGATCAAAAACATAAAAAAAGTACCCTTAGATTTTCATTCCCGCTTTTGGGCCAAATCGAAGATTTACCGCTATATCATTTCTCAGAGGAAGAAACCTACTGTATTTTGGCGTGATTTTTCTTGGCATATCGATAAGCCTCTGGATTTAGGAGCTATGCAAAAAATATCCCTGAAGTTAATTGGAAGAAAAGATTTTTCTCTATTCGCCAAAGAGGCAAAAAAATACAAAAACTGCCGACGTTGCATAAAAGCTATTTCGATAAAAAAAAGAGGAAGTTTTGTCTATATTGATATAGAAGCAGATGGTTTTTTACGAAATATGGCTAGAAATATTATCTTTTTCTTAGTGAAGGTAGGTAATGATAAAATACCGCTTACCAAAGCTTATCTCGTTCTTAAGAGAAAAGTTACTTATGTTAACAAGCCGGCAAAGGCTTGTGGTTTATATCTCTACAAGGTAAATTATAAATAACCTTCAGGCCATACTTATCCAGCTTTAAGCTTTAAGCTATAAGCTTTAAGTATTTTATTTACTTATAGCTTATGTGTTAGTCCGATATCAGAAAACAGCCCTGATTCATCGGAACAGAAGGATATTGACGCTACGTACCGGGGATTCTAGTTCCAAGGGTCCAAGGGGCAAATTTTTATAGATTTTTCCACCAAAAATGATATAATTTTGTGATAAAACCCTTAATTTATGGCGCTGTTGCATAATAGCACCAGCGCCTGATTTCAATGATTAAAAAGAGATTACGGAGATTATTAATCTCTGAAATCTTTCTCTAATCACTGCAATCAGGGACTGTTGCATTTTGCAACAGTCCCTTTATAAGCTAAATTTATAAATTGGTTATGTATACGGTAAGAAAGATATTAGTTTTTTCCCTGATACTGGCGACTTTAAGCACATTTTGCGGTTGCAGCAGTCTTCGCAAGAAATTCATAAGAAAAAAAAAGCAGCAAAAGGAGATACCGGTCTACGTTGATTTTAAAGATTATCCTGCTAAACCTTCCCGTAAAGCTTATATCGATTATTATCTTTTTGTGAGGGGTTGGCTTGATGATTTGACAGAGACCCTGGAGAGAGGCATAAGCTACAAACGGCAGAGGAGAGCGATAAATGAAGCAATAATGAATTTGGAGCAAATGATTTCTTTTTATAACACAGAGGGTAAGGATAAGATTTACCCTTTATATGAAGAATTGGTACGGATACGCCAGGATATTAAAAATAGCCCTAATATGAGTCAGATAAGAAAGAACTCTCTTATACGCAGGATAAAAAATTTCAAGAGGAGATTTGAGAAGAATTTTAATTATACCGATGCCCAAGAATGGATGAGTTAACTCTAAAAACCTTATGTTTGGGGCCGCTGGCTAATAACTGTTATTTGATTTTTGATAGGCAGTCAAAGAAGGGGTTTGTAATTGATAATCCCAAGCCTTGTGAGGAGTTAGATAATTTTATTAGAAAAAATGACCTAGATATTTTATTTATAGCTTTGACTCATGTTCATTTTGACCATATTGAAGGCCTAGACAGTAACCCCTTCCCTTTTTATGTGCACAAAGATGATGCGCCGTTCCTCAAGGATTCTAGGATGAATGGTTCAGTTTTCTTCAATTCGGCCATAAGTATAAGCAAGAAACCCAGGATTTATAACCAAAATGGAATTTTGCGGTTTTGTAAATACGAAATCCAAATACTCCATACTCCGGGGCATAGTCCGGGATCAGTATCATTAAGGTTGGGAAAATGGCTTTTTAGCGGCGATGCCTTATTTTTCAACTCCATAGGAAGAACCGACATACCTTTTGCATCAGAAGAAGTATTAGTCCGCTCAATAAAAGAAAAGATTCTTACCTTGCCTGACGATACAATAGTTTATCCTGGACACGGGCCATCTACTACGGTGAGACAGGAGAAAGATAATAATCCCTTTCTAGCTTAGTTATAAGCTTTAAGCTGTAAGTTTATGGATATTTATATTGAGACGTTTACTGATTATCTTAAGGTAGAGAAGGGCTTAAGCTTTAATACCATTTATGCTTATAACGAAGATTTAAAAAAATATACGGACTATTTAAATAAAATAAAGATAAACGATCTCAGGAAAATAACTCGTAAAGACATTATAGATTTTTTATTCCACTTGCGTAAACAAGTTTCTACCAGGACGATTGCCAGAATTTTATCGACTATTAGAGGTTTTCATAGGTTTTTATTAAGAGAGAAGATAGCCTCCAGTGATCCTTCAAGCCTTATTGAGGCTCCGAAGCTTGAAAAAAAAATACCCTGTTTTTTATCTTTAGACGAGGTAACTAAAATTCTAAAAGCACCTAATTTAAAGAATCGCCAGGGTATAAGAGATCGCGCTATCCTAGAGCTTATGTATGCAACCGGATTGCGTGTTTCAGAGCTGGTATTTTTAAAGGGTTCAGATCTAAATTTAGACGTCGGCTTTATCAAGTGTAAAGGTAAAGGTTCAAAAGAGAGGATAGTTCCTTTAGGAAAAACCGCCGGACATTTTTTGGAAAAATACATAGATGAGGTCAGGGCAAAGTTTTTGGGTAAAAAAATATCTGCTTATCTTTTTCTTGCTCAAGGGGGGAGGCGATTGAGCAGACAAAGTGTGTGGAAGATGGTCAAAAGAATTGTGCGTAAAGTCAGAATAAAGAAAAAAATCAGCCCCCATACTTTGAGGCATAGTTTTGCTACCCATCTTTTAGAAGGAGGCGCTGATTTGCGTAGCATCCAAGAAATGCTTGGCCATGCCAGCATAATCACTACTCAAATTTATACCCATGTAAACCAATTGAGGTTAAAAACGATTCATGGACAATTTCATCCCCGGGCCTAAGTGCAGAGAGTAACGGAGTTATAGGGAGAGCAAGTAGAATCATAGAAATAAATATGAAGCGAGAACGGAAAATGTGCAAAGCACAGCATTACCACAAAAGTGTTTCAAGCAGTTTTGTGATAGGAAATAGGCTGAAAAAAATATCATCGGAGTTCAAAGAGATATTAGATATTTCTTCGGAATTGGCAGCTTTGTTGGACTCTAAGGTATATTTAGTAGGGGGAGTAGTCAGGGATTTAATTTTAGAAAAAGATGTTTTTGATTTAGATATCGTTGTTGAAGGAGATGCTATATTAGTTGCTAAAGAAGTAGCCCAGCGCATAGGTGGAGAATTCAACAAACACCATAATTTTGGTACGGCAACAGTGGCTTTCAAAGATTATAAAGTTGATTTTGCTACTGCCAGGACAGAAAAATATCTTAGCTTGGGGTCTTTGCCTAAGGTTAGACCGGACAGCTTGATTCAAGATCTTTCTCGCCGTGATTTTACTATAAATGCCATGGCCATAAGTTTAAATAAACCGGATTACGGAAAGCTTATTGATTCATATAATGGGTTAGCCGATTTAAGAAAAAGGTTGATACGCACTCTTCATCCCAGAAGTTTTTTAGAAGACCCGACTCGAATATTAAGAGCTATACGATTTGAGCAAAGATTCAGATTTATTATAGAGGGGGATACTTTTAAGCTGATGAAGGAAGCGATAAATTCAAAGGCCTTAAAATTAGTTAACCCTCACAGGCTAAGAGATGAGATAGTTTTAATCTTAAAAGAGCCGGACCCATGCCGTTACATTAAAAGAATCAAAGAGTTAGAGGGATTTTTATTCCTTGATGATAAAATAAAATTAGACAAAAGAAGTTTTCAATTTTTCTTGAGACTGCAAAGGGCAGTATCTCATTACCAGAAAAAGTTTAAAAAACACAGAACTCTGCAGGTATGGCTTATGTATTTAGCTGGTATTTTGATTAAGCTTGACCCTGAAAGGATGGAGAAGGTTTTTCATGATTTTGGATTTAGAAAAGGCGAAAGAATAATAATTAGATCAATAAAAGTGGGGGTTAATAAAATAAAAAGAGCTGATAAGAACATTAAAGCTTACCTTCTTCATCGCCTGATGAGCCCGTATAGCTTTGAGAGTATACTGTTTTTTTATGCTTATTACCCTAGGAGAAGTTTGCGAAAAAATATAGAGAATTTTTTAGACAAATTGATCAAAATTCGTTTAAAAACTAGAGGTAGAGATTTAAAAGCTCTCAATTTGCGCCCTTTTACTTTATACAGCAAAGCTCTTAAAAAACTTCTTTATGTTAAGATAGAAAAGGGTTTAAAAACTAAAAAAGAGGAGTTAATGGAGCTAAAATATATTTTTAAGAACTTGGTTAAGAGTCGAAGATAAAGGTTGAAGATAAACATAAAGGTGTTGATAAGATAATCACTTTGGGTTATAATTACAGACTTTAGGAGATGTTGTATGTCGTTAAGAATGGAGAAAGTTAATAAGGAACTGCAAAGACAGATTATGAATATAGTCCAGAAGGAAATTGATGATCCTGAAATGGATTTTCTGTCCATAACCAGAGTTATTACAACCTCGGATTTACAAGAAAGCAAAGTATATTTTAGCTTACTTGATGAGAAAAAATATACTAAAGCCAAGCAGATATTAGATAGGATGAGAGGATTTATAAGAGGTATTTTGGGCAAAAAAGTAAGACTAAAAACCCTGCCGCAGCTATTATTTTTGCCTGATGAGTCAATAAAATATAGTATAGATATCCACCAGAAGATAGAGAAGCTTAAACGTATAGATAAGCGCAAGGATGAAGGATGATGTTTAGGTTAAGGTCAAAAAAATGAAGAAAATAATAGAAAAGATACAAGATAGTAAAAGTTTTCTTATTACCGCTCACATGAATTTAGAAGGAGACGCTTTAGGCTCAGAATTAGCGGCTTACATGCTCCTTAAAAAACTTAAAAAAAATGTAACTATATATAATAACGATCCTACGCCTCAGATTTATAAGTTTCTTCCTTACAGTAGAGTTATAAAAAATTCTTTGGATAACGGCCGCTTTGATGTTGCTTTAGTATTAGATTGTTCAGATTCATCCCGTACCGGTAAAGTCAAAGACAGCTTAGCCAGGGCTAAATGCATTGTCAATATCGATCATCATACAAGTAATACTTGTTTTGGAGACTTAAACTGGATAAACGCGAATGCCGGTTCAACGTCCCAAATGCTTTATAAGATATGCGATAAATTTAAAATTATGGATAAAAAAATTGCCCTTTGTTTATATACCGGCATTTTCACGGATACCGGCAATTTTACTTATGCTAATGTCGACAAAGAAACTCATAGAATAGTTTCTAACTTGATGAAGTACAATCTGCACCCGCATAGAATTTATGAAACCATACATAGTCGATGTACGCCTCTGGAGCTAAGTTTTATAGGCAAAATAATTTCTTCGTTAAAATTCGACTCAGATAAAAGAATCTGCTGGGCAACAATATCAAAATGGAAGGATGACGATTACGACCTTACGGAAGTTGTTTTCTCGGTAATGAGATTATTGAAAGATGCAGAGGTTTTTCTTTTGTTTAAGCGGGTCGATAAAAATAGAACCAGGATTAATTTTCGGTCTCGTTTGAGAGTTGACGTAAACAGGATTGCTAAATTTTTTGGCGGAGGAGGGCATAAAAGAGCGAGTGGTACAACGCTGAATGATAGCCTGGCAGTGGCAGAAAAGAAAGTCATCTCTTTTGTAAAACGATACACTAATGGTTTAAAATATAAATCAAAATAATAAATTTCCCAATATAGAAACATGTCTGTTTAACCAGCGACGATAGTGCTAAGGTATTTACCCCGTTAGAGGACGAAGTTCTCTAACGGGGTTTACCCATAAAAAAGATTAAGATGATGCAAAATACGAAAAAAGAAGGAATTATTCTTGTAAATAAACCTAAAGGTATTACTTCTCATGATGTTGTAGATATTATCCGCAGGCGCCTTCGGACTAAAAGGGTCGGCCATGCAGGTACGCTTGATCCTTTGGCGGAGGGATTATTAGTTGTTCTTGTCGGCAGGTATACAAAAGCTTTCCTTAGATTTTCCAATTTTGATAAGGAATATCTTGGTGTTTTAAAATTGGGTGAGGCTACTGCGACCGGTGATTCGCAAGGTAAAGTCATAAAGAAATGCAGTTATGATAAAATAACTAAGGATAAGATCCAAGAGGTTTTTTCTTCTTTTCAGGGAGATATTGAGCAAGTACCGCCGATGGTGAGCGCTTTAAGAGTAAAAGGTAAGAGATTATATGAGTTAGCCCGTAAGGGGATAGTAGTTGAGAGGGCGCCTCGAAAAATTAAGATACACTCTTTAGAAATACTAAACATTGATTTTCCTTACATAAAGTTTAAAGTTCATTGCTCTAAAGGCACTTATGTGCGTAAAATAGCTGAGGATATAGGAGAACGGCTAGAATGCGGGGCTCATATGGTGAAAATATTACGTTTGGCCGTAGGTTTATTTAGTTTGGATAAAGCAGTAGAATTGGATGATGTAAATGAAAGTCATCTACAGAAGATTACCATCTAAAAAGATAAGATGTGCAGCAACTATTGGTGTTTTTGACGGGATACATCTGGGGCACCAGTTTATTTTAAAAAAGGTAATAAAAGAAGCCAGAAAACAAAACTTTTCATCACTAATCATCACTTTTGATATCCTTCCTCAGCAGTTTCTTCTAAAAAAACAACTTTTTAGTATCCATGAACTTAAAAAAATACCTTGTGGATATATAGCTGATTTTGATCAAAAGACTGCTCTTGTTAAGTCATTGTCTCTAGATTATTGTTGGTTTTTGAAAACCAGCCAGTTTCTTTTAAAATTATCGCCAAAGGATTTTATAAAATATGTTTGTCGTGCCTTTGCAATAAAAAAACTTATTGTCGGCCAGGATTTCCGTTTTGGATATAGGGCCAGAGGCGAGGTTAACCTTTTAAAAAAACTTCAAGGCGAGTTTGGTTTTGATTTGTCAGTTGTGCAAAAAAAAACTAAGCAAAAAAGACCTATAAGCAGTTCCTATATAAGAGAGTTGATTCAAAGAAGTGAATTCAAAATGGTAAATAAATTCCTAGGCAGAAATTTCTCAATAAACGGCCGCGTGGAAAAGGGCAGAGGCATTGGTTCTAAGCTCGGGTTTCCCACGGCCAATATTTCCCTGTCAGGTTACGTCATTCCTTCCCCAGGGGTGTATGTCGGCTATGTTGTTATAAAAAGAAAAGTATATTTAGCAGCTGTTAACATTGGTTTACGGCTCACAGTTTCTAAGGACGTAGAAGAAAAGCTTATAGAAGCGCACATTATAAATTTTAACAAAAATGTTCTAGGACAGAAGATAAAACTTGTTTTTTTAGAAAAGATAAGAGATGAACGAATATTCTCTTCTTATGACAAATTAAAGCTAGCTATTGCTAAGGATGTGCGTTTGATAACCTCAAAATATAGTACCCGCCTACCAAAATATCCACAACCTATTGTGCTATAAGGATTTATTTCAGAAAAATTCTTGACAATGACCGGCAATAGGTTTATATTTAGATTGTGGAGCAAAGTGGAGTAAAGTGGAATGTGGTACGGAGAATATCAGCATACATTAGACGATAAAGAGCGCTTTATACTCCCCGCCAAGTTTCGAGAAAAGCTCAAAACCTTAGATAAGAAGACCCTTTTTGTTACTTATGGGTTTGAAGGGTGCCTTGCTTTTTATCCCGAAGCTACCTGGCGAGAGATAGAGACGAAGGTAAGTTCAATTCCTTTCACTAAAAAAGAAGGCAGAAATTTCAGCCGTTTGTTTTATGGCGGGGCTTGTGAAGTTGAGATTGATTCACAAGGAAGAATAACTCTCTCTGAAAGGTATAAAAAATTTGCCCAAATTAAAAGGGAAATAGTGATTATAGGAATAGGTAATAGAATTGAAATTTGGGATAAAACTCGCTGGGATGAATTCTGCAGAGAAAATAAGGAGAGATTCGAGGAAATAGCTGAGGATCTCTTTGATGGCTAGAGGCCTACCTATTGGTAGGCAGGCCTGCCTGCCGGTAGGCAGGAAGTTACCGGTCATATTGACGAAAAATAAAAGGAGGTACGAATGGAAGTAACTAAGCAGAAAGTTAAGAAGTATCACTCAAGGCCTGCGAAAAAAAATAATAATATGCTTCTCGGTTCATCAATAATAGGCCTGTCAGGATTCAATCTTTGTAAGATGTATGATAAAAGAATAGAGGCTGCTAAGTTTAAAAATAAGGCATTGAAGAAAAGTATTTTATTCATTTGAGAAAAATGATTTTTTTAGAATCTTCCGTGAAAGAAATGGCCGATAAATATCACTATCCTGTTATGTATAGGGAAGTTTTAGAATTACTAAACGTAGGAACAAAAAAAGTTGTTGTGGATTGTACAGTGGGAATTGGCTCACATGCCCATAAACTGCTTGGGGTAATGAGGCCAGATTGTTTCTACATAGGGATTGACAAGGATCAAGACTCTCTGGATATTGCCTCGAATAAGTTGAGAGGGCTAAAGAGGAACTTTACTCTGGTGAAAGAAGATTTCTCGAATTTAGATAAAGTATTAAAAAACCTGGGTATAGAGGGTGCAGACGCATTTTTATTTGATTTAGGTATTTCTAGTTACCAATTAAGCGATCCGCATCGAGGTTTTAGTTTCTTGAAAGAAGGCCCTTTAGATATGCGTATGGATAGAAATTCTTTCCTCTCAGCATATGATCTTATTAATAACTTAAGTGAAGGCGAATTAGTAAATATTTTTAGAAAATTCGGCGAAGAACGCTATTCTAAGCGTATCGCCAATTCTTTAATCAAGGCCAGGAAAAATAAACCGGTTTCCACAACTACCCAGCTTGCACAAATTATCAAGTCTAGCATTCCTGTAAAATACCAGTATTCAAGGATTAACCCGGCAACAAGAGTATTCCAATCATTGAGAATCACTGTTAACAGGGAACTTGAGTCCTTAAGCAAAGGCATTACCAAGGCAGTGTCTTTACTCAATATGGGAGGACGCATAGGTGTTATATCCTTTCATTCTTTAGAAGACAGGATAGTCAAGCACAAATTTAGAGAGTATTCGGCGCAAGGTTTTTTAAATATAATTACTAAAAAGCCATTGCAGCCCTTAGATTTAGAAGTAGAGGAAAACCCTCCGTCGCGTTCTGCGAAATTAAGGGTTGCAGAGAGGAGCAGTTGTAGCATATGAAGAAATTATTATCATTAACTTTGCCTATTTTTGTATTTATTCCAACTTTTTTATACCTTCATCTAAAAGTCCAGATTTATGTCGAGGGTTATCGGTTAAGTAATAATTATCGCTGCTATAATGAGCTTCTTGATGAAAGGGATTTTTTAATGCAGGGCTTTGCAAAAGAGATTTCCTTGGCTAGGGTTAATCAATGGGCCCAGTCCCATAATTTCTCTCTAGTGGATAAAGGGCGGGTATTTGTTTTAAATACAGAAACGCAAAAATCAAGTCCTGATAATAAAATTGCCTTACTATTTAATCGTTTCTTGAATGCTTCAACATCTACCTCAGTAGCCATGGCCGAAGAGAAACGATAAATTTCCTTAAAATTTCTGAATAATCGAGAGAATACATAGCCCAGAGGCTAATTTTGTCTTTGGGAAACTTAATACTTTTCCTATTGCCTAAATGTGCTAAAATTAAACTCCCTGGGGAAAAATATTTTTTTTGACTACAAATAAATTTGGTTTTTATAACTGTTGTTTTTAACTAGGTCAACAGACCACCCTGTTGGGTAGCCTTAAAAAACTCAAAAAAATCGCAGTAATAGTGAATAACCGACACAGCCGAAGAGTAACTACCGTATATTTTCTTTTTCTTTCCCTTTTTATCGTTATTTCTTTAAAGATTATTTATCTTCAAGTATTTAAAAGCAGGTTTCTTAAGAGTCGGGCCAAAAAGCAACATTACAGCTTAATACGTCTTGAGGGCAAACGGGGAAATATCATTGATAGCCGGCAAAGAATTCTTGCTACCGGAATCAATTATTATTCTATATTTGCCGATCCGTCTGTTATCACAGACCGGGAAACTGTGGCTAGAGTTCTTTCTTCAGAATTAAATCTTTCCAAGAAGTTTTTGCTTTCTCGATTAGGTAGAAAAAAGAAATTCGTCTGGATAAAGCGCAAGGTTTCTTTAGACGAAAAAGAAAAATTAGAATCATTCAATTTAAAAGGCATAGGATTTATCAGAGAGGAAAAGCGCTTTTATCCTCAAGATACTCTATTTTCTTCTGCTCTTGGTATTGTTGATATTGACAACAAAGGTTTAGAGGGCTTAGAATTATTTTACAATAGTTATCTAGATGGTAAAGATGGCTGGACTAGGGTTTTACAGGATTCAGCTTCCCGTAAGGTCATTCTTTCTACCCAGATCGTGACTCCCCAACGGGGGGCAGATATAATTTTAACCGTTGATGCTCAAATACAGTATCTAACAGAGAAATACCTTCAAGAAACCGTTAAAGATTTCGATGCAAAAAGTGGGAGCGCTGTGGTGATGGTTGCTTCAGGAGGAGAAATACTTGCCCTGGCTAATTATCCTAGTTTCAATCCCAATAGAGTTGGGGCGATAATCCCAGGGAGTATGAGAAATGGGGCAATATCCGATATGTTTGAGCCCGGCTCTGTGTTTAAGGTGGTCACCTTACTTGCAGCGGTTAACGAAAATAAGTTTTCTGATACTGATAAGTTTTTTTGTGAAAATGGCAGTTTTAAAATTCCCGGTACTATCTTGCACGATTGGAAACCTTACGCTGAGCTTAGTTTTAAAGAGGTATTTATGAAATCAAGTAATATCGGAGTGGCAAAAATTGCCAGTTCTTTAGGCTCGGAAGTATTTTCGCGGTACTTGAAACTGCTAGGATTAGGCCAATTAACCGGTATAGATTTGCCGGCAGAAACTAAGGGTGCGCTTAAACCTTTAAGAAAGTGGTCAAAAACTTCCGCTTATATTATTCCCATTGGCCAGGAGATAGGGGTAAATTTGCTGCAGTTAGCGAGAGTATTCGCTGTTGTTGTTAACGGAGGTTATTTAGTTAAGCCCTACATTGTTAAAGATGTTTGTTCCCAAGGCTTTTGCAGGGGTAGGCATCCTGTGCGAAAGAGAATTTTCTCAGCTTCGAGCGCCCAAAGAGCAAAAAATATTCTAATAAAAGTGGTAAAAAATGGTACAGGCAAGCGCGCAGCTGTAATGGACAGAGAAATAGGTGGCAAAACCGGCACTGCCCAAAAATACGATTCCAAACTAAAAAAGTATTCAAGTAGTAAATATCGTGCTACCTTTGTGGGTTTTATTGCCGACATAAGTCCTCCCTTGGTTATAGCTATTACTGTGGATGAGCCAAAAAAATCACATTTTGGCGGAGTAGTAGCCGCACCTGCTTTTAAAAAAATCGCTCAAGGGATTATTAAATATATAGAAACCAGTAAACATTTAGCGCAAAAACAGTAGCCAGGCTTTATATTACTAGAGTTACGAAGTGAAATTAAGAGATATTTTTCCTGATTTAGACATTGATGCCGAGAATGGCCGCAATATCATCCGAGGTATAAGTGATGATTCCCGCTTAGTAAATAAAGGGGATGTTTTTTTTGTTATTAAAAGAAGGAACTTTGATATATTTTCTGTTTTAAGAGATATTGAACCTAAAGTTTCTGTGTTCGTGGGCGATTACTCTTGTAAGCGGAAACTGCAGAGCATAATAAGGCACAAACCAATTATTTTTGTTGATAATATTAAAAGAAAGTTCTATAAGACAGTAAATTTATTCTATTCTCCGAGCCAAGATGCTCTAGAAATTATTGCAGTCACTGGAACCAATGGTAAAACAACGATTGCCTTTTGTATCTACCACATCTTGAAAGAATTAGGCCGGAAAGTATCTTTATTGGGCACGGTAAAGTATTTTATCGGAGAGAAGATAAAAAGGCCAAGACATACTACTCCTGATTTTCTTTCTCTAAGAAAAATTATCAGAGAAGTAAAGAACCAAGGCAGTGCATTTCTAATTATGGAAGTATCTTCTCATGCAATCAGCCAGGGAAGAATCAAGGGGATAAGATTTTCACATTGCATATTTACCAATTTAAGCAGGGAACATCTTGACTATCACAAATCAATTAAGAACTATTTTAATGTGAAAAATAGATTGTTTTTAGATAATAAAGATGCTTTATCAATTATAAACGTAGATGATAATTATGGGAAAAAAATATTCAGCCAGCTAACGAAGAGGCTTTCTTACGGAATAAACACCAAAGCTGATTTTAGGGCTAAAAATATAACTCTAGGCAGAAAGGGTTGTCAGTTTGATGTTGTGGTAGGAAAAAAATCTTTCCCTATCGCTACCAAGTTATGCGGAAGATTTAATATTTTAAATATCTTAGGGGCAATAGCTACAATTTATTCTTTGGGTTTTTCAGTTTCTAAGGCGGCTTATGCTATATCTAAGTTTTATCCTGTTGAAGGAAGATTAGAACAGGCAGAAAAAGATATTTTTGTTGATTACGCTCATACTCCCGATGCTTTAGAAAACACCATAAAGGTGCTTAAAAGTATAGGGTATGAAAGAGTCATTTGCGTTTTTGGCTGTGGGGGAAACAGAGATAAGGGTAAACGCCGGCTTATGGGCAAAATAGCCTCGCACTTGGCTGATTTTACCTTTATAACCTCTGATAATCCTCGCAACGAAGACCCTGGTTTTATCTGCAGTCAAATTAAGGGCGGTTTTAAAGATGAAAACTATTCTATTGTTGTGAATAGAAAAAAGGCAATCGCTGATGCTATCAAGCTTTTTTTTGATTATAAGTCTAGAAAAGGTCCGGGTTCTAAAAAAATATGTGTTTTGGTCGCTGGTAAAGGCCATGAAAATTATCAAATTATTAAAAATAGCAAAAGGCCTTTTAAAGATAGTAAGTTAATAAGACATCTTATAAGGGACTTAAGTTTAGCTCGCAATAGAGTTTAGTAGTTTTTTTTAGGTCAACAGACCACTTTGCTGGGTAAGTCAACCGACCACCCAGAGTAGGTCTTCGGCCTGTTGGATTAAGAAAGTATGCCAATTTCAGATTTTACTATTTTGCAAAAAATATTAAAACCCTGCAAGATATATAATCTTTATCATTTTCGGCCGGTTAAAGCTTTCTCAATCGATTCACGTTCTATAAAAAAGGGAGAAGCTTTTATAGCAATCAGGGGTCAATATCATGATGGGCATTACTTTATCCAAAAGGCAGTAGATAAAGGGGCCTCGTTAATCATCGGTGAAAGATATGTACCTACGGGCCTTAAGATTCCTTTTTTTGTTGTTGAGGATAGTTATGAGGCTTTGAGAGCTACAGCTGCTTATATTAGAAAGGTAAAGAAACCTTTTGTTTATGGTATTAGCGGTTCTGTAGGCAAAACCACTACTAAAGAGATATTGGGTTTTCTTCTTGAGAAGCATTTCAAAGTTTTAAAAAACAAGAAAACGGAGAATAATATTCTGGGGCTGGCAAAGACTATTTTTGCACTCAAGGATGAAAAAGTTTTGATTCTAGAGCTAGGAACAAGCCAAAAGGGGGAAATAGCAGATTTAGCTAAGATTGCTATTCCTAATATAGGAATAATCACTTTTGTAAAACCCGTGCATCTAAAGGGATTAAAAAGTTTAGAAGGAGTTTTAAAGGAAAAAATAACTCTTTTTAAGGCTAATAGGCGGATGAAAGCAATACTCAACCGCGATGACCCCATTCTTTCTAAAGTAAAAATA
The DNA here is from genome assembly GCA_024542985.1 of Candidatus Omnitrophota bacterium. GTDB lineage: Bacteria > Omnitrophota > Gorgyraeia > Duberdicusellales > 4484-171 > JAMXCX01. Next base: position 1,373 of record JAMXCX010000023.1, on the reverse strand, counting down.
CCTAATAAAACTTATTGGTTTGGCAAGAGCAAAAACAACGATCTTTTTGTACGGTTAGAAAATAGAAAGTCTACAAATGTAGTTTTCCTTATCCAAAACAAATATAGATTAAAGTTGCCTTTTTATCTGGAAGGGTTTATTTCTAATTTTTTGGCTGCTATATTAGCGGCACGCTCAGCAGGCTTAGCCTTAGAAGAATTAGTGTCTAGGGCCGGGCGTTTTAGAAACTTTCCGGATATGAGGATGCAAATGAAACAATTAGGCAGATATTACGTTTTAAATGATGCTTATAATGCTAATCCCTACTCTTTCCAAGAAGCGTTTCGGATGTTAAAGAATTATACTTTGCCAAAGATTGCTGTAATCGGTGACATGCTGGAGTTAGATAGAAAAAGCGTATATTATCACGAGAAGTTAGCTTCCCAAATTATAAAAAGCAATTTTGAGTATTGTCTCACCTTTGGAAAATATACTCTCCATCTAAAGAGATGGTTGCAAAAATTAGGGTATAAACGAGTTTTCCATTTTACCGAGCATAAGGCTATTGCTAAATTTATTGAGAAAAAAATACAAGTTAACAGAGCTTTTACGAAAAGATATTTGATTTTCTTGAAAGGTTCGCGTAAGATGGAATTAGAAAAGGTGATTGCTTATTTAGGTTAATTTCAGGAATATTGTATGATTTATCATATCTTTTATCCTTTATCAGATAAATTCTTTATCTTTAATGTTACCCGCTACATTACCTTTCGGTCTGGTTGTGCCTTAGTGACATCTTTTTTAATTGTGATGCTATTATGGAAGTTTACCTTAAAAAGGCTAAAAAGGCTACGGATAGTAGAAAGGATAGATATGTACGGGCACATTCATCTTGAGTCACTTCACGGAGGCAAAAAAGGCACCCCTACTATGGGGGGGCTTTTGATTGTTTTTTCCATGCTTGTTTCCACTCTTGTCTGGGCCAGGTGGGATAATTATTTTGTTTGGTTAATCATTGGGGTTGCAGTAGCCTTATCTATTGTGGGTTTCTGTGATGATTATGGAAAAATACGAAGGGGTAAAGGCCTAAGCAGGAAAAGTAAGCTATTTTGGCAAAGTTCAATCGGTCTATTTTTAGGGGTGTTAATTATTATTAATAAGAACCTCGATACTACTTGGAGTTTTCCCTTTTTTAAGAATTTGATAATAGATTTAGGCTGTTTTTATGTATTTTGGTCTATACTTATGGTAGTTGCTACATCCAACGCAGTTAATTTTACTGACGGTTTAGATGGTTTAGCTATAGGGGCTTTGAGTTTGAATTTCTTGATTTTTGGTATTTTAAGCTATATTGTCGGGCATGCAAAATTTGCAAATTACCTTTTTATTCCTCA
>JAMXCX010000022.1 GCA_024542985.1 Candidatus Omnitrophota bacterium | reverse complement strand
GATTTCTCGATAAAGACATCGGCCTTAAAATAGAAAACGGGCCAATTTTAATATGCGGTGATACAAAATCCGACATACCTATGATTAGCGCCGCTATGAAAAAAACTAAAGATACCTGGTCAATATTCGTTACAACTGATAGCCGGCTCAAAGGAAAAGTCACGCAAACCTGCCCTAATTCTCTTTTCGTTTCTACGCCTGATATTCTTGTCGCGATATTAAATAATTTAGGAAAGAATTAACGAAGTTAATCGAGAGAACCTTAAAGTTCCTTGCTCTGTCGGGACAAAAACTCAATTCTCGGCTTTTATTTTGCGTTTCCCGGGCAAAGCGCTTTCGATTATTTTGGGAAGATAGCCGTAAATTTTTTGGTAAATTTCATTATAGCAATCTTTTCCCCCGGCAAGAGCAAATGTTAAAGGCATTACCTCTTTGGCCTCTTTTGTCATTGCACGGGAAATATTTTGAATATCCCATTGAGCATGAGCATCCTCTCTTAAACGTGATATGTGGTATAATTCGCGGGCATTAACTTTTATCAAAACTCTTTTTCTATGGGCATTGGTTAAAACATACGGTGCCGCCAGAGGAATTTCTTTATTAATAGCATCATATACTTGATTTGTTTTTTCTACTATTTGTTGGAATTTATCCTGCATATTGATTTCTTTAATTGACTCAGGGATGGTGACGCCTAGATTCGGGTCGTAGGGTTGAGCGGTAATAGTTGCCATACGGTGGCGCTTGAGCTGCCCAAAGCAAGCAGATGATAACACAATATTAAATGTTAAGTTGGCATATTCAAATTCACGCGGCATTGAATCATAAAACTGCATATGGCGCCAGGCAGTTTTAAAAATTTCTTCTTGTTTCTCTTTAGATAAACTTTTTACGCCGGAAAAACACTTTTCATAAGACAGGCCGGATGATGTGTGCAAAAGCGACGCAGCAATAGTTTCATCGGCGCAATTTGTGTATTCGAGTAATTGCACATCTCTTACGACAGAAGAATCCTTATTCGGCAAAACGTCATTTAGAATTTCCGCTGCAAGTTTTTTTAATTCCGGATATGTTTTAAGATCACGCTCGTTTTCCGTATGGAATATAACAATCGAAGGTGCAATCTCAGAAATTTGTTCATAAATAGCGTGGCCTAACTTTTTGACTTCAGCTAAAGGGTGTGAGGCAAATCTCCGCAATAGGAGTTCGGCATTGCGGGCATTGATAGTCTGGCCTACTTGCGATTCAGTAGCTAAAGCAATGATGTAACGGGCATCTTCTTTCGCCCAGCCTTCTAAAAGACCATGTTGTTTAGGATTAGCGCTAAGCTCGGGATGTTTTTTAAAAATATGGTTTTTTAGCTTCTCAAAAAGTTCAAAGTAAGTTTGATTTTGCCGGGCGATCATATCCACAAACATCTTTTCAAAGCCCGTGCCCTTAATTTCGTCAGGAGTGACAAAGTCTTTATCCAGGGTGATATACCTTTGAGATTTTTCAGTGTAAGAACAAAGCCGGAACTTTTCTAACTCCTCCATTACATAGCGTGATACCCCCAGAATATCCAAATTAAATACCGCATGCTCGGCAACCGAATGGTGGCCCATTTTAAAGATAATTGTGGAATTGGATTTACGGGAACGTTCGACTTCGCATCGGGAGCTTTCTCGTATTTCGTTAATCGGACGGGAATCACGGCTTATTCTGGCATAAGCAGCAGAAAGCACCTCAGGAGTTACATCCTGGCGCTTGCCTCCACTTTTCTGGAGTTCTTCTAAAACGGTTGTGTCAACATTATAACCAGCTAAATATACTTTCATAATACACCATTCTTAGCAAGTAACCTAGTAATCAGCAGCCACGTGCGAGGCTCGAAAAGCCGAGCCACCTGGTCAGCTGGATTGAGTTGTTATGAAGCTTTTTCATCTTATTGAAATATCCTTAATTTTCATATCCTGATTATTCTAAGTTAATTTAATACTGGCTTATTGATCCGCTCAGAAGAAAATTAGGTAAAAGCATGGCAAGGCGATAAACAATAAGCAATACAAGTAAAACAAAAAATATGGCTATACTTTTTTTAAAATTCATTGATTTTTTTCGGAAGCATTCATTTAACATAAAGCCTGCAAGAATAAAAATTATTCCAAAGTTAATGACATAACCGATGCGAAAGTATAATGTTGTCAAAAAGGGCAGTTCAACACCATATTCAGCATACATGGAAACAAATTTACCAATGCCAAGTGTATCTTGTATAATCACAAAACTTACGAGCGCGCTAAGAATAAGAAAAATAACTGTTGCAGTTGATAATTTTGTTATCCCATCTTTATTCATTAATTATTCCTCCTTCATAACAATTAATAGACGGAATCCATGTTTTCAAACATTATATCGCTGGTTCTTAAGATTGTATAGCCGAAATGCACTGTAAATCGCTCATTTATTGGAATTGCTTCCGCAATTACTATGTAATATCATGTTATACGGAATCCGTATAATACCAGATTTTTGGTATTATCGGTTTGTCCCCTTTTTCTCTATTTTAGCCCAGGTGTCCCGTAAGGATACCGTGCGGTTGAATATTAATTTTTCTATTCATAACATAGAATTCAGCGGCTTTTTGAGCCGCAGCAGGCGGCGAAAAAAGTCCGGTTGATTGAATTGTTATATGGTTTTATTTATTTTATTCTAATTACTCAATTTTTCCTTTTAAAAATTTACAGTATATCCAAAAGCTAATAAGTCCACATACAGTAAATGGTAAAAAGAATAAGCCTGCATAGAATTTAGCTGATTCAGATGGACCCATATTTCTCATTGTACCTATTGTGCCAAATATTTTAATCAAGATTTTCATTTTAGAATTAGGATAATTTTCAAGATGAATTATCAAGACATATGCCGTTAGTAATGAAATGATGAACGATGCTACGAGCATTAATAGAAGATAAAGATCTTTTTTCCTTTTCATTTTATCCTTTCATGCCTACCGTTCGAAATGAGTCACCTAATTCGCCAGTAGCGCAATTACTTAGCGAATTAGATCAGATAGATCGCGTTATTAGACATTTGGCATTCTCTAATCCTAAATAGTTATTTACTTTTCTTTCTTTTTTCGCTGTTTGTTAGCCAGAACGATTAAAGGCACTAGTATAGCTAATAATCCAACTATTATCAATATAGTCATTACAAGCGAGCTTCCTGAGCCCACCCAAATTTCTTTAGTCCCCCTGAAAATAAAAAACATCGCTATTGAAATTCCTATGATACGTAAGATGATATTTTTTTTCATTTTTATATCTAACACAAAAATCAGCGGCGCGTCAGCGTCCGCTGGATTGACTTGTTAGCTTTCTTAAAGCTAATAGATCGCTTGGATATTCAATTAATGCATAACCTTTACTTTTCAGTAAATCAAATAGTAGCTCCTTTTCAGCTGCAGGAAGACACTTGTGCTCGGCAAGGATTACTAAAGGGAGATATTGAGCAAAATTCACTTGAGAGATTATTTGATAATCAAAGCCTTCAGTATCTATGTGTAACAAATCAATTTTATTAACTTTATTCCGTTTGCATAGCTCTTCAAAAGTGACACAACTAACATTCTCTTCAATGATAAAGGCTTCTATTTCCGGCCCAAAATTTTTAATAATGGGTTCCTTTCTGAACTGACCTATTTGACTATACCATGAGGGCAAGGGATGAGTAAAATAATCTTGGGCATCTTCTTTAATATAATAAAACTTTCGTTCGTTGTTTTCGTTAGCAATAGCAATATTCTCAAAAATAAATCTATCCGAATAGCCATAATTTTCTTGTAGCTTTTTAAAATTATATTTAACCGGTTCAATGAATATTCCTTTCCAAGTAGTATGTTTCATTATTAATTTATGAATGGGGTCACCATTTACTCCATCACAAGAGCCAATTTGTACAAAAAATACATCCTTTTTTTCTTTCAGGAAATTTTCAATACGCTTGCCTATAGATGGATGCAAAATCCTCCGTGCTGCTTGGAAAACATTTGAAGCGTTTAAACGCCTAAAAACCTTATTTATTATTCGAAAACTCATTTGTGATTTTATAAAGCTAACAATTAATATATAGAATCCATATTTTCAAACATTATATCGCTGGTTCTTAAGATTGTATAGCCGAAATGCACTGTAAATCGCTCATTTATTGGGGTTATTTCTGCAATTACTATGTAATATCATGTTATAGGGAATCCGTATAATACCAGATTTTTGGTATTATCGGTTTATCCCCTTTTTCTCTATTTTGGCCCAGGTGTCACGCAAGGATACTGTGCGGTTGAATATTAATTTTTTAGCCGAAGAATCAACTGAATCCACACAGAAATACCCTTGTCTTAGGAATTGATATCGGGTTCCGGGAGCAGCATTAGCTAAACTTGGCTCTAATTGACAATTAGCTAGAATCTGTAATGAATTCGGATTTAAATAATTTTTAAAATCTGAGCCTTCCTTTTCTTCACTGGGATTTGCTTTTGTTAAGAGATGGTCATAGAGGCGAATTTCCGCTCCCAGGGCCTGGCTAACTGAAACCCAATGCAATGTCCCTTTTACTTTGCGGCCGTCTTTGGTCCCGCCGCCGCGGGATTCCGGGTCGTAGGTACAGTGCAACTCAATGATTTCACCGGTTTTCTCATCCTTAACCACCCGTTCGCATTTGATATAGTAAGCGTGTTTAAGGCGTATTTCTTTGCCCGGAGCCAGACGGAAAAACTTTTTGGACGGGTTTTCTTGAAAGTCCTCTTGCTCAATATAAATCACCCTTGAAAAAGGAATCTTGCGTGCCCCCATACTAGAATCTTCAGGGTTATTATCCGCATCAAATTCCTCGACCTTAGTTTCCGGATAATTGTCGATAATTACCTTGAGTGGTCTTAACACCGCCATAACTCGCTGCGCTCGCTTATTAAGGTCTTCGCGAATAAAATGTTCAAGCAGAGCCACATCCACAACGCTATTCATTTTGGCAACGCCAATTCTCTCGCAGAAATTTCTTATTGCCTGGGGGCTAACTCCCCTCCTGCGTAAACCTGCCAGGGTAGGCATTCGGGGATCATCCCATCCGTTTACACAGCCTCCTTCAACCAAATCTTGGAGCTTGCGTTTGCTCATTATGGTATAGGTTAAATTCAAACGCGCGAATTCGATTTGCTGAGGATGGCATTTAACATCCAGCTGATCAAGAAACCAATCATAAAGCGGCCTGTGGTTTTCAAATTCCAGGGTGCATATGGAATGAGTTATTTCCTCTATTGAGTCACAAATACAATGCGCAAAATCATACATAGGATAAATACACCATTTGTCACCTGTTCGATGGTGAGTTTCTCCGCGTATGCGGTAGATAGCCGGATCGCGCATGTTCATATTTGGAGAAGTCATATCTATCTTTGCCCGCAAAACGCATTTACCTTCTTCAAATTCACCTTTGCGCATACGTTCGAATAAATTCATATTTTCTTCAATCGAACGCTCACGATAGGGGCTATTTTTGCCGGCTTGCGTCAAAGTTCCCCGGTATTGACGAACTTCGCCCGCATTTAAATCACAGATATAAGCCTTTCCTTTTTTGATTAGTTCAGCAGCATATTGGTATAGTTTATCAAAATAATCAGAAGCAAAAAAAAGTCTCTTGCCCCAGTCAAAGCCTAACCATTTAACGTCGTTTTGTATTGATGCTACATATTCAGACTCTTCTTGACAGGGGTTAGTATCGTCAAAGCGCAAATTACACAGGCCGTTATTTCTGGCCGCAAGACCGAAATTAAGACAGATGGATTTAGCATGACCAATGTGCAGGTATCCATTTGGCTCCGGAGGAAAACGGGTGTGAATACGGCCATTATTTTTATTCTCTTTCAGGCCTTTATTGATTATCTCTTGTATGAAATTAGAAGGGCTTTCTAAATTAAAATCAACGTTATCAATGCTTTTCTCATTATTGTTTTTATTATCATTCGGCTTCTTCATCTTCTTTTTTCCTCTCCTATTTTGATACAAAACTTTAAGATGGTTATTTGTAGAATTATACACTCCTAAAACAATACGGTCAAGAACAGCTATTATGGCAATTATGAAAGGAAAAATAGACTAAAAAATAAGTCTTGACAGCCCTAGTTGTTGTTTTAAAATAAAATTGTAACCTGTTAAAGACCGCTTTCAAATGACCAGAATATACGCATTCTGCGTTAAATATAGACCGATTCTTTAAAGATGCTTTCCTTTTTACTTAAATATGGTAACAAAATTTGATAATGATTTTAACGAGGTTGTTGCGAAAATGAGACGCAAATTTTGCACGCGCTGCAAAAACCCTAAACAATATAAAACTTGCCCTTTCCTGGCAATGTGTGTAGTTTCTATCTATAGTCTGGAAAAACCCAAACCCCTCCATTTCGAACTCTCCAGTTAACTAGACAAAGTTTTCTAAATACTCCAAAAGGGAAGTTGAATTTAGGAATTTTGTTTATTTTAGCAGATAAATTAGTAAAATTGTAAACAAAAAAATGGCCGATAAGGGGCTTTTGACCACCAACTGCAACCCAGCTGCCATCGCAACAACTGCCTCACTTGCCCCCATCAGGGGCAACGGCTTCTTTTGCTGCTTTAGGCCTGTGGCTTTGCGTCTCTTGATTTCTCAAGATTTGCCCTTATCGGCAGTTCAAGTATACAATACTTGGTAGTTATATTTCAAGTTTGGGCTTAAAGTATACTCCAGCTAGTTCTTCCCGGGGTGTGAAATTCTGAACCCAGCCCTTAAGTTTTAATTTTTCTGAAAGGGCTTTAATCTCTCTGTATTCGGAAAGTTCTATTCTGCGGTTTATATTGAGACATGTATTTGCTTTAAAATATGGCTGATATTGAAACATTACGCTTACAAAAGCCTCTGGTGTATTCTTTTTTATCCAATTCAGTATTTTTTTGGATTCGGCAACTAAACCCGGAAGGACTAAATGCCGAATAACCAGCCCTTTTTTTAACAGGCCTTTATCCAATTTTGCATTCTTGACCTGCCGATACATTTCTTTGATACTTTCTGAGGCAAAATGAGGATAGTCTTTAGCCCGAGAGTATTTTTCACCTGAAGATGAACGAAGATATTTTAAATCCACTAGATATATATCAATTATCCCATCAATCAGCGCTATAATCTCTTTTTTCTCAAACCCAGAGGTATTATATACAAGAGGAATATCAAAACCGCCTTCTGTAGCAGTCAAGAGAGCACCTAATATTTGAGGCAAAAAGTGGGTGGGGGTTACCAGGTTAATATTATGAGCACCCTGATTTTGAAGATTGAGCATTACTTTTCCTAATTTCTCGCAAGACAATATCGTTCCTTTTAGGTAATGAGAAAATTTATAATTTTGGCAATATATGCATTTGAGACTGCACCCGGAAAAAAATATAGTTCCGCTTCCCCGTGAGCCGCTTATTGCCGGTTCTTCACCATGATGAAGAAATGCCGAATATACGACTGCGTTTTCTTGAGCCTGACAATAGCCCTTTTCGTTTTTAAGCCTGTTAACCCGGCAATTTCGAGGGCAAATATCACACTTCGAAAGACGCCGGCGGATGAGTTCTACCTTCTCCTCTAATAACAAAACTCTATTCTTTATGGCCATTTTTTATATCTTGCTGATAGATATTGCGTAAACGATGAAATATGTTTTTATAACGCTGCGTGCGATAATCAGGAAAAGTTGTAGCAAAACTGCAAAATTCACCTTTGCTGAAATACAAGGTAACCTCTGCGTACACACCCCTACCCAGATAAATGCGGTGAGAAAAATCTTTGGTGGTAGTCAAGACTAATTTTGCTTCATTAATATATCCAGGGTCAATATTTACCTTACGTTTTTCTGCACGAGCATATTTCTTCTCTACATTTATGCAGAATGATTTTATCTTGCTGAAAGCGTCAGGATTTTGTAACTTTCTAAATGATACAAACCTACGCCAGAGCGGCTTTCCCATTTCTGAGTAGTAGTAATCTGTAAAATCAAAATCTATTATTTGGCTTTGAAAATCTACCCGTCCAAACCTACCTTCTAAGTTTCTTAAGGCACCACAATAGGCAGTTTCATCGGAATAGATAAATCCGCATATAAATTTTACGGGTAAAGGTAGTTGTTTATGGAGCATTTCTAGAACAAGGCTTAGTTGTTCTTTCTAAGAAAGGGTTTAATGTAGGAACGAAGCAGTTTGCGGTCATGATCGTTGATATCATTAAAATATATCCCCACTCGATAAGGATATTTACCATTATCTTGCGCCGATTCGTTTCTGACCACGACTCCACCACAGTTTACTTTTTTTATGACTTTTCCGTTATTTTTCTTGAAAGGTATAAGAAGAACTATGCTTAACTTTGTCATAATTTCTAAAGGTTTATTCACTGCGCAATAGGCGCCGCTAGCGCTGATGTTTTTCGTTTCAGTTAATATGTCAAACTCACTTTCCGAGAGCTTAAGCGGTAGGACTTTATCTATGCGGGGGAATTTTCTTCTTTCTTCCATTAATACTAACTAGATTCTTGCTTCTTTGTATGAGACTTAAAGCAGGACTTATTGCAAAAATAGTTATTATTTCTGTAATACCAATTCACCCTTCGTAAAGACTTATTACATTCTAAGCAGTTTTTTCGTTTTTCGTCTACTTTTGCCACGGCAGTTTATTAATATTAATGGTTATGAACTTTATCTATAAATACAGAAATTTCTTCCTTGTCGATAGGGCTTATTTCTACGAATTCAAGGCCGGTTGAATACCGCTCGGAAGCACGTTCTTTATTGCACCAGGCAACTTTTGCTTTCAAGTTTACCATTTTATTAATCAGATTTATGTTTATTTTCAAAAGGTCATTCTTGGCCAAAAACTCATTAGTTATAATTTTAACCCCTACGAGGCTTAAGTCTTTACTCACGGTATAAAAATAGCTCCGCGAGAGTAAACTTCGACACTCAATCGGAAATGACACCCGAATTCTAGGAAACCGTCTATTTTCTATCATTTGTTATTATGTCTTATAATTTTCACTAAAATATAACATATTATTTTATACTTGTCAACTAAACCTGGTCATTTTTTTTAACGCGTTTTTAACGATTTTGGGCGAAATTCCTTCCACCACTTCCACTTTGCCTATCTCGCGAAGAATAACCATCCGTATTTTTCCCGATATGAATTTCTTATCATAACTAAGTGCCTTATAAAGGGTTAGGGCATTAAACCTAATTTTAGTGGAAAGACCAAAAATGCTGATAATTGCCGGTATTTGGCTAGCCTGATTTAATGAGCACTTATTTAACAATAACGACAATACGGCCGTATACAACATGCCTAAAGAGACAGCTTTCCCATGAGTAATTTTTCCATATTTGGAAGCGCTTTCCAAGGCGTGCGCAAAGCTATGTCCGAAATTAAGAATTGTACGTATTCCTTTTTTTTCTTTCTCGTCTTGGGCGACTATTTTCACTTTTATATTTACGCAAACCGAAATTAGTTTGCCGATAGATATTGTGTCTAATTTCAATATTTTTTTATGATTCTCCTTAAGAAAATTGAAAAACGCTTTATCTTTTATAACTCCGTATTTTATCGCTTCGGCAAGTCCTTCTTTTATCTCTTTTGAGCCAAGAGTTTTAAGAAAAACCGGATCGATAAATACCGCTTTTGGCTGATAAATTGAACCAAGTATATTTTTAGCTTGAGGCAAATCAATGGCAGTTTTTCCGCCAATGCTTGAATCGATTTGGCTTAAAAGAGTAGTTGGTATTTGTATGTAGGGTATACCGCGTTTATATATCGAGGCGATAAAACCTCCTAAATCACCCACGACCCCTCCTCCCAGGCAAACGATAAATATCCTTTTGCCTAAAGTGTCTATTTTAACTATTTTTTCTATTACTCTGAGCAAACATTGTTTTGATTTTGCTCCTTCACCGTCAACAACCGTAATTAGCTTATAATTTTTATTTTTAGTAAATATTTGTTTTATCCTGTCTTTGTATAAAATCCCTACCTGCCGGGAAGTGATGATAATGCCGTGATTTCCCAGGTTTAACTTAGAGATATACTGGGGAATTTTCTTTAGTAAATTATTACCGATATATATATTATAGGGATTATGTTTTAAGTTTAGTTTTATTATCTTTATATTTTGCATAGTTCTAGACAGGGTAATAATTGCTTATCCCCATAACACGAAAAAATATATTTACGATAGGTAATATAAACCAGTCAAAAAAACGAAGATGTATTAGTAGCAATATAAAAATAAATCCGTAAGTTTGCAGTTTGAGATACTTATACGATATCCTCGAAGGTAAGAATGAAGCTACAATCTTTGAACCGTCCAAAGGCGGTATGGGGATAATATTAAAAATAGCCAGTATTAGATTTATCATAATTCCCCAAATCAGGATATCGATAAGTACCGGCATTGTGAGCTTAGCTTTGATAATCAAAGCTAACAAAAGAGCAATAAGAATATTTGCGGCCGGACCAGCTGCGCCTACCCACCGGATATCTTTTTTGGGATTTTTAAAATGATAGGGATTAATCGGTACTGGCTTTGCGTATCCGAAGGAAAACGGATGGCCTAATCTGGTTGAAGCAGCCAGAAGTAAAATCGGAAGAATAACCGTACCGAAAATATCAATGTGGGAAAGCGGGTTTAGACTAAGCCGGCCGCAATCCTTAGCTGTTGAATCGCCAAGTTTATAGGCTACCCAGCCGTGGGCATATTCATGGAAAGTTAGGGAAATGAGAAGAATTAGAATAAAAAAAATAAAAATAAACACTTATAGGGAGGTTTAACGTTTGTTTTTGATATGGGCCTTTTGCAATCTTAATCTTGCACTACTGATCTGATCGGAAGTTAATTTACCCTGTTGAGCCTGGTAAAAATAGGCATTTTTCTCACCTGGGGGTTGTATGATATTTTGTGCTACATCGAGATATGCACCCGCAAGCCTGCCTAAGGAAGGTTCAGCCTTTCGCAAGAAATAAGAAACCAATTTCGGGTTAGATTCACCAATACTGCTTAAGACTAAAATTAAACTATAAATAGTATTTTTGTCAGCTGTGTGAAGATAAACCTCGAGCAAAGGTACGATTATTTCGCCTTTTTCAATCAATTTTTTATGAACACGACTTTTTTTACTTATATTCGACTCAGAAAGTTCAGACACAAGCCCCTTCACTAGTACATTTAAATTTAGCTTTTTTTCAGACTTTTTTAAAAATTTTGCATGTACCCAACCGTGCACATAAGGGTACGCTCTGATTTTGTACCAATCTTTAGTTCTGCCGAGTATAGGAACAACTGTCCCTTTGGCTATTTTCCCGATGCTGTAAGACTCTAGAGACGCCTTATTTCTTAGATTCAAACTTGAAGCAATGACCCGGCCTTTGTTGCCGGGTATCCTTTCGATAAATTGTCTTGAAACATAACAGGTAAAATTCCTCGGTAGCCTGATTTTTACCCAGTTGTATCTTTTCTCAAGCTCCTCCACGGTAACCCCCTTAGGTAGGAGGCCCAGAGAATCCGACTGAACTGTCGAATCAACCCTTACGTTTATTTTATCTTTTACAACTAAGTATATTGAAGATGAAAAAGCAGCAGGTAAATATACGCTGATTATTAACGCAAATACAAGGATTTTTTTCATTCTTTATTTTCAGTCGTTTTGTTTTCAGTCTCCTGGGTTTCTTGCTCTTCTTCCTTGGATTTTTCTTTTTTAATGCTTTTTAGCTTTATTATTTTTATCTTCGGTAGACCTAACACCGGGTCATTTTCGTTCCACTTATCTCTTTCCATTAACCATTTGATTCGCTCGATGCGTGTCATCACTGAGCGGCCGGCACCTAAATTTCCTGCCCGCTTTAATGATAGATGTAAACTCATTATAACCTCCTTAAGATACAATCTTTATATTTTTCTCGCAATGCCTCTAGGTTATCCTTGGCTTCTTCTTTGTTGTCAAAACTACCCACATATATTACTGCATATGCGCCTTTTTTAAGCACGACAGCAGAGTATCCTTTTTCTTTCAGTATTTTTGCCGCTCTTTGCGCTGTATTTTCCTGGCGGAAACTAGCTACTTGTATATGGTATTTTTCCTGCTTTTTTTCGTCAGTTTCTTCTATTATCCTATCATTTCCGACATCAGCTTGGAATTGAATGCTGTTTTTTTCTGACTCCTTTATTTTTTCTTGCGATTCTTTTTCCGGCAAATCCAAGGCCTTGGCTGGTGATTTTTTTACCTCTCTTAAACCAGCTAAAACTATTCTCTTGCCTCTTTCCACCCCTAAAGAAAAAACCAGAGTAAGCAAAAGAATTATCACAACACTGGATAAAACTAGGGTATCGAAGTGAAAAATAACCTTATGTTTACGTCGATTTTCAGCACTATCCTTATTAAAGCCAAAAAGATATAGTTGCCTACCCTTCATAGCCATATTATAAAGGAATTTTCGGAAAAATCAAGAACTCCTTGATACCTCCCGGGAAGGGGCGCAAAATCCTTCTGAGGCTAAGTCCCCTTATCGAGAAATGAATACGAAACTGGTATCAGCCTTTAGTGGATTCTAGTTCGGTGGATTTCGCTAAAAGCAAATTAGAATACTACTGGTGTTTGCCAGTAACGCTTAATTTAGAAGGGGAAGATTTTAAGTATTTTCGAATACTTTTTCGTTTTAAAATCTTAAGAAAAGCCTCGACTATTTTGGGGTCGAATTGTTTGCCTTTTTGCTTTTTTAACTCCTGTTCGATTTCATGCATCGGGCGTTCTTTTCTGTAGGGTCTTCCAAAGTACATCGCATCAAAAGTATCTAAGATCGCTAAGATTCTCGAGCCCAGAGGTATCTTATCCTTTTTCAGCTTCGAAGGGTATCCTTTACCGTCATAACGTTCATGATGGTGCAATATAATCGGAATAGCAGGTTTTAGAATTTCTAAATTTTTGATTAGCTCAATACCTTTTCGAGGGTGTTTAGTCATCAAGGTGTATTCTTCATCGGTCAATGGTGCATCTTTCTTCAAGAGGCCGGAAGGAACCTGGATTTTACCGGCATCGTGTAAAGTAGACGCGTATTCTAGGGATTTTATTTCTGCCTCAGAAAGTTTCATTATTTTACCCATTGCTTTAATCAGCTTAAACATTGGCTTTGTGTGCAGATATGAAGTCGGTACGTATTGATTTAGAAATCGTGATAGAGATTTTATGTAGCTCACCATTATTTTCTGCTGTTCATGGAAAGAATAGAAAACTTTTAACCCCATGCTTACTTCTTCACAAAGCGATAAAAACCATTTTTTTTCTATCTCATCAAAGCTTTTAATTTTAGAGCTTCGTTTTATGTAAATAGCTCCCAAGACATCGGTAAAAACAAAAGGATAAATAAGGCGGTTATTACTAATAATTTCTTTCTGCTGCTTTAGTATTTGTTTTTCTATGCGGCCAAGAACCGATAAACCGCCTTTTTTTATATATTGCGATTTATTTTCCAGCCGCACTTTCAAGAAGCCTGCGGATGAAATGTTTTTACAAACCATAACAACTTTATCTGCTCGAAAAGCACTACGGTAAAGGCGACAGATTCCTGTGGCAAAATTTTGGATATCACCGAAAGTGGTAACTAACCGGTAAATGTTATGGAAGGCTGAAAAAACTTTTCTGTATCGAGTCATTGGTATTTATGTTTATTAAGTTGAAAAATTAAATGGCCTTTTTGATTTTTTTATACAGCTCTCCTAGGCTTTGTGAAATTATCTTTGTATTAGCTAAGGCCGGCATAAAGTTAGTGTCGCCTACCCAGCGCGGCAGTAGATGCATGTGAATGTGCTTATCAATACCTGCCCCGGCAACCTTACCAATATTCATGCCAATATTGAAGCCGGTTGGTTTAAGAATTTTTTTTAAAATTGACTTGCATTTAATAAGTGTTTTATTCATATCCAGTAATTCAGAATCAGTTAAGTTTTGAAAAGATTTCCGGTGCTGATTTAAAACAATCATCATATGCCCGTTATTATAAGGAAAAGTATTAAGAACAGCAAAGCAATGGACTGATCGCAAAGGAATAAAGTTTTTACTGTCAGTTTTTTCACGGAAAATTTTACAAAAAATACACTTTTTGGTCTTTTTTTGGGTTACGTATTTTATTCGCCAAGGCGCCCACAACTTATCCAATTTTTACCACCTTTGCATTTATGCTCTTGCCATTTATCTGGATAATCCCATAGGAACGATACGGTGCCGATACTTTGTCGGTAGATGAGCCGGGATTGAAATAAATCTTATCCTTAATCTTCTCATTCACCGGCAAGTGAGAATGCCCAAAAACAAAAATATCAATTTCGTCGATGTTTTTCGAAAATTCTTGATTTATATAGTAAATTAAATTATTAGGGCTACCTCCGCCGTGAATAAGGCCTAAAGTTATTTGCTCTATCTTTATCAGGCATTTCGAGGGCAGCTTTTCGTGAACTTCATCATCATCCATGTTCCCACAAACCCCGTATGTTTTTGTCAAAAATTCCAGCTTCTCGTAAATTCTGTAAGTTGTGAAATCTCCACAATGAAGGCAATAGTCACTGCTTGAAGCCTCTTTTTGTATCACCGGAGGTAATTTACCGCTTTTTGTCTGTATATGTGTATCTGAAATTACTAAAATTCGCATTAATTAATAGACAGACTCTGTTTCGTAAGAAACAAGTGATTTATTATATAAATTCAAAAGGTTATTGAGGTCATTGGCATCCCAGATTAATAGTTTGTTATTTTTTGCAATCAGCCTGGCACTAGCCGGTAAATTGTCTAAAGCCATAAATATTTTTTTAACCTTTCTACCCTTAATATTACTTCCTTTTTCAATAAAATCAAAAATATCATTATCGTTAACATCCTTTTCTTTTATTCCCGCAAATACTATTTCTTTACCCTCCCCGATAAGAAGATGAAATCCTTTCTGAGGATAAGATATTATTTTTGTATTCTCCATAGCCGGAAGCTTGTAGCGGTTTTTCCCAAACTGCAGAGTATCATCTTTAAATGAAGAAAACAGTTGTAGGACTTTCTTGAGTTTATCTTTATAAAATTCGTCCCGCCAGATATCTATCAGCTCTTCCATATTCCCGTTATATATGGCTAAACGAGATTTAGGATTAAGTATCGGGGGTGAAAAATGGAGCTTAAAAATCGATGTGAGCCAAAAAGCAAACAGAGGGTCTTTTAATTTATAAATATTCCCGAAATTATTTATGTAATTTGAATCAACGAGTTTCTGGATTTTGGTGCTGAGCTCACTAGAGCTATAAATACTTAAGGATACTAATTCGCTTTTTCTTAAATACCCTTCGCTAAGGGCTAATAAAATCTTTATTATTGAGTTAAAATCCCGAAAAATTAATTTAAGTGCTTCGATTCTTCGTGAAAATTTTTGAAAAAAATAACTTTCTTTTGTGTAAAGCACCTCTTGTATGGTAGCGGTTATTGATTCTGTCTCATTGTCTTTTTGGTAATTGTCTCTTATCGCCAGGGATATTAAATCATAGTAAATACTATTAGAACCCAGTATGTTTATAAAAAAGTACGAAAAAAATGGTGACGGCACAATCGGGGCAAGTAGTTCCTTCAAATGTAAAAAGTTATCTAAAAATGTATTTTCATTCGTATAAACTTTTTCAAAGTTACCAAAGAGCAAGTTTAGCTTTCCGGCAAGAGCTTTTTCGCCTGTTTTTGAATTAGATGCGGTTAAGACAATCATGCATTTCCGCTGTAAAATAATAAATTTTGAGAAATCTTGATAAAAATCCTTAAATAAATCGGCCAACTGCAGGAATTCTTCGATGAAAAGCACGCAGCTGCGGCCGCTCTCGTTGATAAATTTATTTATAACCTCTAATATATCTAAAAATGTAATGTTGTTTTTCTTCAAACACTCCTTTATTAGGTCAGTGGTCGAAGTTAATACCGGCCTTGCGTAATTTATCAGATTATCCAAACTGCTTTCTTTGCGGGTATAGTCACTCAGCAAAGAAAAAATCACGGCTTTAAAAAATTCATTTTTTCCGGCATAAACTGTAGTTGTGTGCAAATAGGTAAGATCATTGATCCTATTCTTTTGCAAATAATTTTCCAAAAGATAAGATATCTCATCAGAATCGTCCCCTAAGACGGCAACATTTTGCCTATACCCGTTTCGGAAGGCTCTTATTCTTTTATCTAATGTCGAAAGCTTGAATGAAGAGAATTTATTATCCATAGATATCAATTGAGATACCGCAAAGGGTCATAAGGTATATGCTTATTTCTTATTTCAAAATGAAGTATATAGTCTCCTTCTTTGCTTGAGGCGAGCTCTCCGATAACTTGTCTTTTTTTAGCAATATTGCCTTCGTTAACAAAAGTATCATTTAAATTAGCATAAATACTATAGAAGCTAGAGGCATGCCGGAGTATGATTGTCTTGCCCCAACCTTTGAGGCTATTGGAAAAAACAACTTTGCCTTCAGCTACCGCAATTACACTTTTATGGTTCGGGTTAGCTTTAATATTTAGCCCTTTATTTATTGAATTGTTTATAGTTTCGCCAAAGAAATTAATTATCTCACCTTCAACCGGCCAAACAAAGCGGGCCTTAGCCGTATATCTACGGCGAGGTATAATAATTTTTTGGCCAACTTTCAATCTACCCGGTGAATATATTCTGTTACGTTTCATTATCTCTTTGACGCTCACACCGTATTCCTTGGAAATTTTCCATAAAGAATCATTCGTTTTTATTACATAATATGTGTCTTTATATGTAGGTGTGCGTACATGCAGGCGGGGAGATTTTTCTCTAGAGTATGAATAATTATCATAAACCCGTTGGCTAGGTGTCCTGGCCGGAGCACAAGAAACAAAAGCAATAATTATGAATAAAGACATTAGTTTAATCATGAATGATTAACTAATTAAAAAGTAATTAAATTTAAATATTATCAGTAGCGTAGAATGGATATATATTATCCTAATTCAAATAAAATTCAACAAAAAAAATTTGCAATAAATTAAATAATTCTTGACATTACTAAAAAATATACTTTGTTGGTAAGCTCTAAAAACCCTTGTCCGAAACTATTCAATACTATATCTGAGCGGGCGAGCGGAATCGAACCGCCGTCCCGACCTTGGGAAGGTCATATTCTGCCATTGAACCACGCCCGCATAAATTTCAATACAGCTCTTACATACAAACGCTTTCCTGGTTTGAAAACTTGCTACCATTGCCCTGAACCCGAACTCATTTACTTCGTTCGGTTCAGGATAATGCTGATGCTCAGCACAAGTTTCGACTACAGCCTTTTTTCGCCGTAGCTCAAAAAGCCTAAGTCTCATCAAACCACGCCCGCATCTTAGTCTTAAGGCTTAAAGCTTATAACTTATAGCTGATTTTGTGGACTATTTCAATAAATCGCACTTTTCGATTATCTTTAAAGAACAGAAACTTCCGCACATCGAGCAGATATCTTCAGAACTCTTAAGATTCTTGCGATACTCCTGGGCTTTTTCTTTATCAATAGTCAAAGGAAGTATCTTATCCCAATTCCTATGGGAACGCTCCAAAGAAAGTTGATAATCCCTATCCCACTCATCTTTAAAACGTAAAACATTAACGCAACGGGCAGCGATTCGCGAAGCAATAACACCATTACGGATATCTTCAACCGTGGGATGACGCAAGTGTTCAGCCGGGGTTACCACACACAAAAAGTCGGCCCCATTCAACGCTGCTATCGATCCTCCGATTGCTGCAGTGATATGGTCATAACCAGATGCAATATCCGTAGGCAAAGGGCCGAGAACGTAAAAAGGGACTTTTGCACAAAGTTTTTTTTCCAAATGCATGTTCTTTTTTATTTCATCTAAACGTATATGGCCCGGCCCTTCAACCATGACCTGAACACCTTTTTTTCTGCATTTTTTTACTAACTCCCCTAGAGTTTTTAATTCTGAAATTTGCAAGGCATCTGTAGAGTCTGCTATTGCCCCCGGGCGCAAAGCATCGCCGAGGCTCAAGGTCACATTGTATTCTTTAAGCAACTGCAATATTTTATCAAAATTTTCATAAAAAGGGTTTTCTTTTTTATTTACGGACATCCAACTGGCCAGAAGAGCTCCTCCTCTGCTTACAATACCGCCTACTCTTTTTTTTCTTTTTATCATTGTGATGTTTTTCTTTAAAATTCCGGCATGAATCGTGAAAAAATCAACCCCCTCTTGGGCTTGTTTCTTTAATACATCCCATATATCATCAAACCTTACTTTTTCAAACTCCCCCCTTTTCCTTTCAGCCTCAAGCGCTATCTCATATATGGGGACAGTACCCAAAGGGACAGGACAAGTCTTCAAAATCTCTTTTCTCAATATTTTTAAATTCTGCCCGACACTTAAATCCATGACCGTATCGGTTCCATGTTTTAGCGCGCAATCCACTTTGGCTAGTTCAGTCTTGACATTAAGTTCATTAGTCGATAAACCAACATTAGTATTAATTTTTACTTTAAGGCCTTCTCCAATCGCTGTAATACCGGTAATTTTATGTTTGTTATTTAACGGGATAACTACCCGGCCTTTATCTAGCTGTTTTTCTAGAAAACTTAAAGTTACGGACTCTTTTTTAGCGACATGTTTTAGCAAACTTTTTTTAAACATCTTGGATTACCTGTTTTTTTTGGAGCAAATTTTCGCAGATATCAAACTCCGGCTTTCCTTTTCAATTGTATATATCTGGTATCTAACTTTCTTAATAAGCGCGACCTTGCCAGGAGCAATTAATTTAAAAAATTCCTCTAGGACCCTTAAGGATTCTTTAACCCGCTGAAGGTTAATATAAAGTATGTTATTTGCATCCTTGCGGTTAGATTCCAAAGAATCCGTAAATTTACCCGGGTCATTTTTAGAATCGCGGCAAAGTAGGGCATCTTTTAATAGCTTCTCTTGAATTATTGAATCTAGGGCATGGCGGATGCGGCGTACTTTTCTTCTTAAAACATCATTAGTTAAAATAAACCGAAATGTATCTTCAACTACCCTCAATCCTTCTTTGCAACGATTAAAATTAGCATCAACAATCCTTAGTATACCTTTATTTTCAAGCATTATTTTTTTACTTTTTTGATTATATTGCTGGTTGAATACCTGCGGTATAGCTTTACCCGATAAATCATATCAACAAGCTCACTGCCCACAATCTCATTTTTTTTCCAATCGCCGCCCTTAATGAGAATATGCGGTTTCAAAAGTTTAATTAAATTATAAGGTGTATCTTCCTTGAATATTATTACATAGTCAACAATCTGGAGTGATTCCAGTAACTGAGCCCGGGCTTTCTCGTTAAAAATCGGACGGCTTGGGCCTTTTATTTTTTTTACTGAAGAATCAGAATTTAGGGCGACTATGAGTATATCTCCTTTTTGCTTAGCAAAGTGTAATATTTTTAAATGGCCGGGATGAAGAATATCAAAACAGCCGTTAGTGAATACGATTCTTTTCTTTGCCCTTTTTAATCGAGTAATTATTTTTTTCAGGCTAGAAAGAGTTTTTATCTTACTCATAAAAATAAAAAATTACGGTAGTACCTACTTTTGCATGAAATGTCTTTCGACTATTTCGCAGATAATATGGCCAGCTAATATGTGCATTTCCTGAATACGTGGTGTATCGGTTGTGGATATTGTAAAAGGTATGTCAACGATTGAGCCTAAATCACCTCCATTCCCGCCTAAAAAACCAATGGTCCTTAATCCCAAAGATTTTGCTTTCTTGACAGCCCTAATTACATTTTTTGATTTTCCGGAAGTTGATATGCCCACTACTATGTCCTGAGAATTACCTAAGGATTCGATTTGGCGTGCGAATACTTCTTCAAAACCAAAATCATTGCCTACCGCGGTAAGTATCGAAGTGTCGGTAGTGAGTGCTATTGCGGCCAGGGAAGGCCGGTTATTTTTAAATCTGCCTACTAATTCAGCAGCCAGATGCTGGGAGTCAGCTGCGCTCCCGCCGTTACCCATAAAAAGAATCTTACCTTTATTTTCAAGAGAATTAATAAAAATAGAAGCGATTTCCTTAAGCCTTTCAGCATTATCACTTAAATATTTTAAACAATCTCGGTGGGCATCTATTGATTTTTTAACGGTTTCTTCCATAATGGCTTCTGCGAAAATAGAAGCAATTAGCTGCTGAATATTTTTGTCATCTCATAAAACTTTAAATCTAAAGTTTTTAGCTTCTGCGTTGCTTTTTCCAAAGAGACAGCTACAATTTCATTTCCTTTTAAACTAACCATTTTTCCGAATCGGCCTTCCTTTAGCAAATCATAAGCTTTTATGCCAAACCGTGTCCCTAAAATCCGGTCAAAAGCCGAAGGTGAACCTCCGCGCTGTATATGACCGAGAACAGTCACTCTGGTTTCAAAACCGGTTTTCTTTTCAATCATTTCAGCTAGAGTATGGCCTATTCCGCCTAAACGAACATGGCCAAATTCATCCAGCTTTTTTTCTTGTAAGCAAATATTCTCATCTTTAAAAAACGCCCCTTCGGCAACTACTACGATGCTAAAGTTTTTACCCCTTTTATGGCGTTTATCTATAGAGTCACAAACTTCTTTTATGTCTATGGGAATTTCAGGGATAAGAATGCAATCTGCTCCGCCGGCAACACCAGCATAGGCAGCAATCCAACCGGCATGCCTTCCCATTACTTCAACTACCATTATTCTGTTATGAGATTCAGCAGTTGTATGCAAGCGGTCTATGCATTCCATTACAATATTTATCGCGGTGTCGAAACCAAATGTAAAATCAGTTGCACCAAGATCATTATCAATAGTTTTGGGAATACCGATAATTCCTAAGCCCTCATTGAATAATTTTGTCGCAACTCCTAACGTATCTTCACCACCAATAACAACTAAAGCATCTAGCCCTAAGTCTTTAAAATTCTTTTTAGCCAGCTCGGCCCCCTTTTCTTGCTTATAGGGGTTAGTACGGGATGTTCCCAAAATTGTTCCTCCTTTGGGAAGTATTCCTGATACGGATTGTAAATCCAGAGTAACAATATCTTTCTCTAATAACCCTTTCCAACCATATTTGAGCCCAATAATCTCCTGTTTCTCATTTATTGCTTTTCGTACTACTGCGCGTATAACAGGATTCAACCCGGGGCAATCTCCACCGCCGGTGAGAATGGCGATTTTCATTTTTCCTCCTTGCACTTACTCGTAATTCCTGAAAGGAACTTCTGGTTCATTTTCATCCGTAGAAATCTTTTTACTACCCAAGGCTATCTTTTCTATTTTCAAGTTAACTTGCACATTCTTATCTTCACCAAGAAGGATGTGCATTTTTTCCTTAACTTGCTCTTGTATTTCTTTAGTAAAATCAATCAAATTAACTTCTGTATTGAGTACCCCTTTGGTATTAACTTGTATGTATTTTTTCTTTAAGAAAACTTTTGCTTTTATGCGCGATACCTCTGTTTTTTCTTCTAGCATCTTTTTCAGCATATCTTCAATAGCAAACAAAGTTATACTTACATTTCCCTGCGGCGAATCAAAGGCAATCGCTTTATTTTTACGGGAAATGCTAAAAATAGCTTTTAAATAGACAAAACAAATAAGAATAAGCAATACTCCTGTGGTCGCAACCGACAACCGTACGTAAGAATCGGAAAGGACATTTTTCCCTAGATAATTATAAATCGTATCTATTAAATTCAAGTTTACCGAAATTCCTACCAGGAGAGAACCAACGGAAAGCGATAAAATAATATAAATTAGAGTCGCTACAAAACCCATTATGGCCTCCTTTTTTTATTCTTCCTGATTATCAAAAAATTTACTTAGAAATCCCGTGTGATACTTTCCCCGTTTAAAATCAGGATCATTTATTACACTTCTACAAAACGGAATTGTTGTTTTTATAGGTTCAATGATAAACTCACTCAAAGCCCTATCCATGTTTCGTAAAGCTTCACTTCTAGTATCGGCTTTAGTTATCACTTTAGCAACTAAAGAATCGTAGTGCGGAGGGATATTATACCCGGAATACACATGAGTGTCTACTCTAACATTTTTGCCGCCGGGTATATAGCAAAAATTTATTGTTCCCGGAGAAGGAAGAAACCCTTTATCAGGATCTTCAGCATTAACTCTACATTCAATAGCAGCCCCTTTGATATTTACATCATCCTGCCTTAACTTTAGCTTTTCTCCGGCAGCAATTCTAATTTGCAATTTTACTAAATCTATACCTGTTACTTCCTCCGTTACCGGATGCTCAACCTGTATTCTCGTGTTCATTTCCATAAAATAAAATTTTCCTTCTGAATCAAGAAGAAATTCAACCGTTCCTACGCTGGAATAATTTATATTTTTTACACCTTTTAGAGATATCTCTCCTAATTTTTTCCTGAGGCGTTTATTAATGGCCGGAGAAGGGGTTTCTTCAATTATTTTCTGATGACGCCTTTGAATACTGCAATCTCTTTCCCCAAAATAAACAGCATTTCCGTAATTATCGGCTGCAATCTGAACTTCTATATGACGAGGATTCTCAATGTATTTTTCTATGTAAATTTCGGAATCCCCAAACGCAGCTTCAGCTTCGGATTGGGCAGTCAAAAGCGCGCTGATCAGCCTAACATCACTATGGCATATCCGCATTCCTTTGCCTCCGCCGCCGGCTTTTGCCTTTAATATTAAGGGGTAACCCAGCTTTTTCGCTACACGCAAAGCCTCTTCTTTAGATTTTACACTTCCTTTTGAACCGGGAATAAGGGGTATCCCTGCCTTGTGCATAGTCTTTTTTGCCTGGACCTTATCCCCCATAAGGCGTATACTTTCGGCAGAAGGACCAATGAATTTTATACCGCAAGACTCACAGACTTCAGCAAAATAGGCATTCTCGGCTAAAAAACCATAACCAGGATGTATAGCGTCGCTATCAGTTACTTCAGCCGCACTTATAAGGCGAGATATGTTTAAGTAACTGTCGTTGGAATTGGCTTTTCCTATGCAAATAGTTTCATCGGCAAATTCAAGATGCAAAGAATTTTTATCGGCTTCGGAATAAACAGCTACTGTCTTTATCCCCAGGTCTTTACAGGCCCTAATAATTCTTACGGCTATTTCACCTCTATTGGCAATCAAAATTTTGGAAAACATACTTATAATTCCTTAGCTAACATCGGGGCAACTATACCGGTTCAATCACAAATAAAACCTGGCCGAACTCTACAGGTTCTCCACTTTCTAGTGATATACGAACAACTTTGCCTCCGGTTTCAGCTTTGATTTCATTCATCAGCTTCATAGCTTCAATTATACAAACGACATCGCCAGGCTGTATAATCTCACCAATTTCAGTATATGGTTTTGCGCCGGGAGAAGGAGCACGGTAAAATGTTCCCACCATGGGTGATTTTATTTCTATTTCATTTTCCTTAACAACGTCTTCTTTCTTCCCAGTAATATTGACATTAGAAGAAACCGGGGTAGCAATAGCAGGGTGATTAGAAGTATTTTTCTTCAGCCGAATACGTTTATTCTTCTCTTCAACTTCTAATTCGCATAGATTATTGTCGTCCATGAATTTAATAAACCTTTTTAGTTTATCCAATTCCATAACCCCTCCCTTATATTTGATACTTTATATCTGCTCTAAGCAACCCTATGGAAAACCGTATCAGGCTCGACCTAGATACTGGCCGGTTCTAGTGTCAACTTTTATTATCTCGTTAGAACTTATAAAAAGCGGGACATTAACTTTCAAACCTGTTTCTAATTTTGCCTGTTTTGTACCAGTTTTGACTGTATTTCCTCTAAAACCAGGATCAGTCTTTACAACCTTCAAATCTAAAGAAAACGGCAATTCCAAATCTAGGAGCGTATGCTCATAAAAAATACCGCTCAATTCTAGGTTATCTTTGAACCAAATAATCTTATCTGTTATATGCGATTTATGCAAGACAAGATCTTCATAGGTTTCTAGATCAAGAAAGTGGTAATGATCGCCGCTATTATAAAGATATTGAAGTTTCCTCTTTTCAATAAAAGCCGCCTTTATGTTATCTGAGTCACGCAAGGTAGCGTTTCTAATCTGCGAAGTCTTTAGATTCTTCAGTTTAACCCTGCAGAAAGCCGAACCTCTAGCCAATTTTGCGTGTTCACAATCGAGAATAATATAGGGGTCACCATTGTAAATAATTGTATTTGTTGGTTTAAGGCTACCTATTGATATCCCCACTTAAAATCTCTCCTTTTCCATGCTTTACTAATATCATATCCTCTATTCTAACACCAAATTTGTCTTTGAAATATATTGCCGGCTCAATAGTTACAACCATGCCTTCTTTCAAAATTTCGCCGCTCAAAGGCCCTAACATCGGTAACTCATGCACTGATAGCCCAACACCATGGCCGGTATCGTGACCAAAGTATTTAGCCCAGCCTTTTTTCCCAATAAACTCCCGAGCTGCCCTATCAACCTCAGATGCTTTAACGCCATCTTTTATTTTTTTTATGCTTAATTCTTGAGCTTTTCTTACGGTAG
>JAMXCX010000021.1 GCA_024542985.1 Candidatus Omnitrophota bacterium | reverse complement strand
AAGTTCCTCCCCCAGGCTTACTATTTTAAAAATCTTTATTGTTTCCTTTTTCGTTCTCGCCATTTATACACCTCCTTTTCAATGAGACCGTATTGTCAAAAGTTTACTTAAATCCCAAATATCAATTTACAAATCCCAAATAAATTCCAATATCCAATGACCAAAATAGAAAAGAGCAAACCAGAGCATCAGATCATCAGTAGGAAGAATATCAGATAGAAAATATTTCTGACTGGATAATCTGGTATCCTGATGCCCTGCTCACTGATATGCTGATGTCCTGATATGCTTTTTTGCTGGGAATTTGTAATTTTCATATAAATTTTGACATTATCGATGAAACTTGTCCTTGACATTAAGAATGGCAAGGGATTAGCCGAATTATCCTCAATGGGGATTTAAAGCCTCATATTCATCTTATCTGTTTTGCTAAGGCAAATCAATATCCAGACTTGGCAAATATGTAAACGTTTTAACACCTAAAGAGTTAATTAGAAAAGAAAATATCCATCGAGGCTAATTTTACCTTATTGGTTTTAGCAGAGCACAGAGGCTCAAAGGCTATTAATCCCATAGGCTTTTTAGAAGAATTGAGAGGTTTTTAGCCCGGGCAACAATGATATTTTTGGCTAAAAATCCCTGTATTTACAGTGATTTTATAAAAAAATTATAAGGGCCCTTGAAAAAAACTAAAAAATATGGTATGGTTAAGTTCAAAACTGGACTTGTGCGTAATTTGCCACGGGTCCAGTTTTCTATTTATAGGGATAACTAAGCCTAGCACATCTTTTGGCTAACATATTTATATTGGAGAATTATGATGGAAAGACGAAAGAGTTCGAGACTGGACATATCATTTCCTGTGGCCTGCAACATGCTTTCAAAGAACCATTATTTCTACACCGTGAGTAAAAATCTATGCCTAGGAGGTTTAGGAATTATCTGCAACGAATTTATTTCCGTAAATAGCCCTTTAAAAATCAGCGTAAATCTTATTGACCGGGTTATAACCTTAAAAGCTCAAGTAATCTGGTGTAATAGGAGGAGAATTTCTGATAGATATTCAGTAGGCTTGGAATTCTTAGAGGTGAACCAAGCTAACAAGCATCATATCGACCATTTTTTGCACAATATGCCCTTAGCTTAAGAAGCAAACCATAATTTAGCCAAAGCCTTACCTGCCCAGAATTTTTTAAATACCTTTCCAATTTATCTAATTTTTAAGTCATTTCCTAAATAAGTTTATCCCGACGCCACAAAACCTCGGTCTTTAGACCGAGGATGGAGGCGGGTCGGGATTCCACCCCTAAGGGAACCCCGGGCTTTAGCCCGGGTGGGCTCTCTTTTCCGATACCAAAAAGTTAGGTAACAGCGCTTTTGGGAGGAATAAGGATTTTAGTATCAGGACAAGCTGTTCCAGGCTGATTTAATTCAGGAAGCCTGTTGCGATTATTGCTCCGAGGGGACAGCCGGGAGGAGGCTGCTCAGGATAATCAGCGTAGAAGAGTATAGGTGTTACACCCACAGCTTTTTGAGAATTCTGCTCTGGTTTTAAGGAGAAACAATCAATATATTTTTTTCTGAAAATTATTTTGCCTAGAGTTAGGAAAATATTTTTTAAAATATAAATATTAATCTTGACTAATTAATTAAAATATTGGATAATCAACAATTAGTTGCGATAATATGCTACGTAAAAGAAACAAAGACGTTTTTTCTACCATAAAAAGTAGGAGGGACGTTTTTCTATTTTTAGATTCCTGGTGTTTTGAATGAATAAAGCAGTAAAAGCAAAAATCGCTCTAGAAGACGGAAAAATTTTCTCAGGAGTTTCTTTTGGTGCAGACGGAGAAAGATGCGGTGAAGTAGTTTTTAACACTTCGATGAGCGGTTATCAGGAAGTCCTTACTGACCCTTCCTACAAAGGCCAAATTGTTACTATGACCTACCCTTTAATTGGTAATTACGGAGTAAATTCTGATGACGTTGAATCAAACAAACTTCACCTGGAAGGTTTTGTGGTCAGAGAATGCAGCCGGATAACCAGCAATTGGCGTTCTCAAAAAAGCTTAAGCCAATACCTAAAAGAAAATAATATTATAGGTATAGAGGGCGTTGACACCAGGGCTCTCGCTAGGCATATCAGATTAAAAGGAGCAATGAAGGCAGTTATTTCTACACAATGCCGTGATGATAAAACTTTAGTAGAAAAAGCTAGGAATTCCCAAGGCCTAGTTGGTAAAGATTTAGTCAAGCATGTTAGTTGCCAGCAACCTTATTATTGGAGTAAAAAAGGGAGCAGAAAAATAGTTGTTATTGACTGTGGAGTTAAACTTAATATTTTGCGCAAGCTAGCCGAGATGGATTGTAGGGTTTTAGTTGTTCCGGCCGGTTTTGGCGCAGAAGATATTCTTAAAGAAAATCCGGATGGGATATTGCTTTCTAATGGACCGGGTGATCCTCAAGCTGTGCCTTATATTGTCGTGGAGGTAAAAAAACTTTTAGGGAAAGTTCCTATATTCGGCATTTGCTTTGGGCATCAGATGTTGGCTTTGGCTTTAGGAGGTAAAACTTATAAATTGCGATTCGGCCATCACGGAGGGAACCAGCCGGTTAAAGATTTAAAAACTACCCGGGTAGCCATAACAGTTCAGAATCATGGGTTTTGCGTTGACATTGATTCATTAAGCAAGAAAGATATAGAAATAACTCACCTTAACCTCAATGATAATACTTTAGAGGGAATACGGCATAAAGTTAAGCCGATATTTTCCCTTCAGTTTCATCCGGAGGCAGGTCCTGGCCCGCATGATGCAGAATACTTGTTTGGCGAATTCATTAATTTAATTGAAAATTTTAAAAAAGTTAAAACTTAAAGCGTATAGCTTACAACTTAGTACTGAATATGCCTAAACGGACGGACATAAAAAAGATTTTAATAATTGGCTCTGGCCCGATAATCATAAGTCAGGCTTGTGAGTTTGACTATTCCGGGACACAAGCCTGCAAGGCCCTAAGGGAAGAGGGTTTTTCAGTTATTTTGATTAATTCAAATCCAGCCACCATTATGACTGATCCTGAAATAGCCGACGCTACTTATATCGAGCCTATAACTCCGGATGTCGTTGAAAAAATTATCGAGAAAGAAAGGCCGGATGCTCTTTTGCCTACATTAGGCGGTCAAACCGGGCTTAATATTGCCATGCAATTAGTAGAAAGAGGCACCTTAGATAAATACAACGTAAAGATGATAGGTGCTAATTACGAAACTATTAAAAAAGCCGAAGATAGAAAGGATTTTAAAGAGGCGATGCTGAAGATAGGCTTAGATTTACCTAGAAGTGGGTTAGCTTTCAACATAGATGAGGCCCGAGCCGTATTGAAAGATATCGGCCTTCCGGTTATTATCCGGCCCAGTTTTACTTTGGGGGGTACGGGAGGAGGAATCGCTAAAACAAAGAGAGAGTTTGAAAATTTGATAAATACAGGTTTAAAAAACAGCATGATTAGTGAAATACTCATTGAGGAATCCATAATCGGCTGGAAAGAGTATGAACTTGAGCTTATGCGGGATAAAAAAGACAACGTAGTTATTGTCTGCTCTATAGAAAACTTTGACCCTATGGGTGTTCATACCGGAGATTCGATAACAGTAGCTCCGGCCCAGACTCTTACTGATAAGGAATATCAAAAGATGAGGGATGCTTCTTTAGCCATAATAAGAGAGATAGGAGTCGAAACCGGAGGTTCCAACATCCAGTTTGCAGTAAACCCCAAAACTGGGAGAATGGTTGTTATTGAAATGAACCCTAGGGTTTCCCGGAGCTCCGCCTTAGCTTCCAAAGCTACGGGTTTTCCTATTGCTAAGTTTGCTGCTAAGTTGGCAGTAGGCTTGACCCTTGATGAGATAAGGAACGATATCACCAAAGAAACGCCGGCCTCTTTTGAGCCGATGATAGATTATTGTGTAGTAAAAATTCCCAGGTTTACTTTCGAGAAGTTTCCGGAAGCAAAAGATATCTTAGGAATTTCTATGAAATCGGTAGGCGAGACTATGGCTATTGGCAGGACGTTTAAGGAAGCCCTGCAAAAAGGCTTAAGAGGCCTGGAAATCGGCCATACCGGCTTGGACAATAAACTGGATTATTCAAAAATTTCAGATGCTAAGATAAAACTGCGCTTGAGAGAGCCGAATGCATCTCGTATATTTTATATTAAGTATGCTTTGCAGAAAGGTTATCCAGCTTCTAAAATAGTTGAGCTTACCGGAATTGACCCCTGGTTTATTGATAACATAATGCAGATTGTAGAACTGGAAGGAAAAATTAAAAATGAAAAATTAAAAATTAAAAGCGGAAAGGATGAAGGCCGTGATTTGTTAAAAAGAGCTAAACAGTATGGGTTCAGCGATAAACAGTTAGCGGAGTTAGTTGATTCTGATGAAATATCCATAAGAAATTTAAGGAAAGAAAACGGTATAGTAGCTACGTTTAAGCTGGTGGATACTTGTGCAGCCGAGTTTGAAGCTTACACCCCCTATTATTATTCAACTTATGAGGTTGAAGATGAAGTAAGAGTGTCGCAGAAGAAGAAAATAATGATTTTAGGCGGCGGGCCTAATAGAATCGGCCAGGGAATAGAATTTGATTATTGTTGCTGTCATGCTTCTTTTGCCCTCAAAGCAGCAGGCTGGGAGACCATTATGGTTAATTCTAACCCGGAGACAGTTTCAACTGATTATGATACATCAGATAAGTTGTATTTTGAACCTTTGACTTTAGAAGATGTAATGAATATTATTGATAAAGAAAAACCCGATGGGGTTATTGTCCAGTTTGGCGGGCAAACCCCGCTTAATTTGGCCAAGAAATTACAAGACTTAGGTGCACCAATTATCGGTACCAGTGTTGAGTCAATTGAAAGAGCAGAAAATAGAGATGAGTTTGCCGGGGTAATAAGAAAATTAGCCATAAATCAACCGCCGAATGGCTCAGCTAATTCTAAAGAGGAAGCAATCGCGATAGCCAAAACTATTGGTTATCCGGTTTTGGTAAGGCCTTCTTATGTTTTAGGTGGACGGGCGATGAGGATAGTGTATGATGATAGAGCTTTGAATGAGTTCATGAAGGAAGCAAAGGATGTCTCAAGTGAACATCCGGTTTTAATCGATAAGTTTTTGGAGGATGCTATTGAGGTTGATGTTGACGCGATAAGTGACGGAGAAAAGACCATAATTGGCGGGATTATGGAACACGTAGAAGAGGCGGGTGTTCATTCCGGTGATTCTGCTTGCGTGCTTCCCCCGCATACCTTAGGTGATGATATTATAGATAAAATAAGAGAGTATACATTTGTCTTGGCAAAAGAATTAGAAGTTAAAGGATTAATGAATATACAATTTGCCATTAAGGGCGATATTGTTTATGTATTGGAAGTAAACCCCAGGGCCTCCAGAACTGTTCCTTTTGTAAGTAAGGCCACAGGGGTAGCTCTGGCTAAAATTGCTGCTTGCGTTATGGCTGGGAAAACTTTAGATGAGCTAGGGTTTACTCAAGAGAAAATAATCGAGCATGTTGCAGTTAAAGAGTCAGTTTTACCGTTTTCCAGATTTTCCGGGGTAGATATAATTCTTGGCCCGGAGATGAAATCAACTGGCGAAGTTATGGGCATAGATACATCGTTCGGCAGAGCTTTTTATAAATCCCAGCTAGCCGCCGGACAAGGCCTGCCAAAGGAGGGAACTATTTTCATAAGCATTAAAGGCGATGATAAGCGCAACATTATATTTGTTGCTAAAAAACTCCGTGATCTGGGATTCAAGATAATTGCCACTAAAGGCACCTATAAAGCCTTACGTTCCAATAATATCTCTGCTGAAGTAGTAGGAAAAATAAGTGAGGGCGATATAAAAATATTAGATTTAATTAAAGCCGGAGAGATAAAATTAATTATTAACACACCTTCAGGTAAACGAGGTCAGTCGGATATGAAACCTATCAGAAGCATGGCTGTTATGCATGGCATCCCTTGCATAACTACGATGCAAGGCGCGCAGGCTGTAGTTAATGGTATGGAGTCAGCAGTGAAAAAAGATTTTGAAGTCAAAGCTATACAGGAATATCTAAAATAACCAAGACAGCTTTAAACTTTAAGTTCTAAGCTGTAAGCTTCCGATTGATTAAGGAGTTGAGCGATGTGCGGTATATTCGGAATGACAGGACATAAAGACGCAGGCAGGCTTGCTTATCTGGGCTTGTATGCACTTCAGCATCGGGGTGAAGAAAGCGCCGGGATAGTTACTTACAATAGAAAAAAAGCTATTTATTATAAAGGTATGGGCCTTGTCAGCGATGTATTTGATGCTAAAACTGTCAAATCTTTTCGGGGCGATATGGCAGTTGGCCATGTCCGGTATTCGACCACCGGTTCAAGTCTTGCTAAAAATATCCAACCTTTTTTAGTCAAACACAAGAGGGGCTATATAGTAATTGCTCATAACGGAAATCTTATTAACACTATTGCGCTTCATGATGAGATGGAAGATAGAGGGTCAATTTTCCAGACTACTATGGATTCTGAAATTATAGCTCATCTCATTGTCAGATACCTGAATAGAGGTTTTAAGGGGAGTGTGATTTCAGCTTTAAGCCAGTTACGAGGAGCTTATTCAGTAGTTATAATGCTAGATGGTTTACTGATTGGAGCAAGAGACCCGTACGGCTTTAGACCCTTGTGTCTTGGGAAATTAGACGGGGCTTATGTTTTAGCGAGTGAAACCTGCGCCTTGGATTTAATTCATGCTAAATATATCCGGGATGTAGAACCGGGCGAGATTGTCTTCATCGATAGAGGTGATATAAAATCAGTTAAGCCGTATGTTAAGCAAAAAAGTGCTTTGTGTATTTTTGAATATATATATTTTTCCAGGCCGGATAGTAATATATTTTGTAACAATGTGTATCTTACCCGTAAACGGTTAGGGAGGCGGCTTGCTCATGAATACAAGCTGGATGATTGTGATTTGGTTATGCCTATGCCTGATTCAGGAAGTTATGCCGGAATAGGTTTCTCTCAGGAGTCAAAGCTCCCTTTTGAGTTCGGTATGATAAGGAATCACTACGTTGGCCGGACTTTTATTCAACCTTCGCAGTTTGTCAGAGATTTTAGAGTAAGGGTAAAATTGAATCCGGTTAAGGATGTATTAAGAGGCAAAAAAGTGGTTATTATCGAAGATTCTATTGTCAGGGGTACTACTTCCCGGGCTCGGGTCAAAACTTTAAGGGAGGTAGGGGCTAAAGAAGTGCATATGGGAGTTAGCTGCCCGCCTATTGTTTCTCCTTGTTATTATGGTATAGATTTTCCTACTAAAAGAGAGCTAATTGCTTCTAAGAGAACTGTTAAGCAGACAGGAGATTTCATTGGCCTAGATAGCTTGCAGTATTTAAGTTTGGATGGTATGCTTAAATCAATGCCTTTAGCTGCGGATAAGTTTTGCACGGCATGTTTTACTTGTAAATATCCGACTAAATTACCTAAGAAATTCTCAAAATCAATATTGGAAAGAGGGTGATGAATGTCTAAATATATTTTTGTTACCGGCGGAGTTGTGTCAAGCTTAGGTAAGGGTATTGCTTCTGCTTCGATAGGGAAGTTGCTAGAGTCAAGAGGCCTAAAAGTGACTATTATCAAGTGTGACCCTTACATAAATGTTGATCCAGGAACGATGAATCCTTTTCAGCACGGGGAAGTATACGTTACAGAAGACGGAGCTGAAACAGATTTAGATTTAGGCCATTACGAACGCTACACAAACGCAAAGCTGACTAAAGATAACAATATTACAACCGGGAAGATATACTATTCTGTTATTTCTAAAGAGAGAGAAGGCTATTACCTAGGTAAAACCGTTCAAATAATTCCCCATATTACTGATGAGATAAAAAATAGTATTAAAAAGGTCGCTTACCAGCAGAGAAGTGATGTGGTCATAGTTGAAATTGGAGGAACTGTCGGTGACATAGAAGGCTTACCGTTTTTAGAAGCAATAAGACAGATGAAGCTAGAGTTAGGAAGAGATTATTCGATTAATATTCATTTAACGCTAGTTCCTTTCATAAAATCCGCCGGTGAGCTGAAAACAAAACCTACCCAGCATAGCGTAGGTAGGCTTCGAGAGATAGGTATTAGCCCGGATATTATTTTATGTAGAACGGAAAAGCGCCTTAAGAAAGAAACCAAGGAAAAGATAGCTCTCTTTTGTAATGTCGACCGCGAAGCAGTTATCCCGGCTCTAGACGTAAAAAGCATTTATGAAGTTCCGGTTAGTTTGCGCAAAGAGGGCTTAGACCAGTTAATAGTAAGGTTCCTGCATTTAAAATGCGATGACGGAGATTTATCTAATTGGGAAAATAAAGTATTAAAAAGGTTAAAACACTCCACAAAGCAAGTGCCGATAGCAGTAGTTGGTAAATACATAACCTTACAGGATGCTTATAAGTCAATATATGAAGCTCTAACCCACGGGGCTATCGCTAACGGAGTTAGGCTGGTAATTAAAAGAATTGATTCAGAGGATATTGAGAAAAAAGGCGTTCTTAAATATTTAAAAGGTGTAAGCGGAATTCTTATTCCCGGAGGTTTTGGCCACAGGGGTATAGAAGGTAAAATTAAGGCAGCGAAGTTCGCCAGAGAAAACAATATACCTTTTTTTGGTATATGTTTAGGAATGCAAGTAGCAGTGATTGAATTTGCAAGAGGGGTTTGTGACTTAAGAGGCGCTAACTCTACAGAGTTCAATAAGAATACCAAGTATCCGGTAATAAGTTTGCTCGAAGAACAAAAAGATATTAAGGCAAAGGGTGCTACTATGCGTCTAGGGGCCTATGAATGTAAGTTGAGCAAAGGAACTAAGGCTTATAATTCTTATAAAAAAGAAAAAATATTTGAACGGCACAGGCATCGGTATGAATTTAACAATGTTTACAAAGAAACCTTATCTAATAATGGCTTGATTTTTTCCGGGTTTTATAAAAAAGGCAATTTAGTTGAAATAGTAGAATTGAATACGCACCCTTGGTTTATTGCCTGTCAATTTCATCCTGAATTTAAGTCAAAGCCTGACGAATCTCACCCTTTATTTAGAGATTTTATCAAGGCTGCCGGTTCCTGCAAGGGCAGCTAGAAAAACCTAAACTGGTATTGGAAAAAATAAAGACTCCCCCTCCCAGATAGGGAGAGGGTCCGTGGCTTTGACTCCCCAATAGAATCAGAGAGTCCTTCATTAAAGGGTAACATTTTTCTAAGCTGGTCTTCAAGGTTTAGTGATAACAGGGGTGAAACCGCTTACAGGCCTAAATAAGCATAAGAATAAGAAATTCCGTATTTTTTGGTCTATTCTTATCAAAGTTGATGAACATTCTATAAATCAATGATAACAATATTTTTACAATAAATAATCAAATGACCCTGATTGCAGAGATTATAAGGAGATTGCAGTGATTTCAATATTTTTCTTTACAAGTCAATATTAGCACTGTATAATTTAAAAACTTCAGGTATTAACTATGAAAACGCTTAAATTAGGGATACCCAAAGGGAGTTTACAAGAAAAAACCCTAGAGATTTTTAAGATGGCGGGTTTTAATATTTACTTAAGCCCGAGGTCTTATTTTCCGTCTGTTGATGATTCCGAAATTAGTATTGTGCTTATCCGGGCTCAGGAGATGTCCCGTTACGTTGAGGAGGGTGTTCTAGATTGTGGAATTACCGGGGAAGATTGGATATTGGAAAATAATTCCGATGTCTTAAGGTGCGCAGAATTACTTTATGCCAAAAGGACTCTTACCCCTGTACGCTGGGTAATCGCAGTAAGGAATGATTCCGGTATTAGAAAGTTGAGTGATTTGAAAGGAAAACGTATAGCTACAGAACTGCTCAAGTACACTAAAAGATTTTTCAAAACTAAAAAAATAAATGCCGATATAGAATTTAGCTGGGGAGCCACTGAGGTCAAGGTAAAGAGTGGTCTTGTTGATGCTATAGTAGAGCTTACCGAAACAGGTGAGAGCCTACGTGTCAATGGTTTGAGGGAAGTAGCCACGATTTGCGTATCTACTACTAAGTTTATAGCCAATAAGATGTCGTTTAAAGATAAATGGAAGAAAAAGAAGATAGAACATATTCTTTTGCTCTTAAAAGGCGCCTTAGAAGCAAGAGGCAAAGTCGGTTTGAAATTAAATGTAAGAAGAAAAAACCTGGATAAGGTTTTATCATTTTTACCAGCTTTAAAAAAACCCACGATTTCATCTTTGACACTAAAAGATTGGGTAGCTTGCGAAGTTATTGTGGAAGAAAGCGAGGTGCGTAAGATTTTGCCCTTGCTTAAGGATAATGGAGCTCAAGGAATAATAGAATATCCCTTGAATAAGGTAATTTATTAGCTATATAAGCTTTAAGACTTAAGGCTTAGAGTTTACAACTAAAGTGCGACCGGAGGGAGCAAATATGCCTTGTGGAAGAAAAAAAAAGCTGAAAAAAGTAAAGAGACATTGGTTCAAAAAAAGAAGAAAACAGCAGAGACATAAGTCAAAATAAGCATTGATGATATTTTTCTCGACATTTATCCAGTCGCCCCAAAATGCTTTGTTCTATACTGACAAGAGGCAGAAGTGAAAATTGCAAAGAAGTCAGCTAAGGGTTTGAAATTGCGCTTGGTAAGTTTTCTAACGGGGTTTATTATTTTTTGCCTCTGCACTTCTTTATCGTTCGCCCAGAGTCAAAAATTTATCACCAATCTTTATAGCAATTATTTAAAAGGTATTTTTTATGCTGCAAAAGGGGATTATGCTTTAGGCTTAAAAGAACTGGAAAAGGCCAAAGCAAAAGACCCTAAATCTATTCAAATCCGCCTAAAGATAGCTACAGTTTTAATCCGCTTAGAGCGAATCGAAGAGGCAGAAAAAGTATTAAAAGAGGCTAAAAAAATAGACCCTGATAATATTGATGTATCCTTAGCTTTAATCTTTGTTTATTCCTATAGCCATAAAGATAAAGAACTGGAAACAGAATACGAGTATTTTTTAGAAAGCGCGCATAAATCAAAGCCAAAAGATACAGGCATATCAGAATACCTAGCCCAATTTTACTTTTACAAGAAGAAGCCTAAAGAAGCAATCAAAATATACGAAAGGATTTTAAATAATAATCCTAACAATATAGAGGCTATCTTTTGGCTGGGTTATATTTACGAGGAAGTAAACCGGCACAAAGAAGCTATCAAGGTTTGGGAAAAGGGTTTAGGTATAGACCCTTCTTATGCCCCGATATTGAATTCCCTAGCTTACATTTATGCTAAAGACGGTATAAAGCTTAAAAAGGCCGAAAAGATGATTAAGAAGGCCTTGGAAAAAGAGCCGAAGAATGGGGCTTATTTGGATAGTCTAGGCTGGGTGTATTTTAAAAAAGGGGATTACAAGAATGCCGAGAATTATCTCACTAAAGCTATAAGTTATATCAAGGACCCGGAAATTTACGGGCACTTAGGGGATTTTTACATTAAAATAGGAAATCCGGAAAAAGGAATCAGCTATTACCAGGAAGGTTTGACTTATTTCCCCGATGATAAAAATTTACAATCAAAGGTTAAGAAATATGGAAAAAAAGATAAAACTCTTAAAAAGTAAGTCTAATTCAATTAGAAAGCTCATTATAGAAATGTTGTCTGAAGCTAAAAGCGGCCATCCCGGAGGGTCATTATCCGCAGCAGAAATCATTGCTTGTCTTTATTTTGAAATTATGCGTCATGATTCCAAGAATCCTGATTGGTCCCAGCGGGACAGATTTCATCTTTCAAAAGGGCATTGCTGCCCGGCTCTGTATGCAGCTTTGGCTTTATGCGGATATTTTCCTTTAGAGGAATTAATGAAGTTACGAAAACTTGGTTCGCTTCTGCAGGGGCATCCTGACAAAAGAACTCCCGGTATAGAGGTAGCCAGTGGTTCTTTAGGCCAGGGTTTATCTGTGGCTTTAGGCATGGCTTTGGCTTGTAGAATTGATAAAAACGATAGTAGGGTTTACTGTCTTATGGGTGACGGAGAGATACAAGAAGGTAATATCTGGGAAGCCGCGATGGCAGCGGCCCATTATAAGGTAGATAATCTCTGTGGTATTGTAGATTATAACCGTTTTCAAATAGACGGAAGAACTGAAGAGATAATGAGCATAGAGCCTTTAGTTAATAAATGGGAATCTTTTGGATGGCATGTAATTCAGAGTGATGGTCATAATGTAGAAGAGCTGCTAGAAGCTTTCGCAAAGACAAAAACTGTTAAGTCAAAACCTAGTGTGATTATCGCACATACTGTCAAGGGTAAGGGTGTATCATTCATGGAGCATGTTGTCGATTTTCACGGCCGGGCTCCTAGCGATAAAGAGAAAGAAGTCGCCCTAAAAGAATTGCAGGATATCGAAGACGACGAAAGCACCTTATAACATCGTTGCAGTGGCCGGGCCTGCCCGGCCTTTTAATAAAACGCATTAAATGACAAAATAAAACAAAAGTGCAAACAGAGATAAATATGGAAAAATTATACGCCCGTGATATTTACGGAAATACTCTTGTTGAGTTAGGAAAAAAGGATGAAAGAATAATAGTTTTAGATGCTGACCTTTCCGGTTCAACACGCACTGCAATTTTTAAAAATGAATTCCCGGATAGGTTTTTTAATTTTGGCGTTGCTGAACAGAATATGATGGCTACAGCAGGAGGTCTGGCCAGTTGCGGTAAGATTGTTTTTGTATCTACTTTCGCAATGTTTGCCAGCGCCCGGGCCTTGGACCAGGTAAGAAATACAATTTGTTATAATAATTTTAACGTTAAAATTATTGCTACCCATGGTGGTATAACCGTTGGTGAAGATGGGGCATCTCACCAGGCTTTGGAGGATATTAATTTTTTTAGGGCTATCCCTAATATAAAAATAATTGTTCCTTGTGATGCTCCTGAAGCTAAAGCGGCAGTCCTAGCAGCTTATAAAACCCCAGGGCCATTTTATATTCGCTTGGGGCGTTGCAAAGTGCCTACTATCGAGAACAAACAAAGTTTTACTCTCGGTAGGGGCTATGTTTTAGAAGAAGGCAAAGATATAGCAATAATATCTTGCGGAACACTTGTTTATGAAGCCCTAGAAGCTAATAAGATTTTAAAAGAAAAAGGAATATCTGCCACGGTAGTAAATACCCCTACCATAAAGCCGATTGATGAGGATTTAATAGTCAAAATATCAATTAAGCATAAAAAAATTCTTGTTTGTGAAGAACACCAAGTTACAGGAGGGCTGTTCTCAGCTATAGCTGAGGTTTTGGCCAGTAAAAACCCTGTTAGAGTAGAGCGTATAGGAGTTGAAGATAAATTTGGTCAATCTGGTTCACCTGTGGAGTTAATGGATTTTTATGGTCTCTCCGCTAATTTTATCGCTCAAAAAGCACAAGAAATTTTACGGCAGTAAAATTCGTATCTTAAGTCCTGCCAAAATAAATCTTTACCTTAATATAGTAGGAAAATATCCAGGAGGGTTCCGCCGTATAGAGAGTATATTTGAGAGAGTTTCTTTATGCGATGAAATTACTATTGAGATAAAAAAAGAGCAGTCAGTAAAAATTTCCTCTAACATTAAAACTTTGGAAAATAAAGATAATCTTTGTGTCCAAGCTGCCACTATATTAAAAGGTGAGTTTAAAATTCCTTTTGGATTTAATATTTTTCTCAAGAAAAATATACCTCTTAGTTCTGGTTTGGGAGGAGGTTCGTCCAACGCTGCCAGCGTTCTCTTGGGGTTAAACAGCATTTTAAATTTAAAATTAGAGAAAAATAATCTTTACCAACTAGGAGCAAAGCTGGGCAGCGACGTTAATTTTTTTCTCTCAGAAAGTCGGTTTGCTTTCCTGGAAGGAAGGGGGGAAAAAGTAACACCCCTTAACATAGGTAATGAATTTGATCATTTTATTATCTGGCCGGCTGTTTTTGTGTCTACGAAGGAGGTTTATAAACGAAGTGAAGTAAAATTGACAAGATTTTTTAATAATGTTAAGATATTGCAGTACGCATTAAAGAATAACGATTCACTCTTAATCAAAAAGTGCATATTTAATGCTTTAGAGAAAAGTGCTTTTTCTGTCTACCGGGAATTAGAGAAAGCAAAATTGTATTTGGAAAGAGAAGGAATTTTTTGTAAGCTAAGCGGCAGCGGCAGCGCCCTGTACACAGTGTTTAGTAAAATATCAATGCAGGCTATAAAGGGTTTAATACCGAGTAAGTGGTCTGTATTTGCTTGTAGAACATTCTAGTTTCTAGACATAGATAAGGTACACTAACAACAAGGGGCAGACAGGTTTGCCCAGAGCCGTCCTTTTAGGGGAGGGGGGTACGGCACGATAGGCAAATCTTGCCATGCAGAATTTGGCTAAAAGGAGGTAGGTTCTATGGAAATCACAGAGGTTAGAGTTTCTCTTCGAGAGAGCGAGGGTAAGCGGCTAAAAGCATATGCAACAATCACTTTTGACAATTCTTTTGTGGTGCGGAATATCAAGGTGATTGAAGGAAACAACGGCTTATTTGTTGCTATGCCGGCAAGAAAGTTGAAACAGTTTTGCCCGCGCTGCGGTAAAAAAGTTGATTTAGGAAGTCAGTATTGTAATTACTGCGGAGTACAATTACCTCCTCCCCCCAAAGATTTGGATGATGTTAGACCGGCAACACATCAGGATTTAGCTCATCCTATCAACCAGGAGTTCCGCGATTATCTTCAAAGCAAAGTCTTAGATGCTTATCAGAGCGAGAAGGCATCACCGAGAGAGTACCATTCAAGGCCAAAAGAGACAGCAGCTGAGCCAAAAGAGACAGCAGCTGAGCCAAAAGAGACAGCAGCTGAGCCAAAAGAGACAGCAGCTGACGATAACGCGGCTGCATAAGAGAAACAACTGGTTAAAGCCGAAAGAATCATGGTTGTCTAAGTTATAAATCGGCAGCTTAGTTTAGAATGTTGCGTTCTATCCCAGGTCGTTTGAGATATTTTTATAATAATCGTAATTGCCCGGTAGTGTAATCGGTAACACAACAGATTTTGATTCTGTCTTTCCAGGTTCGAGTCCTGGCCGGGCAGCCATCAAAAGTTTTCGCTGATATGGAAAAAATTACAGCAATAATTTTAGCAGCAGGAAAAGGAACGCGGATGAGGTCTACCTTACCGAAAGCGTTGCAGGAATTAAACTCAAAGCCACTGATATATTATATTTTAAAAGAATTGAGCTCACTCGATAAATATATAGGGCAAATAATAGTAGTTGTAGGACATAAAGCAGATTTGGTTCAGAAATATATAGGTAAGAATTTTAAAGATATTGATTTTGTGATTCAGAGGGATATTTCCGGTACAGCCTCGGCTGTTAAATGCACAAAATCTAAGGTAAGATGCAAAAAAGTATTGATTGTTTGCGGAGACAGTCCGCTAATAACCAGGGATACTTTAAAGTTATTTATTCGTTTTTCTTTAAAGAAAAATCCGGTGTGTTCAGTGGTTACTGCGTATATGGACGAGGAAAATGATTTTGGCGCTATATTGCGTGATAAGAACGGCAATGCTTGCGCTGTTTGCGAAAGGATAGATCGTCAAGGCCTAAAGGTGTCAAAAGAAGTCAATAGTGGCATATATAGTTTCGATACAGATTTGGTGTTTGAAGCTATAGATAAAATCAAAAAAAATCCCAGAAAAAAGGAATATTTTTTTACGGACATAGTCGAGGTTTTATACCGAGAAAAATATACGATAAATACATACTTTCTAGATGAGCCAGAAGAGGTTATGAGCGTAAATAGCAAAAGCGATCTTGTGCGCGTGCAAGGTGTTATGCAGAAAAGGGTTATCAATAAGCTAATAGATAGCGGCGTTAAAATTATTGACCCTCAAACGACCTTTATAGCCCCAGGGGTGAAAATAGGCAAAAATACTGTAATTTATCCCTTTACCTTTATTGAAAGAAATGTTATAATCGGCAACAATTGTTTGCTCGGACCTTTCATCCATTTACGAGGTAAAACATCTATAGCGGCCAATACTCATCTAGGGAACTTCTTAGAGGTAAACCGCAGCAGACTTGGGAAAAAAGTAAAAGCAAAGCATTTTGGCTATCTAGGTGATGTGACGGTAGGCGATAACGTTAACATTGGGGCCGGAACAGTAGTGGCCAATTTTGACGGGAAAGCGAAAAATAAAACCAGTATCAAAAAGAATGCTTTCATCGGGTCCGATACTATTTTAGTGGCTCCGGTGAAAATAGGAGAAAAAAGCGTAACCGGAGCAGGTAGCGTGGTAACTAAAAACGTCAAGCCTAATACTGTAGTGGCAGGCGTTCCAGCGCGAATTTTGAAAAAAAGCAAAAGATGATATATGGATAAAATTGTTATTTTTAGCGGCAACGCTCATAGGAAGTTGGCAGAAGATATCTGCAAGTGTCTTAATGTTAAACTGGCCAAAGCACTTGTTTCCCGTTTCAGTGATGGCGAAGTGAGGGTAAAAATAGAAGAGAATGTAAGAGGCAAGGACGTATTCCTTATCCAGCCCACTTGTCCGCCGGTAAACGAAAATCTGATTGAACTTTTAATTATGCTTGATGCTTTGCGCAGGGCCTCAGCTTATAGGATAACTGCGGTAATTCCTTATTTTGGTTATGCCCGTCAGGACAGAAAAGATCAACCCAGAGTGCCAATTACAGCAAAACTTGTAGCTAATATTCTAGATAGCGCAGGAGCAAACCGGGTTTTGACTCTTGATTTGCATGCTGGTCAGATTCAAGGTTTTTTTGATATCCCCTTGGATCACCTTTACGCTATCAATGTTATGGTAGACTATTTTGCTAACTTAAAGATTAACAACCTGGCAATTGTTTCTCCTGATGTTGGCGGTATAAAAATGGCCAGAGCTTATGCAAAAAGGTTTAAGGCAAATTTAGCCATAGTGGATAAACGAAGGAATTCTCCAGATTCCACAGATGTGATGCATATTCTCGGAGAAGTAGAAGGCAAGAACGTTATTATGATTGATGATATGGTTGCTACGGGTTCTTCTTTGATTGAAGCTGCTAAGGCCGTAAAGAAAGCAGGAGCACAAAAGATTTTTGCAGCTATTACGCATGGTGTTTTAGCCGCTAAGGCAGTGGAGAAAATCAATAATTCCGATATTGATTCTTTGGTGATAACAGATTCGATTCCCTTAGCCGAAAGCAATAAAAGCGAAAAAATAAATATTGTCAGCGTAGCTAGTCTTTTTGCAGAAGCAATAAAGAGGATTCGTCTCGAGAAGTCTATAAGCGTGCTGTTTGACTCAATAGGGGGATAGGGATATGGATAAAATAAAAATCAGTGTTAACCGCAGAGAAAAAACAGGAAAAGAAGAAGCTAAAAAACTTAGAAAACAGGGGCATATCCCGGCAGTTGTGTATAGTGAGGATATTAATATTCCTTTAACTGTTCCTAAGAGCAATTTAAAGGCATTACGGTCAATACACTTTTCAGAAAGTGCCGTAATTGACATGGAGATAGCCGGTGAGAAAAAACATAAAAGCATAGCGGTCCTTATTAAAGATATACAGTATAATCCTCTGGGGGAAGAAGTTATCCATATTGATTTTGTAAAGGTATCGTTAAAAGAAAAGATAAAAGTGCATGTCGCTATAGTACTTAAGGGTGAGCCAAACGTGGTTAAAGAGGGGGAAGGCGTCCTAGAGCAGGTTTTGAGAGAATTAGAGATAGAAGCTCTTCCTTTGGATATACCTGAAAAAATAGAGGTTGATATTACTGAATTGACAATCGGCCATTCTCTGCATGTGGAAAATTTGCAGGTTGCTGACAAATTAAAGGTTATTTCTGATCCCCAGGCTACCGTAGCTACTGTTGTTGCCAAGAAGGAAGAAGAGGAAGAGGAATTAGCAGCTGTAGCAGAGGAAGGAGCACCTACAGAGCCAGAGGTTATTAAAGAGAAGAAAGAGAGCCCAGAAGAAGATGCTAAGAGCGCGGAAGGTAAACCAGAGAGTCCTGTCAAGAAGGAAGATAAAAAGCAATAAGGGCAGCAATTTTAATTTCTGGTTAATAGTAAATTAAAGGTCAAAGAAGTTGAAAGTTATTTTTGGTCTGGGCAACCCCGGTCAACAGTATAAAAAGAATAGACATAATATAGGCTATATAGTGGCGGATGAGTTGGCAGGTATTGAGGGTGTCAATTTTAAAAGAAGTTTTAGGGTTTCCGCTATGGTAGCCAGACTAACCATAGCTGGATGTAAGACTTTTCTTGTTAAGCCACGCACTTTCATGAATAATTCCGGGCAGTGCGTGAAGAAATTTTTAGCTAATTATAAAATTCCCGTTGGTGATATTTTAGTAATATATGATGATGTGGACTTAAGGCTAGGTGAGATACGATTTAGAGAAAAAGGTTCTTGCGGCGGGCACAGAGGTATGGAGTCAATAGCCTCTACATTAAAAAGAGAAGATATTAGCAGGTTAAGATTCGGGATTGACCGGCCTACTGATGGCGAATTGTCAGATTACGTTCTTTCCGATTTCCCTGTTTCTCAAGCAGCGGCTTTAAAGGGTTCTGTTAAAAGAGCTATGGCTGCCTGCGTGGATTGGATTAGCCGAGATCCTGATTTTGTA
The DNA here is from genome assembly GCA_024542985.1 of Candidatus Omnitrophota bacterium. Taxonomy (GTDB): domain Bacteria; phylum Omnitrophota; class Gorgyraeia; order Duberdicusellales; family 4484-171; genus JAMXCX01. Next base: position 7,064 of record JAMXCX010000021.1, on the reverse strand, counting down.
ATGAAGACCTACAATAGACGTAGCTCGACGCAGTAAGCACCGAAAATAAGTTTCATTGAAGATATATCGTGTTTTATTAAGATGTTTTAAGATTATTTTTAATAGCTTTAAAGCAGTAAGCAGGAATTCGCCACGCTAAAAGCGAGGCTCATTAGGAGGTTAATAGTGGACAGAAATTATGAAAGCATGATGATTCTAATGCCAGATTTGGCAGACCAGGAAAGGGAGGAAATTTTTGGTAAAATAACCAAAAGAGTTGAAAACCTAGAGGGCAAAGTGCTATCAGCTAAGGTCTGGGCTAAGGATAGAAATTTTTATTATTTTTTACGGGGCAGAGGTGCCGATAGGAAAAAATACTTTAAGGGCTGTTATTGGCTTATTGATTTTATCCTGAATAAAGATAAGCTGCCTGAATTTCAAGAGACAATAAGGTTAGAAGAGAGAATTCTAAGAATCATCATTATAAACAAAGAGAATCAGACTAAGTCTAAATTTCCCGGGAGGAACCAAGCGTCGGTTGCGATGCGTTCGGTTTAAGTGCTCAAGCTGAAAGAAGGCATAATTCGGCGGGCTTTTAGTAAGGGTTGCATATTAGGCAAGGAGGTAAGGATGGTTAGTCTTAATAAGATATTTTTAGTTGGCAATTTAACTAAGGACCCGGAGTTAAGATATACTCCCCAGGGGACTGCGGTGACTACATTGAGAATAGCTGCAAATAGGACTTTTAAAGATAAGAGCGGACAGCCGCAAAAAGACACCTGTTTCGTTAATATTGTTGTTTGGTCACAGATGGCAGAGGTTTGTAATCAATATTTACAAAAAGGGAGACAGGTTTTTGTAGAAGGAAGATTGCAGTCAAGGTCATGGCAAAATAACGAAGGTAAAAACAGAAGCACATTAGAGGTTGTGGCATCAAGGGTCCAGTTTATGCCGCAAGGAGTACGGCAGGATACTCAGGAAGCGGATTTAGGCCCTGAGCCTGAAGAAGTTTTAAACTTAGAATCAGGCCCTAAACAATCAGGAGAGGCGATTTAATATGTTTGATAAGAAAATAAGAGAAAACAAAAACAGGGGCATTGTAAGAAGAGGGGTTGGTTTTAAGAAGGACTGTATTTTTTGCAAGAAGAACCTGGAGATAGACTACAAGAATACAGAACTTCTTTCTCGTTATGTTTCTGCCCGGGGAAAAATTTTATCCCGGCGTATTAGCGGCAATTGCGCTAAGCATCAGCGGAAAGTAGCACGGGAGATAAAGAGAGCTAGGTTTTTAAATTTAATTTCTTACGTAGGGGGTATGGCAAGATGAAAGTAATTCTTCTCGCAGATTTGCCTAAATTAGGTAAAGAAGGTGAAACCACTAAGGTCAAAGATGGTTATGCGCGTAATTATCTTATACCCAAAGGATTGGCTCTTAAGGCTACCGATCAGAATTTTAAGCGGATAAAAGAAATAGAGAAAACAAAATCAAAAGTTGTTGAGAAGCAAAAACGGGAGTCATTTAAGCTAAAAGAAACTATTGAAAAAATTTCCTTAACCGTTACTGTAGAAGCTAAGGATGACGAAGAGTTATACGGTACAATCAGCCAGGCCCAAATATTAAAGTTGCTCAAAGATGAGGGTATAGATTTAGATAAAGAAAAGTTGATTCTAAAAGAGCCCATAAAGAAACTAGGGGTTTATAATTTGAAAATATACCTACACCCTGAGGTTGAAGCATCTTTGCGGGTTTGGGTCGTAAAGAAATAATTTTTTAGACCAGAGTCGAAGGCCTAGAGACTATAGCCGAATATGTTACCTGCTAGGGTTGTTTAGTAGTGATGCAGGTTTTGTCTAAGAGTGAGTGTTTAGAAATATGAGTGTTGATACTCCTGCCCGACATTTAACTAAAATTCCACCCCAAAACATCGAGGCTGAAATGGCCACTTTGGGAGCAATGCTTATCGATGAGAAAATTATAGCAGAAATCATTGAGTTGCTCGATGAAGCAGCATTTTATCAACCCGAACACAAAATAATTTTTAACAGCATTATTTTTCTTTTTGATACTAGGAAAAAGATTGATATCTTGACCGTATCAGATAATTTAAGTAAGAAAAAATTGCTGGAAAAAGCAGGAGGCGCAGCTTATTTGACCACTTTGACTGATTTTGTTCCTACTTCAGCCAACGCTCCTCATTATGCCCGCATCGTAAAGGAAAAAGGAGTTTTACGCTCACTTATAAGCACTGCTACAGAAATAGTTTCTTCTGCCTACAGTGGCGAAGAAGATGTTAGCACTATTTTGGACATAGCTGAAAAATCAATATTTGAAATAAGTGACCGCCGAATAGAAGGCGGTTATGTGCATATAAAAGATATAATTAAGGATGGCATAGAGCTTATTGAATCCCTTTACCATAAAAAGTCTCATGTAACAGGTATACCTACCGGCTTTAAAGATTTCGACCTAAAAACTGCCGGTTTGCAGAAAGGTGATTTGATAATTGCGGCCGGAAGGCCCTCAATGGGTAAAAGTGCGTTTTGTACTTCAATTGCCAGTTATGTAGCGGTTGAGGAAAAGATACCGGTAGCTATTTTCAGTCTGGAAATGTCTAAAGAGCAGATAATGCAGAGGTTTTTGTGTTCTCAGGCAAAGGTTGAGGTCAATCGAGTTAGAACTGGATTTCTCGCTCCTTCGGAATGGCCGATTTTAACCAGTGCTGCCGGAAGGTTGTCAGAAGCTCCAATTTACATCGATGACACGCCGGCAATAAATATTTTTGAGATAAGAGCAAAGGCGAGAAGATTAAAGGCACATCATAATATCCAGCTTATTTTTGTGGATTATTTGCAGTTAATTAGAGGAATGCGCCGGAACGACAGCCGTCAGCAAGAAATTTCGGATATTTCCCAAAGTCTAAAAGCTCTAGCCAAAGAGTTGAATCTTCCGATTATTGCTGTGAGCCAGCTGTCTCGAGCTGTTGAGTCCAGGGAGGGGCATCGCCCGAAATTATCAGATTTGCGCGAATCAGGAGCACTTGAGCAGGATGCAGATGTTGTAGTCCTGCTTTTTCGCGAAGAGTATTACAATCCTACTGAAGAAAATAGAGGAATCGCAGAGATTATTATTGCAAAACAGAGAAACGGACCTGTAGGCAGCATCAATCTAATGTTTTTAAAAGAACTTACGAAATTCGCGGATATATCACGGGAAAAGGAAGATTGACTTCGGCTGGCAGCCGCTTTATAATACTTAAAATAATGAGGACTTTTTTTCCATATTTATTGCTTTTTTTCTTCAGTTTTCAGGGTTACTGCGCAGAGGGAGTTTTTCGTATCGATATCAAAGGGAATGAAATAGTTAGCGATGCGACAATCATTTCCCGAATAAAACTTCGCGCCGGAGGAAGATATAACGAGAATATTATCAATCAGGATATAAAAAACCTCTTCGCAACAGGGTTTTTTGAAACAGTGGAGGTTGAAAAAGAAGTTACTAAAGAAGGGGTTGTTATTACTTTTAGGGTTAGGGAGAAGCCTATACTCAAGAAAATAGTCATCGAAGGAGCCAGGTTTATTAGAAAGAAGCAAATTTTAGAATCAATAGATATAAAAGAAGGCTCTTTTATTGATGAATACACGATTAAAGAAGCTACCCGTAAGATAAAAGATCTTTATGATAAAAAAGGCTTTTCTCAGGCTGAAGTTTCATATGAACTTTCGCCTTTAAAGACCGGAAATGAGGTTGAGGCCAGGCTTATCATTAGTGAAAAAGGGATTATAAAGGTGAGAGATGTGTTTGTTAAGGGAAATCATACGATTTCAAAAACTAAGATTTTACGGTTGATGAAAATAAAAAAAGCCTGGTTATTTAACCGGGGTATTTTTAAAGAAGAGGTTTTACGTGACGACATGAGAAGAATTACAGATTTTTATAAATTGCAGGGTTTTGGCGATATAGAAGTAACCATAGATGTTGAGCATCGTCCTAGAGGGGTTTATCTCACAGTTAAAGTTGACGAAGGTATGCGTTATTATGCCGGAGACATAAAAATAGAGGGGAATAAAGAAGTTTCTTTAGCCGCCATATTGGAAGCAATGCGGCTAAAAGAAGGGGATACTTTTAGCGAGCAAGCCGTATATGCTGATTCTTCGTTGATAAGACAAGTTTATGTAGATAGAGGCTATATATTTTCGAGAGTTGAACCTTTAAGTTTTTTAAATCCTGAGACAAAAAAAGTAGACATAACTTATCGAATTGTGGAAAATGAAATTGCCTACATTGAAGGTATAGATATAAAAGGTAATATAAAGACCAGAGATAAGATAATACGCAGAGAATTAAGGATAAACCCCGGAGATAGATTTGACGGGAAAGCTGTAAGAAGAAGCAAAGAGAGGTTAGAGAACCTGGGTTTTTTTGAAGAAATACGGTTTGGTACAGAACCCGGTTCTAAAGCTAATAATGTTGATTTGATTGTTGATGTAAAAGAAGCAAAAACAGGTTATTTTAGTTTCGGAGGAGGCTACAGTACCATAGACGCATTTATAGGGTTTGTAGAGTTGAGGCAGCGCAATTTTGATTACAGGAATTTTTCTACTTTTACCGGTGCTGGCCAGGATTTGACTTTAATGCTTAGCCTGGGAAGTTTGACTGATCGCTATCAGCTAAGTTTTACTAATCCTTGGATATTCGATATGCCAGTGTCTTTGGGGCTTGACGGTTATAAGAAAGGGCACAGGCGCGATGATGATGTAGGCTATGCTTTCGAGCAGAGTATAAAAGGTGGAGTTGTGCGCCTTAAGAGCGAGATAAGCGATTATTGGAAAATAGGCCTTGCTTATAGGTTTGAAGAGGTAAAAATTACTGATATCATTACCGAGGCGACACAGGAGCTTAAAAACGAAGAAGGGGTTACTGATTTAAGCAGTGGAGAGTTTTCTATAAGTTTTGATACCCGGGATAATATTTTTTCACCTTCCCGAGGATTCGTATTCCAGGGAACTCTTAATGGCTTTGGAGGTCCCTTTGGCGGTGATAGAGATTTTACCAAGTATTTTGGCCGTTTTAGCATCTATTTTCCTATTGTAAATGAATCGGTGATAGAATTAAAAGTGCGTACAGGTTTCGCTGAAACATTTTCCGATACTGAAAAGATACCTATTTACGAACGTTTTTTTGCCGGCGGCGCTTCGACTGTTAGGGGTTATCGGGAAAGGAAAATCGGGCCGATTGATACAGCAACAGAGGATCCTATCGGAGGCGAGGCAATGTTTGTAGGTAACCTGGAATATACTTATCCTTTAGCGGATTTTTTGAAAGTAGCGACTTTCTTTGATACCGGAGAAGTTTGGAAGAGAAGTAATGATTTTTTGAGTAGTGGTTTGAAGTCTAGTATTGGCATAGGGTTGCGGGTGAAAACTCCTATAGGCCCGGTAAGCATTGATTACGGATGGCCTTTGGATAAAGAACCCGGCGAAGAAGAGAAGGAAGGAAGATTCCATTTTAATATTAGCAGGGCGTTCTAGGAGGTGTATTATGCGAAAGATTTTTAGTATTATATTGATTCTGGGGTTAACTATTTCTGTATCTTTTACTTGTTTTTCAAAAGAATTGAAGATAGGATATGTAAATATTATTAAAGTATTTAATGAATACCAGAAGACCAAGGATTATGAAGCCCAACTGAATGAGAAGAAGAAAAAGGTAGAAAAAAAGCTTAGCAAAAAGCGCGAGGAAATTGAGAAGTTAAACAGCAAGTTAAGTTTGCTGAAAGAAGAAGAAAAAAACGAGTATCAAGATAAAATTCAGGAAAAAATCAAGGAGCACCAAGAGATTGCAAGAGAAGCGCAAGTTGATATGAAAAAAATAGTCATTGAACAGATGACTGAGATAAAAAAAGACATGGATAAGATAATCGAAAATTATGCTAAGAAAAAAGGGTTTAACTTGATTGTTGACGGTAACTCAGTCCTTTATGCTGCAAAGGCCATGGATGTAACCGAGGATATACTAAAGATTTCCAACAAGCAATACAAGAAGAAAAAATGAAATTAACTTTGGGCGAAATTGCTAAGCTAGTTGGCGGAGAGTTGGTAGGTGATGCAAGGATAGTTATTACTGGTATTTCCGGGATAAAAGAGGCTCAAGAAGGAGATATTACATTTTTGGCTAATTCCAAATATACATCTTTGATGCCGGCAACAAAAGCGTCAGCAGTAATTACCTCTCGGGATACAATCGAATCTTCGAAGCCGTTGATTAAAACTGATAATCCTTCAGTGGCTTTTGCTAAGGTGGTAGGTTTAGTAACGCCGAGCTACACAAAACATCCCCAAGGCATTCATCCCAGCGCCATTGTTTCTAAAACTGCTAAGCTTGCTAAGGGTGTAGCTGTGGGTGCTTATACAGTTATAGAGGACGGTGTCCAAATACAGGAAGGGACAATCGTCTATAGCGGTTGTTACCTGGGTTGCAATACTAAGGTAGGTAGAAATTGCCTTATTTATCCTCAGGTTTCAATAAGGGAACGAATAGAGATAGGGAATAGGGTTATTATCCATTCAGGGGTAGTTATTGGAAGTGATGGTTTTGGTTTTGCTATGGTAAAAGGCGTGCAAAAGAAAATACCCCAGATTGGCACAGTTTTAGTGGAAGATGATGTAGAAATCGGGGCTAATGTTACTATTGATAGAGCGAGATTCGATAAGACAATTATTGGTAAAGGTACTAAGATAGATAATCTGGTCCAAATTGGCCATAATGCAGTTACCGGAGAAAATTGCATTATAGTTGCTCAAGCCGGCATTGGGGGAAGTTCTATTTTAGGCAAGGATGTTATTATAGCTGGTCAAGCCGGCCTTGCCGGCCATATGCGCATTGGCGATAAAGCAATTGTTGGGGCTCAAGCCGGGGTCACTAAATCTGTACCTGCTAATACGAAAGTTTCAGGTTATCCGGCAAGGCCGCACGTAGAAGCAAAAAGGGTGAATGCTTGCCTACAGCGATTACCGGAACTTTACAAAACGATAAAAGAACTAGAACAGAAAGTAAAAAATCTAGAGGCTAAGCTAAAACAAAAAAG
>JAMXCX010000020.1 GCA_024542985.1 Candidatus Omnitrophota bacterium | reverse complement strand
GTGATAAACTGCTATTTATCACAGCAGTTGTATAAAGTTAATATAGTAGCCTTTTGGCAGGAAGGTCAAAAAAAAGTAAAGTTTCAAAGAACAGCTTTTGCTATATATGAGAAAGAATAAGCGTGCATTCACCCCGTTAGAGATAAAAAATAAAAGTTATGTTGTGGCATAATACTTATAAAATTAAGAAAAGTTCTCCTCGTGATTACAAAGTTGGTTTACGCCCCGTAAAGACGGGGCTATCTCTAACGGGGTTCACCCTCATTGAGATGCTCATGGTTACTTCCATGTTGTTTGTTATTTCTCTGGCAATATATGCAACTTTTAATAATGGAATAAAAATTTGGCAGAGGATAAGCGTAAAAGTGCCTGAGGAAGATTTAAATATTTTTTTAGATAAGTTTTCCCGAGATTTACGAAACAGTTTTATATTTGCAGGCCTTAATTTTTCTGGCCAAGAAGAAAAGTTAGAATTAGCTTCTCTTGTGAGTAGTTTGTACTTAAATAAAAGGACTGTAGGCAAAGTAATTTACTCCTACGATTTTGGAGAAAAAACCTTTTCTAGACAGCAAAAAGACTATGCTCAAATTTACAGCGAAGAATCTGACGGAAACATACAGTCACTGGAGAATATTAAGTCCTTAAATTTCCAATATTATATTTATGATAAGGGAAAAAAGGAGTATTTTTGGCAGGATGAGTCTTTAGACAATATGCCTTTAGCGGTAAGAGTAGTGCTAGAGTTAGACAATGGAACAAGGATTATCAAGTTTATTAAAACAGTTAGTATCCCGGTCAGCAGTTAATCGTAGAGCGAGTATATTAATTATTGCTTTGTGGGCACTCTCTTTATTAGCAACCTTTGCTATAATTTTAGGTTATAATGTTAGACAAAGGATGAGCTTAGTCACCAAGCTTAATGAAAGAGCCCGGCTGCGTTTTATTACTGAGGCAGGTATAAAGAAGGTAGTAATCGAATTGAGTAAAGAATCGGACATTGGTTACAGCAGCTTAAGTGATAATTGGAATGATAATACTTCTGCGTTTAAAGATGTAAATGTTGGCAGAGGAACATTCAGCATAAGCTATACTTACCGGGATAAAAACTCAGAGGGTTTAAAGACTAGATATGGCCTTGTTGATGAGGAGAGAAAGATAAACATAAATGAGGCCTCTCAAATTACACTAAAGCGTCTTTTTCGAACTAGCCTTAATTTCAATAGGGTTAAGGCTCAGGAATTGGCAGCAGCTATTGTTGATTGGAGGGATGCTGATAGCGCGTTATCTATACCTTTAGGCAGTGCTGAGGATTCTTATTATAGCAATAGGCGCTATCCTTATGAAGCAAAAGATGCAAAATTCGAAGTCTTGGATGAGCTTCTTTTAGTTAGAGGAATGAGTAAGGAGATTTTTGAAAAGTTAAGGGGTTATATAACTATTTATGGAGATGGAAAAGTCAATATAAACACGGCATCTCCAGAAGTGCTTTTTGCCTTAGGGCTTAATGAAGAAGTTGTAAATAAGATTTTATCTTTCCGTTATGGCTTAGATGGCATAGAGGCCACTGATGACGATAATATTTTTTATGATTCTATGAGGATAGTTTCTAAACTTAGCCAGTCTTTTTCAATGAGCAGTCTTCAGATAGCGCAACTCGATGTGGTTTCAGATCAGAATCTTGGGGTTGATTCGTATCATTTTACAGCTAAAATCAAGGGAGAACTAATTAACAAAAAGGCAAAAACAGAAGTTAACTGCGTAATTACCAGAGAAGGAGATATTTTATACTGGCAGGAGTTTTGAGTATGTTTGGAAAGAAGAAAAAAATCATAAAGGCCTCTTTTCAGATGAGCAGCAAAGATATTATAGGGATAAATATTAGCGGCAATAGTCTAAAGTTAGCTCACCTGAAGAATATTCATAGAAGGCCTGAGATAGTTAATATTTTTCGCAAAGATATCACCGGTCTATCAGACGAAAATATTTCCGAGGCAATAGCATCTTGTTTTAGCCAACAGAATTTAAAAACAGTTAATATTATAGCTATTATACCCTCGCAGTTAGTTATAACTAAGAATATTGAAGTCCCATCCCGTAATCCTCAGGAAATAAAGGATATTATTGGTCTGCAGGCCGGCCGTCATACTCCTTATTCACGCGAAGAAGTAATTATCGATTATATTGATATAGGTACTTATAAAGATAATTATACTAAAATATTGCTGGTTATTGCAGCCCGTAATGTCATAAAAAGGCAATGCAGTATATTTGAGAGGGCCGGTATTAGGCTAGAGAAGGTTTTGTTTGCTCCCGAGGCTATAGGGCGCTTTATTTCTAGAGTGCGTAAATTCGAATCAGAGAATACACCTTCTGTGATTGTCCATGTCGATCAAAATTTTACAGATTTCTTGATTGTTTTATCAGGTAGAGTTATTTATATAAGAAACATCCCTATAGGGACAGAGCATTTGCTGAAAGAAAAAGACCATCAGCAGCTTAGGTTAATAGATGAAATTAGGAAATCTTTAGAGAGCTATACTTTAGAAGATATTGCAAAGACACCCCAGAATATTATTTTAACAGGTGTTACCGAGCAAGTTAAGGAGTTAATGCCTATTTTAGCTAATTCACTGCATATACCTATAGAGGTTATCGATTATTTGGAATATTTACCGTTGGCGCAGGAAGTTTTAAAATCGACTACTTCTGATATTGTTCAGGCCTCATTTTTGGATGTTACGGCAGCGGTTTTTATTATTAATGAGGCAAGATTTGATTTTACTCCTAAGGAGATAAAATTAAGAAGAGAATTCGAAGAAAGAAGCAAAGACATTATTAAAACCGGGATTCTTGTCTTTACAGCTTTTGCTTTGATTTGCAGTATACTGGCAAGCAAGATTTACTTTAAAAGTGTTTATTTAGGTAAACTTAATAAAAAGTATGAAATCTTACATCGAGAGGCTAAAAAGTTAGAGAAGAACTTTGAAAAGGTTAAACTGGCAAGAAGTTATTTATCCAATCGCGGGTATTCTCTGGAAGTCTTGGTTGAGTTGTACAATGTTATTCCTTTGAATGCACAGCTTAATGATATCCGTTTTGATATAAAAGGTAATCTTCTCATAAAAGGTACAGCGAACCTATTAGCCACTGTTTTTTCGTTGGTAGAAAATATGGAAAAATCGGATTTTTTTAAAGATGTTGAAAATAAATATACTACGAAAAGAAAAGAAGGCCTAAGGGATGTGACTGATTTTGAAATAATCTGTTTATTTGCTAAAGGAGGCAGTTAATAAATGATCAAACTGCAAGCAGTATATAGTTTTCTATCACGTTTATCAAAAAGGGAACGTTTTATTCTTTATGGCGCATTGTTTTGCGTTATGGTAGCTTTCCTAGACCGTTTGATTATAAACCCCGTTTTTTCTAAAATGAAGACTTTAGATAAAGCTATCGAGGAAAAAAAAATAGCCCTAAGCAGGGATTTGCGCATTTTGGTCCAGAAAGAACGTATATCAACAGAGAGCGCCAAATATGATTTTTATTCCGGGCAATTTAAATCTCAAGAAGAGGAAATGAGTTTTTTTCTAAAGGAAATTGGGAATCTAGCTGATAAGAATTCTGTTTACGTAGTTGATTTAAAGCCAAGAGCTATAAAAAATGAGAGTTCATCAAAGAAATACCTGATAAATTTAAGTTGCGAGGCGCAGATGGAACAAATTGCTAAGTTTATGTACGATATAGAAAGCATGAATAGACCGGTAACAATTGAAAATTATCAGATAGGTCCAAAATCCAAAAATTCAAGCTTGGCAACGTGCAACATGGTAATTTCTAAAATAATTATGTTTTAGGATAGAATCATAAGAACTAAGGAGGAAGCATGAAAAGAGCTGTTATTTTTTTATTGATTTTGTTTGTTTTGTCGAGTTCTTATGTTTACGGGTTTGAGGCAACTCTTTTGGGCCTGCGTAAGGAATTATTTGAAAAGTCTAAGGAAATCAAAGTTGCCTTAACTGGTTCAAAAGACCCAATCTTAATGAGCAGTCTTTGGGATTCTTGCATTATGTCTATGTCGCAGATGGATGCTTATTTTGCTATGTTAGGAATTCTTAATACTATTAAAGACAAAGACCGAAGCGAGGCAACTCTTAAACCTATTAGCGGCTGGTTGAGGGGAATGAAAAATACTAATGAATTGAATGTAAAGAGTTTAGATTCAGTAACCAATGTGTTTGGGCAAAGCACAAAGAAGCACATAAGGATACTAAAGACTTATTTTGTCCTTCTGAGTAATCTTATAGATAAGGAACTAGAAAAAATTTCTCTATTAGAAAAGAGAGTAAAAATAAGAAAAAAGAGGCGTTAATATTTTTTGATAGTTCGACTACGCTCACTATCAACCCTGAGCCCGTTCGACTTCGCTCAGGGCTCAGTCCTGAGTGTAATCGAAGGACTGAGCATAGTCAAATGGGTTGATTTTAGAAATTTAAAAAATGTTATCTTTTTTGATTTTTTTTGTTTGAGGTATTGAATGGTAGTATTAGCTGTTGTATTTAGCGGATTTTATTGGATTATTTCGGCATGTATAAGTATTTTTGTTTTCGGAAAAAGTGATATCATTAAGGAAATTTTCTATCCCGACCCTTATGAGTTGGGTATGCGTCTGTCGGTTGTATTCTTTGTGGTAATAAGCAGTATATATTTTAAATTTGTTATTATAAAAAGACGGAAACTGGATGATAGATTAAGTAAAGAGCAAGGCTTGATTCCTTTAGCTCTTGATAAAATAGGTTCGCTGGTAGTGGTATCGGAGATTTCCGGTTCTATAATTCGCTTTAACCATATTTGCGAGCGAAAAACAGGGTTTGGATTTAGAGAAATTGAAGGCAAGAATTTTTGGGATTTATTTTTGCCGGGTGAAACAAAGGAAATTTTAAAGAAAGCTTTTCTAAAATCAAGCCAAGGACGATTCCCTAAGGAGTGTGAAGGATACCTGCTGACCAAGAACAGAAAACCTTGCTTTGTAAAGTGGATAAATGAAGTAGTTTCTGATAAAAATAACCCTTTAGAATATGTTATTAGTGTGGGAGTTGACATTACAGAGCATAAGCAGACAGAAGAGGCTTTGGATAAATCTCAAAAGTATCATCGGGATGTAGCAGAGAATATTGGTTTGGGGGTGGCACTGGTATCTGGAGAGAGAAAGATATTGTATCGGAATAATCAAATGGAACGGTGTTTTTCGGATAAGAAATTTTCACAAATATCTGCATGTCACAATGTCTTGAGTAATTTTTCTGATAAAGCTTGCGATATATGTCCTACCTGTAAAACTCTGGCTGATGGTAAAATCCATGAAACCAAGATGATTTTTCCGGTAAATGAGCGAGATGTCACTTACAGGGTAGTATCTTATCCTGTCGATAATCAAGAAGATAGAGTTATAGCTGCCGTTGAGACAATCAAGGATTTTACAAGCCTTGATAAACAGGAGGAGCAAAGCAGGCAGAATTATCTTGCTCAGGCTGTTATGAATTCTCTCCTGCGGTCTTCTTTAGAAAATATTTCCTTAGAGGGTTTCTTGAAATATTCCCTGGGGATTGTTCTTTCGACCCCTTGGTTTTCTTCAGAATCGATAGGGGCGATATACCTAATAGAAGATGAGCCTGATGTTTTGGTTATGAGGGTTCAGAAAGATGTTCCGGAAACAATGCAAAAATTTTATCGGCGTATCGGGTTCAATGATTATCTTTGCGGGGTAGCGGCAGCATCGGCTAAGGTTGAGTTCACTGACCGTTTTGCGGCCGGCAGCAAAGGTAAGCAAATCAAAGCAAAGATTTACGGACATTATTTTGTTCCAATTATGTATTTCGGAAATATCTTAGGGGTAATGGACGTATATTTGAAAGAGGGACACATCCGCGATAGAAGAGAGGAAGATTTCCTAAGAGCAGTTGCTGATACTTTAGCCGGCGTTATCCAGCGTAAAAAGGCAGAACAGCGTTTGAGTAAAATAAATAGCTGTTTTACGCATTTGGGTGTAGAGCCCCTTGATAACATAAAACATCTTGTTATGCTTTGCAGTGATCTCTTAGGGGTGCGGGCTGTAGGGTATAATCGTTTTGAGCTTGTTCAAGACCAACTAACTTCTGTTTGGCAGTGCAATGCTTATCCTAATTTTATTAAAGGAGTTAAACCTTACGGACATATTTGTTATGATGTTATCAAAGATGAAAACCAAGGAGCTTTTGTTTTACAAAGCTTATTAAATACTCCTTTTGCTAAAAGTGACTCTAATATCTCGCGTTATAAATTCCAGACTTATATGGGGCAAGTTGTTAAATGCCGCGGTAAACCCAAAGGGGTTATATCTGTTTTTTATAAAAGAGATTTTAATCCCGGGGATATTAGCAAGAAGTTTTTAGGTATTATTATCGCGGCAATAGGTGTAGAGGAAGAGCGTATGGACGCCAATCGGGAGCTAAAAGAGGCTTACGAGAAGCTTAAGAAAACGCAGAATAGTTTAGTGCAGTCTGAGAAATTAGCTGCTTTGGGGAGATTCTCCTCGGGTATAGCACATGAGGTCAAAAATCCCTTGGGTATTATTTTGGGTGGTATGGAGTTTTTAGAAAAAAAGCTGGTTTCTCCAGATAAGGATGTGGAAACAGCTATAAAAAAAGTTAAAGAGTCAATACTTAAAGCTGATAGTATAGTTAGAAATTTATTAAGGTTTGCAATGCCTTCAAAGATTAGAGCGGAAAAGGTAAAGCCGGAAGAGCTGATAAATGATACTTTGGCATTATTTAGATATAGAGTTTCTTTGATAAATATTGATATAAAAACTGAATTTTCCAAAGAGGATATTTACATTCAGATTGACAAAAACCAATTACAGCAGGTTTTATTCAATCTTTTAATGAATGCCATTGAAGCCATGTCTAAAGGCGGACAGGTTAAAATCGAAACTTTCAAAACGCTTTTGAAAAAAGGTTCTAAGCGTAAAGAATTTTGCGTCATTAAAATTAGTGATTCCGGGGAAGGAATATCCAAAGAAAACTTAGCTAGGTTGTTTGAGCCATTTTTTACGACTAAAAGAGACAAGAAGGGGACAGGCTTAGGTTTAGCAATGTCTAAGATGATTGTCGAAAACCACAGAGGGTTTTTGACTATTGAGAGTAAAGAAGATAAAGGTACTGCTGTTTCTATTACGTTGCCGCTCATCGGAGATGATTTTCCTTGAGGCAATTATATTGTGGAAAAGGAAAAGGGGTCAACTCCCTTTTTGTAAAGTCCGGGCATCCGCATACCGGGTAAATCTAATGCGAAAACAGGAGATAGTCCGGCCCCTTAGATACTGGGAAATTTTCTTAGAAAATTTCCCAGAGGGGCTCGGACATAATTTTTCGCCTCCGGCGGAAAATTAAGGAGGTGTTCGATGCGTAAAATATTGATTATTGATGATGAGGAGGATTTGACTTTTTTCGTTAAAGCAAATTTAGAGCTAGCCGGAGACTACGAGGTGGAAGTTGCAATAAACGGCAGAGACGGGATAAAGCTTGCTAGCCGGGAGAAGTTTGATTTGATACTTCTTGATATTATGATGCCGCATATGGATGGTTTTGAGGTTTTAGAAGCGCTTAAGAAGAACAAGAAAACATTATCGACGCCGGTAATAATGCTAACTGCGAAAGGGGATGAAAAATCTAGGCTGAGGGCGGCAGGTCTCTATGATGAGGATTATATTGTTAAGCCGGTCCAGATAGATTTTTTAAAATCTAAAATTGATGAGGCATTAAAAAGAATAGAACCGTAGATATACTTTAACATTTAATTAATATTAGAATAGTGATAGCTATAAGCCCAAGGCTGATAGTCGAGAAGTAGATACAGACGAGATACGAAATAGGAGTAACGAGATACCGGTTGTTGATATATGCGGTATATATTTTGCTGGCGGACGGTTTTTTTATATTCTTTATTTATTATTTTTGTTTCAGTTGTCCCTATAAAAGAGCCTCCTCAACTATCTTTCCCTTTTTCTGATAAGTTATTTCACTGTCTAATTTATGTAATTCTTTCTTTCATAACAACGAATACTTTTTATCTTAAAAGGTTAAACCGGTCGCGTTTTATGGGTTTTTCTTATGCTTTCTGCCTGGGGTTGGGTATAGAATTGATACAATTATTTCTCCCGTTTCGTAAATTTGAAATGGAGGATATTTTCTTTAATTTTTTAGGAAGTATTGGAGGATGTTTACTAAGACTGGTATAGTGGTGAATTAAAAATGAAGAATTGAAAATGCAAAATTCAAAATGCAAAATTAATTTTTAATTGGTTATTTTTAATTAGAGTAAATTATGAAAGCGAATATTAATAGTATTGTTGAGATGCTGGACGCAAGTACCGCCGCCTTTGCAAAGAGGCTGGCTTTAGTTTTTGGCTTAAAAAGGATAACTTATCGCCAATTAGATGAGTTTTCGAAGAAATTATCATCTGCCTTGCAAAGACTAGGGGTAAGAAAAGATGACAGGGTAGCTATTTGGCTTCATAATTGTCCGGAGTTTGTCTACTCTTTTTTTGCAGTTTTGCGGCTGGGAGCAATAGTAGTGCCGGTTAACACTATGTTTAAGAGAGAGGAGGCAAAGTTTATAGTTGATGATTGCCGGGCTAAAATATTGATTTGCTCCATAGATAAACTTCAGGATAGCCAAAATATCTCGTCCCGCCTAGACTCATTAAAAAGTATTATTTGCCTTTCTGCGCCTAAGGGGGATAGAAAAGTTATAGATTTTAGCACTCTGGTTAAAGAGAGCCCAGAGTTCGATGGTATTATTCAAAGCCAGGAAAACGATATAGCCGAGATTATTTATACTTCCGGAACTACCGGGAAGCCTAAAGGAGCTTGTCTTTCTCACAAGAATTTAATATCCAATATCAGAGATTGTTCTAAGGTAATTAGGTTCACAGCCAGAGATTGTATCATCTGCTTCCTGCCTTTATTCCATTCATTTTCCTCGACAGTGTGTATGCTTCTTCCTTTATATAGGGGAGCAAAAATCGTGGTCATGAGGTCTGTAAAGCCGTTTAAGCGGGTTATCCGGCTGATTTTTAAGCACAGAGTGACTATATTTATTGGCGTACCTTCTCTTTATAACATTTTGGGTCAAGCTAAGCTATCGCACTTTAAGCTATTTATAAATTTTATTATGAACCCTATAAGATTATGCATCTGTGGTGCTGCCACTCTACCTTTAAAGGTATGTGAGAATTTTGAGAAAAAATTTAGGCGTCCGCTTCTCCAGGGATATGGTTTAACCGAAGCTTCACCGGTAGTTTCTTTAAACTTATCAAAGGGCAATAGAAAATTAGATTCAGTAGGTAAACCTTTACCTTCAATAAAAGTAAAGATAATAGATAAAGACGGTAAAGATTTGCCTTCTGGTGAGATAGGAGAGCTTTTAGTAAAAGGGCCTAATGTGATGCAAGGTTACTACAATCTAGAAGCCGAGACGAAAAAAGTCTTGCAAAATGGGTGGTTGTATACCGGTGATTTAGCAAAAGTCGATAAAGGCGGATTTATTTATATTGTAGGGAGATTAAAAGAAATGATTAACGTCAGGGGATTTAACGTATATCCCAGCGAGATAGAAGAGGTCCTTTATAAATATCCCCAGGTAAAAGAAGCTGCTGTGGTGGGGATTTTTCACCGTCATAGAGGGGAGGTGCCGGTTGCTTTTGTGGTAGCAGATACAAATTTTGATGAAAAGGAACTTTTTAATTATCTACGAGGCAATCTTGCCTCTTACAAAGTACCGTTAAGAATATTTACTAGAGAAAATCTTCCCAAAAACCCGGCAGGGAAAATATTAAAGCGGCAATTGCAGGAAGAAGTAGGTAGAATTTTTAAATGAAGCGGGCTTTTGAGATTGTTTTCTGCGATGATCATTTAGTTGTTATTAATAAGATAGCTAAAGTTTTAGTGCAGCCCTCGCCGAAAAAAGAAAAAATTACCTTAACTTATCTTTTACAAAAAGAAATCGGCCGGAAAGTTTTTCCTTGTCACCGGCTGGATAGAGAGACTACCGGTTTAATAATATATGCGAAAAATTCATCAATACAAGAGGAAATTATGTACGAATTTAAAAAAGGAGAAATCAAAAAAGCTTACTCAGCGTTTGCTAAGGGCAGCTTGGCAAAGAAAAAAGGAGTTTTAGAAGGGTATATTATTGACCGTGAAGGTAAATATTTCAAAGAAAAGCCTAAATTGGCAAAAACTTTTTACCGGGTAGAAAAGGAGTTAGCAGGCTTTAGTTTGTTAAAATTAGAGCCTCAAACCGGCAGGACTAACCAGCTGAGAATACAATTGGCTAAGATTGGCCACCCTATTTTAGGTGAGAGAAAATATGCTTTTGGCCGCGACTTTAAGGTCAATTTTAGAAGACTGGCCTTGCATGCTTATTTTTTAAGCTTCTTTCATCCGATAAGTAAAAAAAGGATAAATCTACGCATCGATTTAGCTTCTGACATGCAAGACTTTTTAAAAAAATGGAGCCCCACCCGGGCTAAAACCCGGGGGTTCCCTTAGGGGCGGAATCCCGACCCGCCTCCATTCTCGATCTAAAGACCGAGATTTTGTGGCGTCGGGATAAAGCTAAAAGAACATATCTGAAGTATTTTAATGAGGTTTAATTTTAATTTAAAAGTGATATAATTAAAAAATATGATAGAAGTTGAAAAAAGAATATATTATCATGATACGGACGCCGGCGGAGTAGTTTATTATGCTAATTACCTTAAATACTTTGAAGAGGCCAGGACTGAATTCTTGCGCGGTAAAGGAATTGATGTCCGAGAATTAGCCAAAAGCGGCACTTTATTTGTGATAAGACGGGTTGAAATTGATTATAAATCTCCGGCTCGATATGGAAATATAATTAAAGTTACTGCCGAGATATCCAAAGTAAAAAATGTATCTTTGGAGTTTTCCCAGTGCGTAAAAAGAAAAGACCAGATTTTAGTTTGTGCCAAGATTCAGCTAGTCTGTATAAATACTAGTTTTCAACCCAAAGCTTTACCGGCTAATATAATCCAACGCCTATGAGTAGTTTTTATCGTATAGTTAATAAGACCAAAGCCGAGCCTATAAGCCGGAAAGCCAAAATAGCCGATAGTTTTTTCTTGAGATTTAAGGGCCTTATGTTCAAAAAAGCTATCTCTGACGAGGAAGCTCTTATTTTCTATAATGCCCCTTCAATCCATACCTTCTTTATGAGGTTTCCTATTGATTTAGCGTTTTTGGATAAAAAAATGCAGGTAATAAGGATATATGAGTCTTTAAATCCTTGGAAAGCAGTGTTTTGTCCTAAAAGCTTTAGCGTGATAGAATTTCCGCCTCATCGAACCTCGCAAAAATCTCTAGAAATAGGAGATATATTGGATTTTGAGCCAATTGACCCTTCAAGATACCTCTAATTAAGCTATATCCTAAATTGTATTGACTCAAGGTATATTTTAGTTTATTATATCACTTATTATTGTATTTTAGCTATAAGCTAGAGTTATTCAAGGAGGATTTAAGAGATTATGAAGACAAAAGTAGGAGTATTAGGGGCATCAGGCTTTACCGGTGAAAAACTGGTAGATATTCTACTGAAGCATCCTAAGGTAGAAATTAGCTATATTTGTGCCAAGCTTGAGAAAGAGCTAAAGTTTTCGGAGTTATTTCCTAAGTTCAAAAATAGGCTAAACCTAGTTTGTAAGGAGTTAAATCTCAAGGAAGCTAGCGCAGCAGTTGAAGTTGCATTTTTGGCTTTACCTCACAAGGTCTCGCAGGCAATAGCCCCATTTTTTCTTAAAAATAAAAGAATAGTAATTGATTTATCGGCTGATTACAGGTTTAATAACCCCAAAATTTATGAAGAATTTTATAAAACTAAGCATACTGACAAGGAAAATTTAAAAACTGCCGTTTACGGACTTCCTGAGTTTTTTAGAAGTAAAATCAAAAAGGCAAAGCTAATCGCAAATCCGGGTTGTTACCCTACGGTTTCGTCTTTAAGCATAGCCCCTTTATTAAAGGAGGGTTTGATAAAGAATATAATTATTGATGCCAAATCAGGAATAACCGGCGCGGGAAGACGGGCTGCTTTAGAGTATCACTATGCGCATTTAAACGGAAATTTATTTAGTTATAAGGCTTTTGGGCATCAGCATTTACCTGAGATAACCCAAACTCTTTCTACCATTAGCGGTAAGAATATAAATTTAAGATTTACACCCCATATTATTCCTGTTGAAAGAGGTATCTTTATCACTGTATACGCTAATTTAATTAAAGAGTTAACCTCAAGCAAGCTCAACAGCATATATGCAAAATATTACAAAAAAGAGCCTTTTGTAAGGATTTTTAAAGAAAAGCTGCCCCAGTTAAAAGATGTTATTGAGACTAACTTTTGTGATATCGGTTTTCAGACTAAAGGTAAAAACATAGTTATAGTTGGGGTTATCGATAATCTAATAAAAGGAGCCTCAGGCCAGGCTGTGCAGAATATGAATATAATTTTAGGCTGGGATGAAACTTTGGGGTTGTTATGAAGATTCCTAAGGGATTTTTATTGTCAGGCATAAATTGTGGTATAAAAAAAAAGAACTTGGATTTAGGCTTAATTTATGCTCAGGATTTTTTTAAAGTAAAGGGAGTTTTTACTACCAATGCCAATCCTTCTTATTCTGTTTTATTCAGTAAAAGAAATATTAATAAGCCCATTAAAGCTATCTTAGTTAATAGCGGAAATGCCAATTGTCAGTCTCATAAAAATGGGCTAAAAGATACTGCAAGAGTGGCGCTGGAATTAGCTAAGTGTTTAGGAGTAGCTACATCAAACATACTTATTGCCTCAACCGGAATCATAGGAAAGAAATTACCAAAAGAAAAGATTATAAAAAATATGCCTAAGCTTGTTAGAAACTTGAGTAAAAAAACAGAAGGCTTTGCTGGCAGCATTCTTACTACAGATACTTTCCCGAAGGTTGCTTACGCTAAAGTTCCTTTGGGCAAATGCGAAGCTTCTGTGCTTGGTTTTGCCAAAGGAGCAGGGATGATTTGTCCTAATATGGCTACAATGTTGGCCTTTATCATCACCGACGTGGATATAGGCAGCGGTGTTTTAAGAGGAGTCATTCAGGAGGCTATTGCGATGAGTTTTAATTCTATAAGTGTAGATGGATGTATGAGCACAAATGATACTGTTTTCTTTATATCCAGCAAGAAAGTATCGTTGAAAAATAAAAATCAAATAAGAATTTTCTCCGGGCAGTTAAAAAAAGTCTGTCTCAATTTGGCTAAAAAGATTGTTAAAGATGCTGAAGGGGCAAGTAAGTTTATTGAAGTAGAGGTAAAAGGCGCAAAGACAAACTCCCAAGCAAAAAAAGGAGCCTTAGCCATAGCTAATTCAAACCTTTTTAAATGCGCCCTTTACGGTGCTAATTCTAATTGGGGCAGGGTCGTTTCTGCTTTGGGCCAGGCTGGTATAAAGGTAAAAGAGGATATTATTATTAAATCAAGTGAGCTTAAGAAAAAAGACGTAAAAATAACTATAGATTTAAAGAAGGGTAAGAGTTGCTGGAGTGTTTATACTTCGGATTTAACACCTAAGTATATTGCAATTAATGCCGAACATAGCTAGAGAAGCTATTTTAATCAGAGGTTAATGAAATGGTACAGGGTGCAATAAGAAAAGCTAATGTTTTGATTGAGGCGCTTCCTTATATAAAGAAGTTCCATAAGAAAATATTCGTTATTAAATACGGCGGTTCCATACTGGGTGAAAAAAGGGTAAGGAAATGTGTTCTTGAAGATATTGCTTTTTTAAGATATGCCGGCATATGGCCGATTATTGTCCACGGAGGAGGGCCGAATATTACCGATAGTTTGGATGCGCATAACATCAAATCTAAATTTATAGATGGGATGAGGGTTACTGATGAGTTTACTTTGAGAATAGTGGAAGATGAGCTTAATAAATTGAACGATGCTATTGTTGAAGAAATCAGCGCCCACGGAGTAGCAGCCCGGGGTTTTAAAGGAAAAGATAGGCTTTTAAAAGCTGTTAAAAAAGAAAACGATGTGGATTTAGGTTTGGTGGGAGAAATATGCGGTTTTGACATTGAAATTTTAAAGAAAGCTTTAACCGAATCTATTCCTGTTATCTGTCCTATGGGGGCATCAGCCGATGGTACAAATTATAATATTAATGCCGATAATGTTGCTTATTTTATTGCTTCGCAGTTGGATGCGGAAAAAATAGTTCTTTTGACTAATGTTTTGGGAGTTATGAGAAACTCGCGGGATAAAAACTCTCTTATTTCAACAATGACTGTCCAAGAAGTTGAAGATCTGATTGAAAATAAGATAATCGATGAGGGCATGGTCCCTAAGGTAAGAGCGGCTTCAAAAGCTATAGCCTCTGGTGTGAATAAAGCCCATATTGTTGATGCTAAGATATCCCATGCTTTGCTTTTAGAGATATTTACCGATAAGGGTAGCGGCACCGAAATAGTAAGGTAAAATTGGAACATAAAATGAGTTTTAAGGAAATAAAGAATAAGTTTAGCAAATACTCTTTGCCTACTTATACCAGGGTTGGCCCTTTGTTCGTTAAAGGAAAAGGGAGTTGGCTTTGGGATATTGACGGGAAGCTTTATCTAGATTTATTCCCCGGCTGGGGTGTTTCTGTCTTAGGGCATAGTCATCCTAAAATTGCCAAAGTTATTGGAGATCAAGCAAAACGATTGGTGCATCTTCCTAATAACTTGTTTTTTAAGGAGCAGGCTTTATTATCAGAGAAAATTTCTGACTTAAGTTTTCCCTCTAAGGTATTTTTTGCTAATTCCGGAGCAGAAGCAGTTGAAAGCGCGATAAAATTCAGCCGTTTGTTTGGCGCTAAAAAAAGACATGAGATTATTACCATGAAGAACTCTTTCCACGGCCGGACTTTTGGAGCTCTTTCGGCAACCGGACAGAAAAAATATAAAGACCCTTTTAGGCCTATTTTACCCGGTTTTCGGGAGGCTAGCTTTAATGATTTTAATGATTTTGTAAAGAAGGTTACCTCAAAGACAGTTGCGGTTATGCTGGAGTTGATTCAGGGAGAGGGGGGAGTAAATATAGCTTCAAAAACTTATATTAAAAACATAAGAGACTATTGCTGCAAGAGAAGTATTCTTTTTATTGTCGATGAGGTCCAGACTGGGATGGGTAGGACCGGTAAGCTATTTTGTTACCAGGATTACAAAATAATTCCGGATATAATGCTTTTATCCAAAGGCTTAGGTGCAGGTTTTCCTATATCAGCAATGGTTGTGAAAAGGGAGATAGCTGATATAATTAAACCTGGCATGCATGCTTCTACTTTCGGAGGCTCGCCCTTGGCGACTAAGGTTTCTTATGAAGTATTTAATGTTATTAAGAGAGATAAACTTCTTCAGAACGTAAAGCTCAAGGGAGATTATCTTTATAAGAGATTACTGGAGTTAAAGCTAAAGTTTTCTTTTATAAAAGATGTAAGAGTGTCAGGTTTAATGGCCGGTATGGAATTGAAATTAGACTCATATCCTGTATTTTTAAAGTGCCTGGAGCAAAAATTAATAGTAAATTCTACTCAGAGAAATGTTTTAAGGATTATGCCGGCTTTAAATGTGACTAGAAAAGAGCTGGATAAGGGATTGGCAATATTAGAAAATGTATTCGGTGGGTTAAAATATTAATGTTTTAAGTAAAATGAGCCATTTTATTTCATTAAAATATTTTTCCTCAAAAGAGATAGAGGAATTAGTCAATTTAGCTTCTCGGATTAAAAGTAAGCCTTCTGATTTTAAAAATTCTCTCACCGGCAAATCAGTAGGCTTACTTTTTGAGAAATCTTCTTTGAGGACAAAAACAGCATTCTATATAGGAGCTTTGCAATTAGGGGCCCAAGCAATATATTACGCCCCCGAGGAGGTAAAGCTGGGCGAGAGAGAAGAAATATGCGATGTTTCCCGCTCGCTTTCAGCCTACTTGGATTTAGTAGTTTTGCGTACTTTTGCGCATGAAAGAATTTTAGAATTCGCTAAATTTTCTTCAGTGCCGATAGTTAATGGTTTAAGCGATTTTCTGCATCCTTCGCAAGCTTTAGCTGATATACTAACCATTCAAGATTTAAAAGGGGATATCAAAAAGCAAAAAATAGTTTATTCGGGGGATGGAAACAATGTTTGCCATTCTTTAATTTATGCTTGTGCGATATTAGGTGCAAATTTAACTCTAGCTATTCCAGAAGGGTATTTGCCGGCAAGCCAGGTTTTAGATGAAGCCGGCAGTTATTGTAAAATCTCAGGAGGAGAAATTAAAATAGCCGGTTCTATAGAAGAAGCCGGCAGAGGTGCTGATGTTTTGTATACTGATGTATGGACGTCAATGGGAAAAGAAAGTGAAAAAGATGAAAGAAAAAAAGTTTTCAAAAATTTTCAAATAGATGATAAAATCTTAGCGCAAGCAAAGAGCGGCTGCATAGTTATGCATTGCCTTCCTGCGCATAGGGGTGAAGAAATTACAGCTTCGGTAGTTGAGGGCAAAAATTCTGTAGTGTTTTTACAGGCCGAGAATCGTTTGCACGCAGCCAAGGCTATATTGAACTATATTTTGAAGAAATAATGTTTTAAGAGGCAATTATGGCAACGAAAACAAAAAAAATAATTTTAGCCTATTCCGGAGGCTTAGATACTTCTTGCTGTTTGCAATGGTTAAAAGATAAAGGTTTTGAAGTGGTTTGTTTTTCCGCTGATTTAGGGAGTGAGTTCTCACCTAAAGAATTAAGGGCAGCAGCCAAGAAATGCGGGATTTCTAAGGTTTACATAAAAGATTTGAAATCAGAATTTGCTAATGATTATATCCTGCCGGCCTTAAAAGCCGGAGCGGTGTATCAAAATAAATATCTCCTAGCAACAGCTTTGGGCCGGCCCTTAATAGCTAAACATTTGGTGGAAGTAGCTAAAGAAGAAAGGGCAGAATTTGTTGCTCACGGTTGCAGTGCTAAAGGAAATGATCAGGTAAGAATAGAAATAGCTGTGCGGATTTTAAACCCGGCTTTAAAGATCATTGCTCCTTTAAGGGTGTGGGAGTTGACATCAAGAAAATCAGAAATTGCTTATGCTATACAAAAGAAAATACCAATTAAAACAACAACTGAAAAGATTTATAGTATTGATAAAAATATTTGGGGGGTTAGCATTGAAGCTGGGATTCTAGAAGACTTAGATAACGAACCCAAAGAAGACGCTTTTATAATGACTAATCCTTTGGAGCGGACGCCGGCTGTCCCTTGCTATCTTGATATTGAATTTGATAAAGGCAAGCCGGTTAAATTAAATAACAAAAGCCTTGATTTGGTGAACTTAATTGAAAAGTTAAACAAAATAGGCGGTAATCACTGCATTGGGAGGACTGATTTGATCGAAGATAGGACCGTGGGCATAAAGTCAAGAGAGGTCTATGAGGCGCCGGCTGCCTGGATATTGCATCTTGCCCATAAGGAATTAGAAGCTTTAGTTTTAGACAAACAGACTTTATATTTTAAAGAACTGATATCTTTACAATATTCCCAGCTGGTTTATCAAGGTTTGTGGTTTTCTAAAATAAAACAGTCTTTAGACGCTTTTACAGAAAAGGCTCAAAATGTGGTTAGCGGTAAAATTACCGTAAAACTTTATAAGGGCAATATTATTATTTCCAAAAGAAGCTCTAAGAATTCTTTATATAAGAAGGAGTTAGCAACTTACGGCGAAAAGGATAAGTTTAATCGCGACTGGGCAGAAGGTTTTGTAAATATCTGGGGTATGCCTTTTATAGATAAATAAAGAAATTGCTTTTGTGAGCTAAGACAAGATAGGGAGGAAGCTATGGCAAAGAAAATGTGGGGCGGAAGGTTTAAAAAGAAAGTCGACAGCTATTTTTTTGAATTTCAGAAATCTATAAGTTACGATTATAAATTAGCTGAATATGATATTTATCATTCTATAATTCATGTAATTGCCTTAAAAGAAGCGAACATCTTAGAGGCTCCCGAGGCCAAGAAATTAATTTCCGTTTTAAGTGATATTTCTAAGGAAGTTAAAGAGGGGCGCTTTAAACCCAACCCCAATTCTGAGGATATACATACTGATATCCAGAATAGAGTAGAAAAAAAGGTCGGTAAATTAGCGCATAAGTTGCATACTTTGAGGTCAAGGAATGACCAGGTTGTTTTTGACGAAAAGTGGTACTGCTATAAGGAGGGAGTATATATTCTTGGTTTATTGAATGTTATTCTAGCCTCACTGAACCATTGGGGAGGAAAATATAGAAAAGTATTCATACCGGGGTATACCCATACCCAGCGGGCCCAGGTAGTTTCTTTTCTCAACTATACAGGAGCTTTTTTCTGCATGCTGGAAAGAGATTTCGAGAGGATGGATAGTTTCTTAAAGAAGTCATCTATCTATGTAGGCTCAGGAGCCTTAGCCGGAAGTGCAATACCCAGGTCAGCTTATAGTGAAGCTATAAAAAAATTCCTAGTGCACACTAAGGGTGAATTGCAGCATTCTAAATCAGAAACTGTCAGAAATTCTTTAGATAATGTAGCCAGCAGGGATTTCGTTATTGAATTCTTAAGCATTTTGTCAATATTACAGATGCATTTATCAAGGATGGCTGAAGATTTTATCATGTATTCAACAAAAGAGTTTGGATTTTTTGATTTGCCTGATGAGTTTTGCACGGGTTCGTCACTTATGCCGCATAAAAAGAATCCTGACTTTTTAGAGTTGGCAAGGGGCAACACCGGGAGGGTTTATGGCAATCTCTTAGCGGTTTTAATCACAATGAAAGGTTTACCCTTAACTTACAATAGAGATATGCAGTTGGACAAGGAGCCTCTTTTTTCTTCTACAAAGATAGTTAAGGATGAACTAAAAATTATGAATGACCTTATAAGTAAGATTAAATTAAATAAAGACAGAATAGAGCTGGTTTTAGAGGATGAAGAGCTTTATGCTACGGAGTTGGTTGAATTCTTGGTTTACGAAGGTGTGCCTTTTTCAGATGCGCATAAGGTGATAGGAAAACTTACAGTCTATTCGCGAGATAAAAATATCAAGATAAAGGATATGCCGGATAAGACCTTAAAGACATTTAATGAAAAATTAAATCATAGACTAGTCAGAAAGATAATGAATCCGGAATATGCAGTTTCGTCAAAAAAATCTTTGTCTGCGCACAAAAGAGTCTCTTCTGCAAAATCGAAATAAATAATAGGCAAAATGCATTACTTTACTTTTAAAAGAGGTAGTTTATATTGTGAGAACTCTAAAGTCGAGAGTTTGGCTAAGAGATTTGGTACGCCTCTATATATTTATAGTCAACGGACAATGTATGAACATTTTTCCAAATTGAAGAATGCTTTTAAGGAAATTAATCCTTTGATTTGTTATTCGGTAAAGGCAAGCTCTAATTTATCAATATTGAAACTTCTTGTTGGCTATGGGGCGGGGTTGGATATTGTTTCCGGAGGAGAGCTTTACAGGGCTAGAAAAGTAAAGTGTCCGGTTAAAAAAATAGTATATGCTTCAGTAGGTAAGACAGATGAAGAGTTAAGGTGCGCTATTAATTTCGGAATATTGATGTTTAATGTAGAATCTATATCAGAGTTGAGAAAAATAAATGCAGTTGCCCGTAAATTGAAGAAAAAGGTAGATGTTGCTTTGCGGTTTAATCCCGATGTCGAACCTAATACCCATAGTTATATTACTACCGGAAAAAAAGAAACCAAATTTGGAATGGATAAAGAAACCCTAAAAAATATTTTTTTTGGCGCCGGAGTATATTCTAACTTGAATATAGTTGGAATACACATACATATTGGTTCACAACTCACTGATAGCAAACCATTCATAGAAACTCTTAATAAGGTAAAGAATCTCATAAAGGATTTAGAACAAAAAGGGGTATCTTTAGAGTATCTTAATATTGGGGGAGGGTTAGGTATAGTTTACGATAAAGAGAGGCCGCAAACTGCTCAGGAATTTGCTGATAAAATTTTGCCCTCACTTAGAAGTATTTCATTAAAAGTAATATTAGAACCGGGGAGGTTTATTGTAGGTAATGCCGGCATACTTGTGGCAAAAGTAATATACATAAAAGATACTCCGGCTAAGAGATTTATTATTGTTGATGCGGCTATGAATGATTTAGCCCGGCCGGCACTATATTCTGCTTACCACAAAATAGTTTCTCTAAAAGAGAAAGCGGCATCAGCATCTGCGTTTAAGATTGCGGCTGATATTGTCGGTCCGGTTTGCGAGAGCGGGGATTTCTTAGGGAAGAATAGACATTTAGATGTAGGAGAAGGGGATTATATAGCAGTGCTGGGAGCCGGTGCCTATGGATTTTCTATGAGTTCAAATTATAATTCCCGTCCCAGAGCAGCAGAGATTTTAGTAAAGAATACTAAAGCTGTTCTTATAAGAAAGCGCGAAAGCTACTC
This sequence comes from Candidatus Omnitrophota bacterium, assembly GCA_024542985.1. GTDB lineage: Bacteria > Omnitrophota > Gorgyraeia > Duberdicusellales > 4484-171 > JAMXCX01. The sequence goes on along the minus strand of JAMXCX010000020.1, from coordinate 5,944 downwards.
AGATTTAGTAAAAGGTGAGATGCTGCTTAGATAAGCCGCTGGGGAGTTAGACAAAATATGAAAGAAGTAGAATTCTATAAACTGCAAGCTTCCGGAAATGATTTCATCCTGGTAGATAATTTAAAATTAAAAATTAAAAATGCAAAATTGAAACAACTTGCGAAAGACTTCTGTCGGAGAAGGTTAAATATTGGAGCTGATGGTTTGCTTGTAATCGAGCCGTTAAATAAGTCTCCGGCTAAAATGCGGATATTTAATTCTGATGGTTCAGAGGCCGAGATGTGCGGCAACGGGGCGAGGTGCGCTGCTCTTTGGGCGAAATTAAAAATTAAAAATAAAAAATTAAAAATTATAAGATTCCAAACTCAAGCGGGAATAATTGAATCTGAAGTGAAAGGCGCTGATGTAAAGGTTAAACTAACAGCTCCAAAAGATTTAAAATGTGATTTACCGATTACTGTTCTAGGCAGAAAAATAAAGATAAATTATATAAATACCGGGGTGCCCCACGTAGTAGTTTTTGTGCAGGACTTAGACAATATTGATGTAGCGCGGATAGGTAGAGCTATACGCGAGCATAAAGAATTTTCTCCGGCCGGAGCAAATGTTAATTTTATCGAAGTCATAAATGATGATTTTTTAAAGATAAGAACCTATGAAAGAGGGGTTGAGGCTGAAACTTTAGCCTGCGGAACAGGCGCAGTTGCTTCGGCAATTATTTCCGGCTGCAAATTTAAACCTTTGGCCGGCAACCACAATTTAAAAGTATTGACCAAAGGCAGAGAAGTATTAAGGGTTTATTTTAGCAAAAAAAAGAGTAAAATAGACCAAGTGTGGTTGGGAGGTAAAGCCTACCTTGTGTATAAAGGAAAGATACGCACCTGATTTATCTACAAGAAGTTATTATCAAAACTAAGGAGGCAGCATGTTAAAAGGGAGTATAGTTGCTCTAGTCACTCCTTTTAATAGTGATGGTCAGCTAAACGAAGAAAAGCTGAAATTCTTAATCGATTGGCATCTTAAGAAAGGTACGGATGGGATTTTAGTATGCGGTACAACCGGCGAAAGTGCTACGCTTAATCATGCTGAGCACAAAAGAGTCGTTGAAATAGCAGTCGCTCATGCTAATAAAAGAATTCCTATACTTGCTGGTTGTGGTTCTAATTCTACCCGGGAAGCCTTGAGCTTAACTGCTTATGCTAAAGATGTAGGAGCTGATTATTCTCTAATTATCACTCCTTATTATAATAAGCCTACTCAGGAAGGTTTATATCAGCATTATAAAAAAATAGCAGATTCCGTAGATATACCGATAATAATTTATAATGTCCCTTCAAGAACAGGAAGTAATATCTTACCTTCTACTGTAGCCAGGCTTTATAATGATTGCAAAAATATTGTGGGTGTAAAAGAAGCCAGTGGTTCTTTAGACCAGATAACAAAGTTAATGACTTTAGTTGATGATAAGTTTTTACTTTTCTCAGGCAGTGATGAAACTATTTTGCCCGTGCTTTCTCTAGGGGGAGTCGGTGTGATTTCAGTAATTGCTAATATAATGCCCAAAGAAACTCATGATTTAGTAGATAATTTCCTTAAAGGGAATTTCAAGCAGGCCAAAAACATGCAGCTTTATCTTTATGATATGGTTAAGGCTTTATTCATTGAAACTAACCCTATACCGGTAAAAAGTTCTTTAGGGCTTATGGGGCTAATTGAGGTGAATCTAAGATTGCCTCTTTGGAGATTGAGTGAAGATAATCTCAGCAAATTACAAGTGGTTTTAAAGAAATATAAGTTGATTTCGTAACTAAAAAAGTTATAAGAGATGATTAAACTGGGAATTAACGGTGCTAGAGGAAGAATGGGCCAACGCATAATAGCTTTGGCCAAAGATGATAATAATTTTAAGGTTGCTATCGGCATTGAGCACAAGAACCATCCGGATATAGGTAAGGTGATAGATACTGTCCAGATAGTATCTGAGGCATCGGAAATTGCCATTTGTGATTGCGTTATTGATTTTAGTTCACCGGCAGCTACTTTAGAATATTTGCCGCATATTGTTGAGGTTAAAAAATGCCTTGTTCTGGGAACAACCGGTTTTGATAGCGCAGGGCACAATAAAATAGAAGAGGCTTCCAGGTCTATACCAATAGTTTTTTCTCCTAATATGAGTGTGGGGGTTAATTTAATATTTAAATTGTTAGGCGAAGCAGCAAAAGTATTAAAAGGCTATAATGTTACTATTAAAGAAGCTCATCATGTTCACAAAAAAGATGCACCTTCAGGGACAGCTAAAAAAATTGCTGAAATTATAAATGCCCAAGGCTTTGGCCTAGAAACCGCAAATATTGAGGCAATAAGAAAGGATGAGATAGTAGGAAACCACAAAGTGGTTTTTGAAAGCGGCGTTGACAAAATTGAATTATCTCATTCGGCAAAAACAAGGGATATTTTTGCTCAAGGTGCCCTAGGGGCAGCTTCCTGGCTAGTCGGCAAACCGGCCGGGTTATATTCGATGAATGATGTTTTATTTAAATGAAGCCACGATTTAAGAAAACTCACGGCGTCATTGAGCGAGGTGAAGTAATGAAAGCATTTAGTTTTTCACAGAGGTTAAAGAAGTTTCCTCCTTATTTATTTGCTGAAATTGACAAAAAGAAAGAACAGCTTAGGAAAAGAAAAGTTAACTTTATTGATTTGAGCATAGGGGACCCGGATATTCCTGCCCCTAGGAGTGTAATCGAAACTTTATATAAAACAGCAAAGATAAAGGTGAATCAAAAATATTCTCTTGACCAAGGGAAGATAGAATTGCGCCGGAGTATAAAATCTTGGTTTAAGAGAAGATTTGAAGTTGATTTAGACGAAGACAAGCAGATACTGCCGCTTATTGGTTCGAAAGAGGGTTTGGTCCATTTACCCCTGGCTTTCGTTAATAAGGATGATTATGTAATTGTGCCTTCACCGGGCTATCCTGGTTATAGGAATGCTGCACGTTTCTGCGAAGCAAACATCTATAATTTACCTTTACTGGAGAGAGATAATTTTTTACCTGATTTATCCAGTATTCCGCTTAACATAAGAAATAAGGCAAAAATTATGTATTTAAATTACCCTAACAATCCCACTACTGCTTTAGCACCGCTTGATTTTTTAAAAGTGTTGGTAGGATTTTGTGCAAAATACGGGATTATACTAGCCTATGATAATGCTTATTCAGAGGTTTATTTTGAAGAAAAGCCCCACAGTGTTTTAGAAGTTAAGGGGGCAGAGGAAGTAGTTTTAGAATTTCACTCCTTCTCTAAAACATTTTGCATGACTGGTTTTAGGCTTGGCTGGGCCTGCGGAAATGAGGATTTATTAGCCGGGCTCTTAAAGGTAAAGACAAACATTGATTCCGGTATTTTTGGAGCTATCCAAGAAGCGGGCCGCAGGGCCTTGGATAATGAAGATAAATATTTGGATAAGTTAAGGAAAATATTGAAAGAAAGAAGAGATATCTTTGTCGAAGGCTTAAAGGCAGCTGGTTTTCAGGATATATATTCCCGTTCAACTTTCTATGTCTGGGCTAAGATTCCGGCATCTTTTAAGTCATCGATTGATTACGCCCATCATCTGCTTACCAAAAAGAATATTATCGCAACTCCCGGCATTGGTTTTGGGAAGGATGGAGAGGGCTTTATAAGGTTTGCTTTGACCGTAGATAAGAATAAATTAAGAAGAGTTTTTTCTAAACCTCTTTTCTAAAAGAGGTGCAACTAAGAGAGAAGTTATTTATACAATAAGAGGCCATGTTTTAGCGGAAGCTAAAATAAGAGAACTTTACAGGTGTTAAAAGAAGGAGCAAGATGGCTAAAATTAAGCAGCTAAAGGCAAGAGAGATTCTTGATTCAAGAGGCAATCCTACCGTTGAGGTTGATGTATTTTTGAACGATGGCGCATTCGCCAGGGCAGCAGTTCCATCAGGTGCCTCAACCGGAGAGTTTGAGGCAGTTGAATTACGGGATAAAGATGATACTCGTTATTGCGGAAAAGGTGTTCAAAAGGCAGTACGCAATGTCAATGATATTATATCTCCTAAAATCGTAGGCCAAGAGGCTGATTTCCGGGCAATTGACAAAATAATGCTTGAGCTCGACGGTTCACCTAACAAATCAAAACTTGGGGCAAATGCAATTTTAGCAGTTTCTTTGGCAGTTGCCAAAGCTGATGCGGTTTCTAAAAAGAAATCTTTTTATGAATATCTCGGCGGTGCTGAAGGTGTTGTTTTACCGCTTCCTTTGATGAATATTGTTAATGGCGGCGTTCATGCCGATAATAATCTTGATATCCAAGAGTTTATGATTGTTCCCTTAGGTTTTTCTACATTCAGCCGAGCGCTGGCCGCAGCAGCTGAAACATTCCATGCTTTAAAATCAATTTTAAAAGCAAAAAAACTTTCTATATCGGTTGGTGATGAAGGTGGCTTTGCGCCAAATTTAAGTCATAATGATCAAGCTCTTGATTATATTGTCGAGGCAATTAAAAAAGCCGGATATAAACCGGGCGAAGAAATCGCACTTGCCATTGATTCCGCCGCTAGTTCATTCTTTAAGGAAGGTTCTTACATATTTGAAGGCCAAGCTCGTAATGTTGACTATATGATTGATTATTATGAGAAATTACTTGTCAAGTACCCGATTATTTCTATCGAAGACGGCCTTGATGAAAATGATTGGGCCGGCTGGAAAAAAATGACTGAGCGCTTGGGCGAGAAAGTACAGCTTGTTGGTGATGATTTATTTGTGACCAACGTAAAGCACTTAGGCCGGGGAATTAAGGAAAAAATCGCTAATTCAATTCTGGTTAAGGTTAATCAAATTGGTTCTCTTTCTGAAACTCTGGAGGCAATTGATATGGCGGTAGATGCCGGTTACAGTGTTGTTATTTCCCATCGTTCCGGAGAAACAGAAGATACAACTATTTCTCATTTGGCAGTAGGCAAAGCAACGGGCCAGATAAAAACCGGTTCATTATCCCGCACCGATAGAGTAGCTAAGTACAATGAATTATTAAGAATAGAGGAAGAATTAGGCTCAAAAGCCTGTTATGGTGGTAAGACTTTTAAATGCAAGACGTGTTAAGCGGTTGAAAATAGCTCTTATTATTAGCGCTGTTTTTACCATTGTTATGGTTCTTTATTTTCCGAATTACGCAAAATTAAAGAAGTTAAGAGATGCTAACAAAGATTTCATTTCAAAAAGTGACAACTTAAAAAACGAAATAGCCGACTATAAACAAAAGAGCGAAACAATAGGCCAAGATCCTTATCTCTACGAGAAAATTGCTAGAGATGACCTAGGTGTGGCTAAGGAAAATGAGATAATTATTGACATCAGTGAATAAATTGCTAACATAGGGACTAAAATTAAAATCGCGGGGTGGAGCAGTTCCCGTAAAACGGGACAAGCCCCGTAGGACGGGGCAAGCAGGTAGCTCAAGCGAAGCGCAGCCTCGTTTTACGTGGCAAGCGAAGCGCAGTCCCGTGGTGAGCGAAGCGAACCATACGGGACGCAAGGCTTGCAAATATATATGTTCTTTGTTTACGTATTGCGAAGTAAAGTTGATAATAAATTGTATATTGGCTCAACGAGCAATATTACAAAACGATTAAAAAGCCACAATCGCGGCCGTGTACTTTCGACTAAATCAAGAAGACCTCTTGAGTTGATTTATCATGAATCGTATCAGCGAAAGAATGAAGCTGTAGGCCGTGAATTGTTTCTTAAAAGTGGCGCTGGCCATCAGTTTTTGTATAGTCAGTTTCAAAATGGCAAATTAGAAATTTCGCGGGGTGGAGCAGTCAGGTAGCTCAAGCGAAGCGTAGCCTCGTTTTACGTGGCAAGCGAAGCGCAGTCCCGTGGTGAGCGAAGCGAACCATACGGGACGCAAGGCTTGCAAA
>JAMXCX010000106.1 GCA_024542985.1 Candidatus Omnitrophota bacterium | reverse complement strand
CCGCTGGATTGAGTTGTTAGACAATCATTTGTAATAATTCTATATTATCAATTCTATTGGGATTTTCAAGGTCATATTGCCAGGTTGCAGGATTGGTTTTGATGTATTGGCGAATGTTATTTAATGATTTGTCATTACGGATGATGTGGTCGTGGTAACCACGTTGCCAAATTTTTATACCCGGTGTGTTTTGTGATTTATTTATTTGTTTTGTTGTTTGATATTTGAAATAGGCAATAATATTACCTATTGTAGGGGCGAGGTTCCCTCGCCCGACAATATGGTTTCCGCGCCCGATAATTTTATCATTATTGTTATTATTATCCGGGCGGGGTGACCCCGCCCCTACAATATTTATTATTCCATGGACGTGGTTGGGCATAATTGTATATTCGTCAATGGATATATTATTATATTTTTTAAACATTTCCTGCCACCAAAAATTAACCATTTGACCGGCATCATTTAATTTCATTTGATTATTTTTAATGGCACCGAAAATCTCTGTGCGGTTTTGGATGCAAATGGTTACAAAATATTGGCCGGGTTTAGAATAATCATGCTGGGGAATGCGATTAGTATTACGGCGGGTATAATGTTTGGGCATTAATTTTTTATTATTTCATTTTGCCTAACAATTAATAGACAGCATTTATGTTTGCAGACATTATACCGCTGCCCCTTAAGACTGTATAGCCTAAATGCACTATAAATCGCCCATTTATTGGGGTTGACTCTCCTTTTTTACCTTTTTCTTTAGCGGATGGTGATGGTAGAAAGGGAAGAGTCGGAAACTGAAGGGTCAAATTGAGA
>JAMXCX010000105.1 GCA_024542985.1 Candidatus Omnitrophota bacterium | reverse complement strand
AGCGTTTATTTAAGCCCCACATACGATTACGGCCTACCCCGGGTTTACCCACTGCTACCCCAATTAACCTGCGGCGTTGAAACCATTCCCCAAAAAAAGGAAAGGGACAAACTGCACACCAGATACGAGAGGCAAAAGGAACCATAAACGTTATTAAGGCAAACCACCAAAGGATCCAGACAAAGACAATGATAATATTGCGATTGCCCACGGGTGAGCCAAAAACACCGGCAAGTAAAAAGAAGTAGAATAATACCAGATTAGGAAAAATCACCAGAAACTGGAAACTCCTCAACTTAACTAGTTTCTTCAATAATGGAATTTTTTTAAAAAGATCGATTTGCATTCTTAGAACTCTACAACTTTATTGTAGTTCCGGTAAAATATGATGAAGATTCGCGCCTATTCAGTATTATTATATAGCTATTGATAGGGTGGTTACAACGGAGGATAAATGGATATAGAATGGGTATAAAATATACCGACTGCGAGTAAAAGAGAGGGGATTATTGTTAAAGGCTCTGCAAATAGGAGGTTAGGTTAACATTCTTGTTCGATATTTCGAGTTTACTTCTGATATGTTTGCGGTGTTGTTCTATCGTCTGATAAGAAATATTTAAAATATTTGAGATCTCCTTGCTTGTAAGGCCGCATTTTATCATGTTGCAGATTTCAATCTCTCTAGGTGTCAACTTAATCTTTCTGTCTGTGATTCTACGTCCAAACGGAGAAACTAATGCTTTTAGATTATGACTGAGTAAATTAACATACTTTTCGGACGCACCTTTCAATCTAAGCTTTTTTAAATTAGGCATTATTAATTCATTTAT
>JAMXCX010000001.1 GCA_024542985.1 Candidatus Omnitrophota bacterium | reverse complement strand
GTTTTACGTCAGAAAAAACGGATAGGTCAACGGACCATCTTGGTGGGTAGGTCAAGTTAAATCGTTATTATTTGGATTTAGTGGTGGATTTATCCAAGAGTTTACAAAGACGGCTTTTCTTTTTTGCGGCCTTGTTTTTATGAATTATTTTTTTTGACGCGGCTTTATCGAGGATTTTATAGACTTCTTTCAACGCCTGTTGCCTTAAAGATATATCCTTATTTTCTGCAGCTTTTTTAAGCTTTTTTATCGCAGATTTTATCTTTTGCTTTGTCTTCAGATTTTCTTGGTGGTTCTTTTTGTTTTTTCTTAAATCTTTTTTTGCAGTTCTTCTTTGTGGCATATTTCTCCTTCTTTTAGTGGAAGAATTTTATAAGAATAGCAGTTATATGTCAAGTATTTTTTTAAAACTGTTTTATGTTTAAGAAAGTTGTTAAGAACACCTCTATATCAAGCCTAGGCATGTCTGTTTCTTTAGTCTTAGGTTTTGTAAGAAACATTCTTGTGGCCCGGTTTTTTGGGACTTCAGGCATTTTAGAGGCTTTTATTGTTGCCTTCAGATTGCCTAATTTATTCAGGAGCATCTTCGGTGAAGGCTTTTCTGACTCTGTTGCTACGCCGGTTCTTTCTGAATACCAGCATGAAAAGTTACGCCTTTTTGAAGCTGGTAGAAATTTGCTTTCTTTTTCTGCCCTAGTTCTTCTTTTAGCTACTTTACTTGGCGTTTTATGCGCTAAATTTCTTGTTTTTATAATTGCTCCCGGGTTTCTCAATGACCCAGCTAAGTTCAATATGGCTGTGTCTTTTACTAAAATAACCTTTCTTTATCTTTTTTTTATAGGCCTTTCTGTTAATAGTTTTTCCATATTGTATGTTTTGAAAAAATTCTTTGTCCCTTCCATAACTCCGGCTTTTTTGAATATTTCTTTTATCATAGGCTTGCTATTTTTTAACAATATTTTTGAAAACTATATTCTTGTTATTTGCGTATTGGTCGGGGGAGTCTTGCAGGTAATTTTTCCTTTTATTGCTTTGAAAAGACAAGGATTTTCATTTCGATTCAAGATTAAAGGAATTTTTAAAGATGAGGCTCTCCGCAAGATGTTGAAGTTGTCTCCCCCGCGTATTATTTCAAGCATTATTTATCAACTGAGTGTTATTTTGGATACTGTGTTTGCTTCTTTTACCCAGATAGTAGGCCAGGGGGCACTTGCTGCCATTTGGTTCGCTAATAGTTATATTCATTTACCTCTTGCGCTTTTTATTCATTCAATATGCAGGGTGGCTATGGTAGATTTGTCATATTACCATAGTCAAGGAAATCTCGAAGACTTTAAAAAGCTTTTTGTATTTTCCTTTCAGAATATTGTATTTTTTATTGTACCTATATCAGTCATGTATATATTTTTATCCCGAGAGATAATAGACGTTGTTTTAAAGAGAGGAGATTTCGACATCCGCTCTTTAACTATTACTGCTTCCGTTCTTTACTTTTATTCTTTTGGCTTGTTTTTCTTCTGTGGTATAAAGCTATTGGTTAATGCTTTTTATGCCTTAAAAGATACCCTTGTGCCGGCAAAAGTTACTGCTTTCTCTCTAATTGTAAATGCCGTATTAAGCGCTATTTTAATGTTTCCTTTAAAGATTGGGGGAGTTGCTTTGGGCAGTAGCCTGGCGGCAATAGTTAACTTTTTTATCCTATACACGATTCTGGTAAAAAAAATAGGCGCAATAGATTGGCAAGATACAAGGTCGCAATTCCTGAAGGTTTTCTTATTAAGTCTACTAGTAGCAGGAACTTGCCGTTTTTTCTGGGATTTTTTTACTTTTAGCAAGTATATTAAAGCCTTAATAGTTGTAGTTAGCTCTATAAGTATATTTATTACTGGAGGATATTTTTTGAGGTTAAAACAGGTATATTATTTAAAAGAATGGATATCAAAAGCAAGATAAACTCCTGTTAGAGGAGTCTATTGTCAGGCTTTGTTGCGAGTTGAGGTGTATAGATATGGCTAGTAGCCGAAAATATGTACCTACAAAGAAAAGAATAAAATTTCTTCCTAAAGGGGTGAAAAACTTACCCGATTCCGCCGGTGTTTATATCATGAAGTCAAAACAGGGTAATGTTTTTTATATTGGCAAGGCCTTGTCTTTACGAAAGAGAGTCAGAAGTTATTTTTCTAACCGCAGTCATCTAAGAATAGATAAACTTATAGAGAATGTGGCGGATATTGACTATATTGAATGTGATACCCAAGAGCAGGCCTTGATTTTAGAGGCAGCTCTTATCAAGGAGTTGAAGCCAAAATATAATATCGCTTTACGCGATAGCAAGACTTACCCTTATATTGAGATAACTAACGAGGAGTTTGCGCGTGTTTTTATTTCACGGCCTAAGGTTAAGAGCAGAAATATTTTGTTCGGTCCTTATCCTGTGACTAAAACTTTAAAGTCGGCTCTGGAGATGCTAAGAAAAATTTTTCCTTATCGTTCTTGTAAAACAATGCCTAAAACTGCGTGTCTCTTTTTTGACCTTAAGCTTTGTCCCGCGCCTTGTGAAGGGAGAATTTTTTTCTCTGAATATAAAGTCAATATAGAAAGTATTTGTAAGGTATTGAAGGGAGAGAGAAGAAAATTAGCCAGGGGTTTGCGAGCCAAGATGAAAAGATTAGCTTCAAAGAAAAATTTTGAGTCAGCGGCTAAGACAAGAGATAAATTACGGGCTCTGGAGAACCTTTATAAAGGAAAGCCTAGGGAGCACCAGATAATGTCCTTAAAAAGAATTTTGAATTTATCCACTATACCTTTAGTTATTGAAGCTATAGATATTTCTTCTTTAGGGCGGTATGATTCTGTGGGTTCTGTAGTGGTTTTTAGGGACGGGGTGCCTGATAAGAGTAGTTATCGGCGTTTTCTGATAAAAGAAGTAAAAGCTAAAGATGACTATGCTAAGATAGCAGAGGTGGTAAGAAGAAGGTATGTCCGCCTCATAAAAGAGAAGAAAAAAATTCCAGATTTAATTATAGTTGATGGCGGCCTGGGGCATGTAACTAGGTCAGCTAAGGAATTAAGACTTTTAGATCTTTCGGTTAAGATAATAGGTATTGCTAAGAGGAATGAAGAAGTTTGGTTTCCTGGAGTAGTTTCTTCAAAGCGAAACATAAAAAATCCCTTATGCATTTCTAAAGATAACCCTTGCCTGCATCTAATTCAAAGAATAAGAGATGAAGCCCATAGGTTTGCGCATAGCTACCAGTTAGTCCGTCGCCGAAAGAGAATATTAAAATAGAAAATAGCCTAAAGGTTCATAGATTGTAAATTATAACTAAATATTATGACTGAGTTTGAGAAGAAGGTATTAAAGGCCGTTTTGAAAATTCCCTTAGGGAAAATCAAGAGCTACAAATGGGTAGCAGAAAAAGTAGGCCGGCCCAAAGCTTACCGGGCTGTGGCTAATGCTTTGAAAAAGAACCCTTATTGTTTATTTATACCTTGCCACCGGGTAGTAAAATCTTCTCAACAATTAGGAGGCTATTCCTTAGGCTCAGAACTAAAATCAGACTTAATAAATTTAGAGAAAAAAATAAAAGATATGATAGAATAATACAAGGTTTTTAAGAGTTCATCTGTGAGAGGACTAGCAATAGCAGATTTATGATAAGATATCTCTTCCGCTAAAAGTGGGGGGTCGGTATCAAATGAAAAATAGAAAGTGACCTAAATATATCCCGGCTCGCTGGAGATGTTGGGTAATTTTATTCTAAAATTACCCAACGCTCGCTCGGGATCAATTCGACTAATCCCGATTTAATGATAATTAAATCGGAAAAGTCTCATTGAGGAGGTTGGTATGAAGTTTGAAGATATTCTTGACCTTATGATTGAAAAGAAGGTTTCTGATGTTTTTGTAAGAGCTCAAGCTACCTTAAGAGGAAGAATAAATTCCCGGATAGAAGTTCTAAAAGAAACTCCTTTTAAGTTAGAAGAAGTGGAAAAACTAGTAAAAGAAATAACTACTGAGGCTGAAGCTGAAAAACTGCAAGTTAATAGGGCTTGCGAGTTTGCTCATTGGCATAAAGAATCTTGGCGTTTCCGTATAGGTATATTTTACCAGCGGGGATCACCTGCTATGGTGATAAGAAAAATTGATTTGCGTATTCCTTCCTTTGATGAGCTTTGTCTTCCCGGAGAGGTAATCGAGCAGTTTTGCAAAGAAAGAAGAGGAATAGTTCTTCTTACCGGCATAACTGGATCAGGCAAATCCACAACTATTGCTAGTATGATACAGTACATTAATAATAATTTCGGCCGGCATATTCTTACTATCGAGGAGCCGATAGAGTTTACATTTAGGGATGATATTTCTATAATAAATCAGCGAGAGATAGGAAAAGATGTAGCAAGTTATGAAGATGCTTTGCGGCAGTTTGCTCTGCATTCTCCCGACGTAATCTATATAGGAAATATTCGTGATGCTGAAACTTGTCACGCAGCTTTACGAGCCGCAGAAACCGGAGTGCTTGTTTTTTCCACCTTACATACGGTAAATGCTACTTCGACAATTGAGAGGGTAATAAATTTTTTCTCTCCTCATCAGCATGAACTTATCCAGAATCAGCTTTCGTATCTTCTTAAAGGTGTATTTTCTCAACGGTTGATTCCCCGCGCCGATGCCCCCGGACTTATCCCCGCCTATGAGTCGATGGTTTTAAGTCCATCAGTTGCTCGCCTTATAAGAGAGAATAAACTTTGGGAAATACCTAAATATATTTCTTCGGGAGATGTTTATGGAATGAAGAGCTTTCACCAGTGTTTGTTGGAGCTTGTAGAAGGAGGAAAAATTTCAACAGCAGTCGCTCTAGACTTTGCTGATAAAAAGGACGAATTGGAGCTGGAGTTTCGCAATAGAGGCCTAAAAGACCCTGGTAAATAGTTCTTTTGAGACAAAATAATTTATCCCGACGCGGGAAAAGCCGACGAGGATAGCGGGGTCCCTATTTAAAATATCAATATTTCTGTGCTGTTTTAATTATGTAATTGTAGGTTTTTTTGAATATACTTTACCCAACAAGCCGAAGGCCTACTCTGGGTAGTCTGTTGATTCAAAGTGTTAGATAAGCTATGCAAGAGGTAAAAAAGCAAATTGGCGAATTAGATAAGCAGATCAAAAGTCTTAATAAGCTTCTTAAGATAAATGACAAGAGAGATCTTTTATACCAACTGCAGTTAAAGATGTCTGAGCCTGGTTTCTGGGAAAATTCAGAAGTTTCATCCGGAGTAGTAAGTCAACTAAAAAATGTAAAAAAGGATGTCGAGGATTGGGATGAATTGAACGGTAAACTTGATGATTTAAAAGAACTTTTTTCTATCTGTGATCAAACCATAGAAGCTGATATTGTTAAAGAACTGACTAAATTGGAAGCTGATTGTGCTAAGTTGAAATTAGCTACACTTTTCTCTGGAAGGTTTGATAACTCCAACGCCATTGTAGAGATAAATTCAGGAGCAGGGGGAACCGAAGCTTGCGATTGGGCCGGTATGCTTTTTAGGATGTATTTTCGATGGGCTGAGGATAAAAAGTTCAAGTTTAAAGTGTTAAAAGAAGAGAGAGGGGATGAAGCTGGCTTAAAGAGCAGCATTTTTCTTATAGAAGGCAGGAGGGCTTACGGTTTATTGAAATCTGAGAGAGGCGTTCATCGTCTGGTTCGAATTTCTCCCTTTGATGCTAATAAGCGCAGGCATACATCTTTTGCTTCAGTAAATATCCTTCCGGAGATAAAGGAAGATATAGAGATTTTAATAAAACCGGAAGAGCTACGGATAGATACTTTTCGTTCTTCAGGCGCCGGCGGCCAGCATGTAAATGTTACTGATTCGGCAGTGCGTATTACCCATTTGCCTACGGGGATTGTGGTTGGTTGTCAAAATGAACGTTCGCAGCATCAAAATAAACAGAGTGCATTAAAAGTCCTAAAAGCAAAATTATACGAATTAAAAGAAGTTGAAAATAGAAAGGAGTTAGAGAAGACATCTGAAAAAAAACGAAAGATTGAATGGGGTTCTCAAATCCGCTCTTATATTTTGCATCCTTATCTTTTAGTAAAAGATCATAGGACCAATTTGGAGTATCACGATGCCAGGGGAGTCCTGAATGGTGAAATAGACAAATTTATTTATAGTTATCTAAATATGCAGGTTTAATTTAGGGATATACCCCATTTTTCACTTTGTTGCCGGGCAAAAAATTTGGAAAAATGGAATGAGCCCCTAATAATGGTCTGATAAGTAAAAAGATAAAATGTTAAAGAGGTTCATACTTAGTAATTGCCAGAAAAAGATTAATTCTTTAAAACCAAAGGTAGATATCCATCTAAGCAAGGAGCTCCCTACCCCTTCGATAAGAGAGATAACTCCTTTAGCTGCCATAGTCAGTAGAGTTAATTCTTACGAAGCAAAGCTGACACAAGAATCAGCTTCATTCTTTAAAGACAAAACAGTCGAATTTAAAGAGATGATAAATAAAAGAATTAAGGAATTATCCGGTGATGAATATAGAAAGGCCTTTGATAGCCTTGTTGAGGAAATACTCCCCCTTTATTTCGCTATGGTAAGAGAGGCAGCGAAAAGAACGGTTAAGATGCGCCACTTTGACGTGCAAATTCTGGGAGGAATTATTTTACATAAAAATAAGATTGCCGAGATGGTTACCGGAGAAGGGAAAACTCTTGTTGCGACATTAGCCGCTTCCTTAAATTCGCTTTCAGGTAGAGGAGTACATATAATTACAGTTAATGATTATTTGGCAAAACGCGATAGAGATTGGATGGCTGATATTTATGAATTTCTAGGTTTATCATGCGGGGTTATTCAGCAGGATATGGATAGTGAAGAAAGAAAGCTGGCTTACAATTGTGATATAACCTATGCTACTAATAATGAATCCGGTTTTGACTACTTAAGAGATAACATGAAGGTGAACATAAATAATTTGGCACAACATAACCATTTTTATGCCATTGTTGATGAGGTTGATTGTATTTTGATAGATGAGGCAAGAACACCTCTGATTATTTCTGGTCCGGCTGAAAGCTATATTGAAAAATACTACCTTGCCGATAAGGTAATTAGACAGATCAAAGCTAAGGTTATTATACAAAGTTTTGATAATAAAGATGAGACTGTTACTATAAAAAATACTGATGGCAGCGAAGTAAGAATTTCTCCCGAAGAATTAGAAAACAACTATGAAGCGATTGTTGAAGAAAAAACTCATAATGCTTACTTTACTTCGGGGGGAGAGAAAAAATGTGAAAGAATACTGGGTGTAGAAAATATTTCTGAAAATTCACCGGATAAGCTTTCTAATCCCTGGATGCATTATCTTACCCAAAGCCTAAGAGCCCACTATCTTTTTAAAGCCGACCGAGAATATATTGTTAAAGATGGCAGAGTAGTTATTGTTGATGAATTTACGGGACGGCTTATGCCGGGAAGGCGTTGGTCTGACGGGCTCCACCAGGCTGTAGAAGCCAGAGAAAGTTTAAGGATTCAGGAAGAAAGCCAGACTCTTGCGACCATAACATTGCAGAATTATTTTAGAATGTATAACAAATTAGCCGGCATGACAGGAACGGCGTATACGGAAGCAAATGAATTCAATCATATCTACAAGTTAGATGTAACAGCTATCCCTACTAACAAGTTTTTGATAAGAGATAATTATCCCGATAGAATATATAAAACAAAAAAGGGTAAATTCTTTGCAGTTGTAGATGAAATTCAGCAACTTTATACTGAGAAAAGGCCTATTTTGGTCGGCACGACTTCAATTGAGGATTCCGAGGAACTTGCATTTCTGCTTAGCAAAAAGGGCATAATCCACAATATATTAAATGCTAAGTATCATCAAAAGGAAGCTTATATAATTGCTCAAGCCGGAAGGTTGTCTCAGGTAACTATTGCTACTAATATGGCTGGCAGGGGAACAGATATAATTCTGGGAGGAAATATCGATTATTTTATAAAAGATATTTTAATAAGAAACGAAATATCAGCCGAGGATTCTAGCTATAAAGAGCAATATGAAAAATTGCATCTTAAATATAAAGATAAATTTCAGCAGGAACATAATAAGGTAATAGAGCTGGGAGGCTTACATATTATAGGTACTCAGCGTCATGAGTCCCGAAGAATTGATAACCAGCTCAGAGGAAGATCCGGCCGTCAGGGAGATCCCGGCTCCTCGCGTTTTTACGTTTCTTTGGAGGATGATTTAATGCGCCTTTTCGGCTCAGAGAAGATTTATAATCTTATGGACAGTTTTGGTTTTCCTGAGGATCAACCGATAGAACATGCACTTATTAATCACTCACTAGCAATTGCTCAGAAGAGAGTAGAAGGGCATAATTTTGAAATAAGGAAACAACTTTTACAGTATGACGACATAATGAACAAACAAAGAGAAGTTATTTATTCACAACGGAAGGATATTTTAGAGAGAGAAAATATCAGAGACGAAATTATTTCTATGATTGATGAAGTCGTTGACAAAAACACACCGCTTTATTTTCAAGAAGAAAGAGATCTTCTGGGGCTTAGCCACTGGATAAAATCTAAATTTAATTTAGAATTTCCGGTAAGTGAACTGAGCAATTTGAATTTAGATGAAGCAACTAGAATTTTAAAGGACAAAGTTAAGCAGGCCTACAGGCAAAGAGAAAAAGATATAGGCTCAGAGGATATGCGCCAGATGGAAAAAACAATAAGCCTGTGGGTTGTTGATTTGCGGTGGAAAGAGCAGCTTTTAATTATGGACCATTTGAGGGAAGGGATTCATCTAAGAGCCCACGCCCACATTGATCCTTTAGTCGAATATCAAAAAGAATCTTATCTTGCTTTTCAAGAAATGATTGTTTCAATTAAGGAAGGGATTGCAGATTTGATTTTTAAAACAAGAATTAGGACTGTCGAAAAAGATGTTGGTGTTTTTGCTGAATCTGAGAAAAGTTTTATTCATTCTGAATATACATCCTTGAACACGCAAAAACAGCAACTACCGTCTGAGTCTCAAGCTAAAAAAATAGAGAAAAAAGTAGGCAGAAACGAGCCTTGCCCTTGCGGTAGCGGCAAAAAATATAAAAAGTGCTGTGGGAGATAAAGTGGAAAATGTAGATGATAATTTGGTATATAAAAATCCTGCTAATAAAATAATTAATAGTCTAAAAAAGGCCATGAGGAGTAATTTAGCCCTAGCAGTTCTTAGCGGTTTGCTTACCGGTCTGAGTTTGAATTTTTCCGATATTTCTTTTTTAGCTTGGCTTTCTTTAGTCCCTTTTATTTATATTCTCAATAAGAATAGTCTAAAAAAAGTGATATTTTACGGAATATTTTTTGGACTCTCTTATTATTCAGTAGCGATTTTTTGGTTGACTAAAGTTACTATATTAGGATTCATATTTTTACTTTTATATCTCTGCTGTTTTTATGCAATATTTTCTGTTTTAGCGAGATATTTTTTGGATAAACACTTTAAAATTATTACTATTCCTTGTCTCTGGGTCTTGATAGAATTTCTAAAAGAAAATATCTGGTGCGGTTTTGGTTGGGCTAACCTGGGTTATTCCCAGTATAATAATTTTTACCTTATCCAAATAACAGATATATTTGGCGCAAAATTTATATCTTTTTTAATTGTGCTGGTAAATGTCTTAATGTGGGAGGTTCTCCTAAGATTTAGGCAGGGAGCATCAAGCCAAGATAAAAGTATAAGTAAAAATGACTTGAGAATTATCGGAAAAATACTTTTAACTACTATTATTTTTCTTTTATGTTTTTTCTATTCATTTAGCAGGTTAAAGCAGCTAGCTGCTTTTAAAGCTGAATCAAATAATCTAAGGGTGGCTGTAGTCCAGCCAAACATACCCCAAAAATTAAAATGGGATCATTCTTCTGCTTTATCAATTGAGCAAAAACTAAAAATCATGGGAGTAGAAACACAAGAAGATACATTAGTGATTTTTCCAGAAGCGGCCTGGCCCTATACTCTTAAGAAGAAAAATCTTCATCAGATTACTGAATTCATAAAGAGTATCAAAAGAGATGTTATTATAGGGGCTGTATTGTGGACAGAGGGTAATTTTTACAACACAGCCTTATTATTCGATAAAGAGGCAAACTTACGCGATGTTTATCGAAAGATTAAATTAGTTCCTTTTGGGGAATACGTTCCTTTGAGGAGGTTTCTAAATTTTATCAATGTTATAAATGAGATAGGAGATATGGCCGCCGGTAAAGAAATTACGCAGTTTTCTTATAGAAATAAAAAGAAATTTTCTGTGTTGATTTGCTTTGAGGATATTTTCCCCTTACACGTTTTGCGTTCTTCACGTAACAATGATTTTCTTGTGAATATTACTAATGATGCTTGGTTCGGCGGAGAGCCGCAGGCAAGCCAACATTGGGGAATAATGACATTTAGGGCTGTTGAAAATCGAATATCTATTATACGTAGCTCTAACACAGGTATAAGCGGTTGGGTTTCATTCAAAGGCGAAATAGAAAAATTAGTAATAAATGATAAGGATGTATCCGTGCCCGGCATAGGTAATTTTACGGTCACTCTAAATAAAGTGAGGAGTTTTTATAATAAATTCGGAGAACTCTTCCCAATTTTTTGCTTTATCTTTGTAGCATTCATAATAATAATAGATAAGATAAAAAAACGCATACTGACACGGGATTGGGAAGGGGATTGAGGTGGCCAATGAGTTTGGAATTGAAAACAATAAAAGTAGATAAACCAGACGATGTTAATGTTATTATAGGCCAGTCGCATTTTGTCAAAACAGTAGAGGATATTTACGAAGTTTTGATAAGCAGTGTTCCGTCAATAAAGTTCGGTTTAGCGTTTTGTGAGGCTTCAGGTAAATGTTTGGTGAGAATAGAAGGCAATGATAAAGATTTAAAAAAACTTGCGGCAGAAAACGCATTAAATATCGGCTGTGGACATATGTTTTTTATTATTTTAAAAGAAGCCTATCCGATAAATGTTTTAAATCAGATAAAAAATGTGAGTGAAGTTTGCCATATCTTTTGTGCCACGGCTAATCCTTTAGAGATAATAGTTGCTCTTACTAAACAAGGCAGGGGTTTTATGGGGATAGTAGATGGCTTTCCTCCTAAGGATATAGAAACTGAACAGGAGGCTAAGGAGAGGAGACAACTTTTACGAAAGTTTGGGTATAAGCTCTAAGTAAGCTATAAGCTGCAAGACGTATAACTTACAGCTTAAATTAGACTATTCTAGGTGTTGTAATTATTGTTATTGCTATGGATAAACAGCAGAGAAAAATAATAAAAAGAAGATTTGGCTGGTATACTGTAAGGATATTCATATTTTTAAACGGCTTTCTTCCTTTGAGATTAAGTTACTTTCTAGGCAAAGTTTTTGGTACTATAGCTTATTTAGTGGTTTTGCGTCATCGCAGGATTGCTTTGAATAGTTTATCAATAGCTTTTCCTGAGATGTCTTTAAAGGAAAAGAAAACAATTGCCCGGCAGTTTTTTATTTTTATGTCTCAGGGATCTTTTGAACTCTTATACTATTTAGAGAATTCTCATAGATTGGACAATATTAGAATTGAAGGTAGAGAATATCTCGAACAAGTGCTGGAGAAAAAGAAAGGAGCAATAATTTTAACTGCTCATTTAGGTAATTTTCCCTTGATGAGCTTGAAATTGGCAAAGGCCGGGTTCCCGGTAAATATACTTACCCGTCCTTTAAGAGATGCGAAAGCAGGCAACTATTTCCAAGATTTAAGAATCAAGGCAGGAATAAAAACTATTTTTTCTTATCCCCGTAAAGAATGTGTGAGCAATATTTTAAAGTCTCTAAAGTCTAATGAAATAGTGATAATTCAGATGGACCAGAATTTTGGTACAGGAGGAGTATGGGTGAATTTTTTTGGCAAGTTAGCTGCTACACCAACCGGACCGATAGTTTTATCATCGCGTACAGGTGCTAATATTGTTCCGGCGTATATACATAGAGAAGGAGTAGGGAAGCATTGCGTAAGAATTTTTCCTCAAGAAGAATTAATATATAAAGAAGATAAAAATGAGACTATTCTTGCAAATGCAATTAAATTTACCCGTATGATTGAAAATTGGGTTAAAAAAGAAACTTATCAATGGGCTTGGATACATAGACGGTGGAAGTCTCAGCCTTCAGAAGAAATTATGAATATAAAATTTAAGGTAGAAAGATAAAAAGCAACAGTTTATAATAAGCGCATTTTTGTAAGCTGAATTTAGGTGGGATTAAGAATAAAAGGAGCGTAATGATGAAAAAGAAAAGAATATCAGTCGGTATTGGTCTTAATCTTTTTGATGCTAGAGCTGTTTTGTTGGAGCAAACAGGCAAAGTAATCGCAGAGGTAAAGAAAAACAGAACTAATATTAGCGCCAATGAAACTCTAAGTGTTTTGTTGGAGCTATTTAAAAGTATCATTTTAAAGGCGAAAAAGCGTAGAAAAGATATAGAGG
Source organism: Candidatus Omnitrophota bacterium (assembly GCA_024542985.1). Classification (GTDB taxonomy): domain Bacteria; phylum Omnitrophota; class Gorgyraeia; order Duberdicusellales; family 4484-171; genus JAMXCX01. The sequence goes on along the minus strand of JAMXCX010000001.1, from coordinate 74,638 downwards.
GGGTTGGGCTTGCTTTAGGCGGAATAATCGATAGTAAAAAAGGAGTTGTTTACTGGCCCCAAGTACCCTATTCGTATATAGCGCTGCCGTTAAGAGGCTATCTGGAAAAGAAATTTAACTTGCCTATTTTTATCGAAAATGATGCTAGCGCCTGCGCTTGGGCAGAATTTAGGACTAAATTTTCGAAATATAAAAATTTGGTATACATGTTTTCGGGCGTTGGCTGCGGGATTATCACTAATGGAATTCTGTACCGGGGTAAAGATGGAGGAGCCGGAGAGCTCTTCTTGAATTCGCAAAAAATAATGAAATCTAATTTAGGTGATTTTTCTTTTTTCCGGCAGTGGCCCGCTGATTTAGATATGACAAAGAGAGCAAAAGAATTAATTTCTTTAGGTAAAACCAGCTCTCTAATTAAAAAGATATCTTCGACAGGAGAATTATCTTTAAAAAGCATTTTTGAAGAATCTAAAAAGCAAGACAAAATTGCAAGAATCGTTATCAAGGAAGCAGCCTTTTCTTTAGGTGCAAAAATATCTTTTTTAATAAATTTACTTAATGTCGACACTGTTATTATCGGCGGAGGTCTGGAAAAAGGGGGGGCTTTTCTCCTGGAAGAATGCATGAACTCGATAAAAAAATTCGCTTTTAATGAAATGAGAAAAAAATGTAAAATATCTCTATCTGAGTTAGGTGCAAATGCCACTTCTTTAGGCGCAGCGATGCTAGTTTTTAAAGAAAATGCTTTACAGTAATAGTAAATATGCTATAATTTAACGAAAGGGAGGTTATAATGGACAAAACAAAACTAATTCCTGTTGTCCTTCTATTTATTATTTTGGGAATAGGTTTTGTCTCTTTCGCGTTTTATACTAAAAGTCAAAGTTTAGAAACTGATAATGAAAACTTGAAACGGGAAAAAACAGTTTTAATCGAAGAAAACAACAGTCTTAAATATAAATATGATAATTTAGAAGAAGAAAAAAACGAGATAGATAGAAGATTAGCTTCGATTGACGAAAAACTAGAGCAAATCGAAACAGAAAGAGACAGCTACGAAAGAAAATGGAATAATGCTAGGGCAGAGAGAGATGAATTAGCCGAAAAATTAAAAGCCCGGCCGTCACGAACGATGACTATTGCTCACGGCCAAGAGTCGCTGTTTCCGGAGATATCAATCTCTGGTGATGGTTCCGACGAACATTGGGCAGATTTTGTGAAAAAGAAAGCAGCCTTAGAGGCAAGAGTTGAAGGCTTGAATGAAGAGCTTTTGCAAACTAGGCATAAAATAGCTCAATTGGATAAGGGAAATAAAGAATTGAGCATAAAGATTGACCAGCTGACTAAACTAAAAGAAAGGTTAGTAAGGGATATAAGATTTAAGGAAAGAACACTGCGCATTATGAGTATGGATTTAGTGAGCGAAAGAGAAGAAAGAGGCACAGCCATTAACGAGTTAAAAAAGTTACGTAGTGAAAATGTAAGCTTGAAGAGAGAACTTGTTTTAGCTAATAGAGACAAGATGAAATTGCAGACTAATTTTAAAACAGTTACAGAAAAAAAGAGGGCTCTTCAGCAGCGAATTATGGCAGCAGAAAATGTTCTTAAAGAAAAATCTATGTTGTTCAGAGAGTTGCAAGAACAGCTTGAGGAAACAATTACCGGCGGAAAGAGAATTACCGCAGCTGAAACAGCCTCAGTGGAATTGCCGCCCATTGTTGTGAGACCGGATGCTCCGGGCTTGAGAGGTTTGAGAGGAGAAATCGTTGCCGTAAATCGTGATGAGAAATTCGTAGTTGTAGATATAGGAGAATCTTCGGGAATAAGGCCGGGAGTTTTACTAAAAGTTATGCGCGGCGATAGAGAATTAGCTACTTTAGAAGTAATTGAGACCAGAAGAGAAATTTCTGCTGCTGATGTAAAGGAAGTAATTGGCGGCGTTACTATCCAAGAAGGCGACGTAGTAATAAGCAGATAATAATTTGTGTCTTCATCCAAAATCACTATCAAAGATGTAGCAAAAAGAGCAGGAGTTTCTATTGCTACGGTTTCCCGTTTCATCAACAACGCTGCCTTAAAAGAAAGTAACCGCAAAAAAGTCGAAAAAGCAGTAAAAGAGCTTAATTACCATCCTTTGCTTTATGCCCGGCGTCTGGCCGGTGGAAAGTTGGATACTTTCGGCCTAATTATTCCTGGTTATGAAGGTATATTTTATTCTTTCTATGCTTTAGAAATAATACGTGGGGTAGCCACTACTCTAGGAGAGAAAGGAGTTGATTTGCATCTTAATATTTTCTGGAATAAGGACAATTTTAAAACATCTCTTGTAGATGGAGTTATAATGGCTGATGTTATAGGAAATCAAGACCAACTAAAACGATTAGTTAAAGAGGAAATCCCTCTAGTTGTAATAAACAAAAAAATAGATGATAAAAATGTTAACTTTGTAACGATAGATAATTTTCGCGGCGGCTATGAAGCCACTGAGTTCTTAATTCATCATGGCCATAAGCGTATAGCTCATTTATCCGGAGATTTACGGGTTGAATGCGCAAAGGATCGCCTGGAAGGCTACAAATCAGCTTTAGAGAAAAATGGAATAAAAAAGAAGGCCAATTACATAAAGACTACTAATTTTTCTCGTAAAGAGGCCCGAGGAAGATTAGAAGAATTGTTTTCCGGCCAAGATTCGCCCACAGCTATATTTTGCTGCAGTGATGAAGTAGCAAGCGAGGTTTTAAATTTTGCTGAAGAAAAATCAATAGAAGTTCCAAAAAAATTAAATGTTATTGGTTTTGACGATAATCCGCATTGCTTGTATGGAAATTTAATGCTTACTACAGTAAGACAACCTTTGATGACAATGGTTCAGGAAGCTATAAAGATATTAGATAGCAATATCGAAACAAAGAAACCTCCCCAAAGAGTAGTTCTGAATACAGAGCTTATCATTAGAGATACCGTAAGTTTTTTGTAATACCTTCATAATTATTTTACCATTATTTAAGTGCGTAACTATCTATGTATCAATATATTGTGTTTGTAATATTTACTAATACTATATATAGTATTTTTTCTTGACATAAATGCAGCTATGTGATATAAAAAATTGACTTCATTTTTTAGTGTCTTAGCTGCTACCTTTAAGACATTATTCTTAAAATTCTTGGTTACTGTAAGCACTTAAAAAATATTTTTTTGGAAATTTAAAAAAGGAGAGTTATGGAAGAGCTAAACTTTTCTTCGAATGCCAGAGTAGTCTTGAAAAAACGTTATCTTCAGAAAAATAACCAAGGGAATGTTGTGGAGACTCCGGAAGAAATGCTCAAAAGAGTAGCTAAAGCAATTGTTGCTCCGGAAGCAAAGTATGGAGCAACGCCCGAGGCTGTGAAGAGAGTCGAGCAAGCTTTTTTTACAATGATGAAAGAGTTGGAATTCATGCCTAACTCGCCTACCTTGATGAATGCCGGCCGGGATTTAGGGCAGCTCGCTGCTTGTTTTGTTGTTCCTATAGAAGATTCAATGGAATCGATATTTGATGCTATAAAGTCAACTGCACTTATTCATAAAACAGGGGGTGGTACGGGTTTTTCTTTTTCTAATCTTCGTTCTCAACATAGCCTGGTTAAGTCAACCGGCGGCGTGGCTTCCGGTCCGATATCTTTTATGAAAGTTTTTGATTCTGCCACTCAAGCTGTGAAGCAGGGAGGAACTAGACGGGGGGCGAATATGGGGATATTACGGGTTGACCATCCGGATATATTAGCTTTTATAAAATGTAAGGAAACAGAAGGTGAGATATCCAATTTCAATATTTCTGTCGCTTTGACAAATGATTTCATGGATAAAGTTATGAAAGGGGAAGATTACCAGCTAGTTGATCCAGCCTCTAAAGAGGGAGTAGCTAAATTAAATGCTTCTAAGGTATTTGATGAAATAGCAAGTTATGCCCATAGAAATGGAGAACCGGGCATTGTTTTTATGGATAAAATGGATGAAGCCAATCCCACACCTAATTTAGGTAAAATTGAAAGTACTAATCCCTGCGGTGAGCAGCCTTTGCTTCCTTATGAATCTTGTAACCTTGGTTCTATAAATTTGTCCAAAATGCTAAAAAATGCTGGTGAGGAATTTGAAATAGATTGGGAAAAGATTAAAAGGATTACCTGTTTAGCCGTTAGATTTTTAGATAATGTTATCGATACCAATAGATTTCCTATCCCGCAAATAAAAGAAAATACTTTGCGGACCAGAAAAATTGGCTTAGGTGTTATGGGGTGGGCGACAATGCTCGGGTTTTTGGGTATCCCCTATGATTGTGATAAGGCTGTTGATTTAGCGAAAAAAGTGATGAGTTTTATTCAAAGTACTGCCAGAGATGAGTCGGTTATTTTGGCTAAAGCTCGCGGAGTTTTTCCATCTTGGGAAGGCAGTATTTGGGAAGAAAAAGAAGTCAAAATAAGAAATGCTACTTTGACTACCATCGCTCCTACAGGGACGATAAGCATTATTGCCGGGCCAACTTCTTCCGGAATAGAGCCCAATTTTTTTCTCTGTTATTTTCGTAATGTTTTGGATGGAGAAAAGCTCTTGGAGGTAGATTCTGCTTTTGAATATGTAGCTAAAAAGGAAGGTTTCTATTCCCATGATTTAATGAAAAAAATTGGCTCAGGTGAAAGCATTCAAAATATGGAACAGATACCAGATAAAATAAAACGCATTTTTAAAACTGCTATGGAAATCTCATCCCTATGGCATATAAAGATGCAGGGGGCTTTTCAAGAATATACCGATAATGCTGTTTCTAAGACTATAAATCTACCCCATAGTGCTAGCCTAGAAGACGTAAAAGAAGCATACTTACTTGCTTATAAGTTAAATTGTAAAGGTATTACTGTTTATAGAGACGGGAGCAGAAATGTGCAGGTTCTCACCGTAGATAAGAAAAAACAAAAAGAGACCAAAGAGACAAAAAGTTACTCTATGGCTATTCCTTACCCTAAGCCTCGTCCCGAAGTTATCTTAGGAACAACTACTAAGGTTACTACAGGATGCGGTAATCTTTATATTACTGTTAATCAAGATGAGAAAGGTAACTTTTTTGAAGTTTTTACCCAAATGGGTAAAGCTGGAGGCTGTGCGGCTTCTCAGCTTGAAGCGGTAGGAAGGTTAGTCTCCCTTGCTTTAAGAGGCGGGATTGATATAAAAGTTGTTGTCGAGCAGCTCAAGGGAATAAGGTGTCCTTCTCCTTCTTGGGATAAGGGAAAGAAAATATTTTCCTGTGCTGACGCTATTGCCAGGGTGTTGGAAAAAAGAGGGCTTGATCAGAAAGATATCACTATTTTAAAGTCTGTAGCCAGTGCAACAGTAGCGGTTAAAGTAGAAAGAAAAGACAAGGTTGTAGTTGACGTTAAGAAAAATAATTTTAACAGCGTTGTCGGAGTTTGCGTTGAATGCGGTTTTGTGCTCAGGCATCAAGAAGGTTGTTTGGTCTGCGATGCTTGCGGGTATTCAAAATGTTAACCCTCCTAAAAGATGATTAAACTGGTATTATTAAGACACGGCGAAAGCGTTTGGAATTTAGAAAATAAATTTACTGGATGGACTGACGTTGGGCTGTCTGAAAAAGGAATAAAAGAGGCACATGAGTCAGCACAGTGGTTAAAAAAAGACGACTTTACTTTCGATATCGCTTATACTTCTCTACTTAAAAGGGCAATTTCTACTCTTTGGATTGTGCTGGAAGATATGGATTTGATGTGGATACCGGTCAGGAGATCCTGGCGTCTTAATGAAAGGCATTATGGTGCTTTACAGGGGTTGAATAAACTAGAGATGGTTAAAAAATATGGTGAAAAACAAGTCTTAATCTGGAGAAGAAGCTATGATATCCAGCCCCCAGCCTTGACTAAAGATGATGAACGTTTTCCCGGTAACGATTCCCGTTACGGCGATTTAAAACCCCCAGAAATTCCTTTAACTGAATGTTTAAAAGATACGGTAGATAGGTTTCTTCCCTTTTGGCATAACATTATTGTACCTTCCCTTAAAGAAGGAAAAAAAGTTATTATTGCTGCTCATGGGAATAGTTTAAGAGCCTTGGTTAAGTATCTTGATAATGTATCAGATGAGGCTATAGTCACACTCAACATACCTACAGGTATTCCTCTTGTTTATGAGTTAGATGAGAATTTAAGAGCTTTAAAGCATTATTATTTAGGTGACCCCGAGCTGGTAAAAAAAGCAATAGATTCTGTAGCCAAACAAACTAAAAAATAATATCTTAGGGCTAAAATACCGTAATAAAAACCCACCAAAATCACTTTCGTTTTATAGTTAGGTCAACAGACCACCCTGTTGGGTAAAGTGGTAAAATTTGAACTATGAAAAGCTATGATTGTATCGTTGTAGGCGCCGGTCATGCCGGAATTGAATCTGCACACGCAGTTGCTAAACTTGGTTGTGAAGTGTTAGTTTTAACAATTAGTACTGATTGCATTGGAAAACTATCTTGTAATCCGGCTGTAGGAGGGGTTTCTAAGGGCCATTTGGTACGAGAGGTGGATGCTTTAGGAGGGCTAATCGGAAAGATAACTGATAAATGTGCCTTGGGATATAGAATTCTAAACCGCAGTAAAGGAAAAGCCGTATGGTCAACGCGGGCCCAAGTTGATATGTTTTCTTATCCGGAGACAGCAAGAAGTTTTTTAGAAAGGGTAGATAATATTGAAATTTTACAGGCCCAAGTAGAGCAAATACTCGTAAAGAATAATAAGGTTTATGGGGTACGAACTAATTTTGGCCAAGACTTTTTAAGCAAAACTGTAGTTATCTGTGCAGGAACTTTTCTTAACAGTAAGATTCACATAGGGTTAAGTAGTTTTTCCGGCGGAAGATTATATGAACCTTCAAGTGATAAATTATTCTCCAGTATCAAAAGGTTAGGTTTCAAAACCAGGCATTTTAAAACCGGAACCTGCGCGCGTTTGGATAAGCGTACGATTGATTTTTCGAAAATGATTGAGCAAATTCCGGATAGAGATGTTACCCCTTTTTCTTTTACTAATGCAAAGATATCTAAAAAAGGATTAAGTTGCTTTATAACTTATACTAATAAAAAGACCCATAGGGTAATTTTAAAAAATTTAAAATATTCACCGCTTTACTCCGGGAAGATAAAGTCAACCGGAGTAAGGTATTGTCCTTCATTAGAAGATAAGGTAGTAAAATTTTCTGACCGAGACAGGCATCAGGTTTTTATCGAACCTGAGGGTAAAGATTCTATCGAAGTTTATCCTAACGGAGTCTCGACTTCTTTGCCTTTTTGTGTTCAATCAGAGTTTATACGGACGATTGAAGGTTTAGAGAAGGTTTCTATTTTGCGCCCGGGATATGGAATTGAGCACGGTTTGATTGATCCCCGTCAGCTTTATCCTACATTTGAAAGTAAACTAATAAGGGGGCTTTATTTTGCCGGGCAAGTAAACGGAACTACTGGTTATGAGGAAGCTGCCGCTCAAGGATTAATTGCGGGGATAAATGCCGCTTTGAGTATAAAAGATGAGAAGCCGTTTATTTTAAAAAGAGATATGGCCTATATAGGAGTTTTGGCAGATGATTTAACTACTAAAGGGGTAGATGAGCCATATCGTATGTTTACCTCGCGAAGTGAATTTCGTCTTTCGTTGCGGGAAAGCAACGCCGATATCAGGCTGGCTGCTTACGGGTATAATTTAGGTTTACTGACAAAGAGTGATTATAAGCTTAGCTTGGATAAAAAGGAAAAAATTGCCGAAAGCATTGAGAAGCTAAAGAATAAAAAAGTAGTGTTTGCTAATAAGAGAATTTCTCTCTTTGATATGTTTAAAAACCCCAAAGTGTCTTTTAAGGCAGTCGAAAGACAATTAGGAGAAAAAATAAAAGATTTAAGTATCAGAAGGGAAATAGAAATAATTGCAAAATATGAAGGATTTTTACGCCGGGAATCAATATGGCGCAAAGAGTTAAAAAATCTCGAAAGGATCAAAATGCCTAGGATGGATTACAGTCATATTGATTCGTTATCGAAAGAGGTAAGAGAAAAATTGGAGAGGTTTAAGCCTTCTTCTTTGGATGAGGCTCTTAAAATAAGCGGTATCACCCCAGCGGCAATTTTAAATATATATAATTTTATAAAATATAAAAAGCCCAAGAGTTAAAGGATAACTTTCGGCCAGGATCACTTTTGGGAATTTTTAAGTTCTAAATATTGAGCTATAAAATCAGTGAATTTTTCTGTTGCTCCGTAAGGAGAAAGTATTTCTTTGGTTTTGCCTAAAGCGGATTTTAATTGCGAATACTCTTGAGGATTTTTTAGGTACCTTAGAGAGGCCTTAGCGATATTGTCAGGTGTTGCTTGAGTTTGCAGCAATTCAGTGACTACTTTCCTCGACTGCAGAATATTAACCATACCAATGTAGTCTGTTTTTACTAACCTTTTTAGGATATACCAGCTTATAGGATTAACTTTGTATATGATTATATAAGGAATTTCTAATATGGCAATTTCTACGGTTGCTGTTCCTGAAGAGGCGATAATAAATTTTGATTCTTCAATTGCTTGGTAAGAATAGTCTGTTATTTCTATATCTGTGTCCAGAGGAAATTCTTCATAAAAAGTTTTTTCTATATTTTGTGGTTTTAATATCCGAAAAGAATAGCCAGGTAACTCTTTCTGTAAAATTGTTTTTGTTTGCTGCATTAAAAGTAAGTGTTTTTGTATTTCGTTTTTCCGTGAACCGGGTAGTAAAGATATTATTTTTTTTGTATTAATACCCTGTTTTTTAATTACATCCAACAAAGGATGTCCGAAGTAAAGAGCATTTATGCCTTCATTTTGATAGAATTTTTCTTCAAACTTAAAAATCACAATTATTTTTTCTACGAGTTGTTTAATTAAACTTATTCTTTTTTTTCTCCAGGCCCAGACTTGAGGGCTTACATAGTAAAAAATAGGAAATTTTTTGTTGAGCGTTTTTGCCAGCCGTAAATTGAAGTCAGGAAAATCAATAAGTATTATTAAGTCGGGTTTTATATCGTGGATATATTGTAGGACTCCTTTAAAAACTTTGAGTATTCTCCTTAAGTGTGAGAGTACTTCTATTATTCCTGAAACCGAGTAATTAAGAAGATTAATTAACTGTTTAGAGTGTTTGGCTAGTTTTGGTCCGCCAAAAGAGAAAATATCTAAAGAGGGGAATTTAGTTTTTAATTTTTCTGCTAATAGGCTTCCGTATAAATCGCCTGAAGGTTCTCCGGCTACAATAATTATCTTTTTCATCTCGTTTAAAGTTTTTGTTCTATTTTCTTGGAAGGGTAGAAGTTTTAAGCTTCTTAGCCGCTGTTTTCAATGATTTTTTGTATTTTTAGCGCAAGCTTTAAAGCATCCTTCGCTTTATCAGCATATTCCAAAGAAAAGCTCTTTGTCTTGACCAAATTCACAAAAGCGGCTATTTCTTTTTTTAGAGGTTCTTCTTTGTTTATGGTGAGAATTTTTTTTATTATCTTTTTCTTTATTTTTCTATAAATTTCTACTGTTTGCTGGGCGTAATCCAGAGAAATATAGAGATTCGGCATAAATATTCGGATTTTTCTTTCTTTCTTTGTTGATATCCGCGAGGATGTTATATTGGCAACGCAGCCTTTTGAAAAAGTTATGCGGGCATTAGCTATGTCTTGAGAAGGTGAAAGCACCTTTACTCCTTTTGCCTCTACTTTTTTTACTTTATCTTTTAGAAGATCAAGAATTATATCTAAGTCATGAATCATTAAATCAAGTACAACACTGGTATCTAATGATCTATGAGGATATAGGCTTAGGCGATGACATTCTATAAATAGAGGAGTAGTAATAATTTTTTTTATTGCCAGATAGGCATTATTGTATCTTTCAACATGCCCGACAAAAAGGAGGGTTTTGTGTTTTCGGGATATCTCTACTAGTTTTTCTGCTTCTTTTGCATTCTGGGTAAGAGGTTTTTCTACCAGCACGGGAATTTTATTCTCAAGGAAGAACTTAGCAATTTTAAAATGGCTAGGTGTAGGGGTAGCAATGCTTACAAGATTAACCTTGTCCTTTAATTGCTTGTAATCATTAAAGGTAGCCAAATAATTGTGGGCAGCTAATTTTTTTTTATCTATATCTACAAGGTATATTTTACTTATTTCCTTGAGCTCCTTATAGATACGTAAGTGTATGCTTCCTAATTTTCCTATACCTATTATTCCTGCTTTCATATCGTTTATCCCGACGCCACAAAACCTCGGCCTTTAGACCGAGAATGGAGGCGGGTCGGGCCTGCCTGCCGGTAGGCAGGGATTGCGCCCCTAAGGGAACCCCGGGCTTTAGCCCGGGTGGGGCTCCATTTCAAGAGTCAGATGTCAGAAATTAGCGATCTGTCCGTTGTTTTCTGTTTGCTGATTGTATCAAATCTCTTGTGAAAAGTCAATCGGTGTGGTAAAATTCCTTGATTTTAACCATGAAAAAACACCTGAAAGAATACTTTAAATTGCTTAAGTTTGCAAGGTCTTATATCAAAACCCTGGCTGTGGCAGCTCTTTGCATGGGGGCATCTACTATCTTTGAGGGGATAAGCTTAGGCATGATGGGGCCTCTAACCGATAGAGTGTTTACCAACAAACCGATAGTTATTCCCGGTCAATTACCTCAATTTTTAGCTGATATTGTTGAGAAATTAAATTCAATAGAACCGGCAGTGTTTTTTAAGTACATGGTTGTATTTCTGCCGATTTTGTTTCTGGTTAAAGGGCTATTCATCTTCTTGCAGGGTTACCTCATGAATGTTGTCGGTGAAGGTGTAGTAAAGGATGTAAGAAATAAATTATATGCTAAATTACAGGATTTATCCCTGGATTTTTACGGTAAACAAAGGGTGGGAGAATTAATGTCCCGCGTTACCAATGATGTTGCTATAATTACCAATGCAATTTCTTACGCCCTTAGGGATTTTATTTTTGAGTCAATGAAATTGGTATTTTTTGTTTTTATGGCTCTTTGGATTGGTTTTCAGATATCTTGGAAATTACCCTTGGTTATTTTTTTTATTTTTCCGCCGATAATGATTCCGGTTGCAAGGATAGGCAAGCGAGTTAAAAAATTCAGCGTAGAGGTGCAAAAGAAAATAGCGGATTTAAATTCCCAAATGCAAGAGACCATCCAGGGTGCACATGTTGTAAAGGCTTTTTGCCGTGAGAGTTATGAAATGGAGAGATTTAAAAATATCAATCAGGATTATTATAAATTCACTTTGAAAAGCACTAAGAGAATCCTTCTATTATCACCTTTGACTGAATTTTTTGGTATTGCAGGAGGTATAGCAGTCATGTGCATAATATCCTCGGAGTTACTTGCGGGTAAGCTTTCTTTTGGTGTTTTTGCTACATTTCTTATTTTTCTTTTGTCTATGATACGTCCTTTAAAGAAATTAGCCAATGTCCATGCCATTAACCAAAAAGCTCTAGCAGCATCTGCACGGATTTATGAAATTCTAGAACAAAAGCCTACAATAAAAGACGCAGGGGAAGCTAAAGGATTAAAGCAACTGCGTGCTCAAATTGCCTTTAAGGGAATTAGTTTTGAGTATAACCAGGAAGATGGCTATATATTGGAAGATATTAATTTAGAGGTAAAAAAGGGAGAAGTGCTGGCTTTGGTTGGGCATTCTGGGGCAGGTAAAACTACCCTGGTGGGATTATTGCTGAGATTTTATGACCCGCAGAAGGGAACAATTTGTATAGATAGTTTAGATATAAAAGAAGTTAAATTAAAAGACCTGCGTTCCCTAATCTCAATTGTTTCTCAAGAGACTGTTCTTTTTAATACGACCATAAAAGATAATATCGCTTACGGGAAAGAGGGAGCTTCATCTTCTGAAATTATCGAAGCAGCCAAAAAAGCTCATGCCTATGAGTTTATTATGAAATTGCCGGAAAATTTCAATACAATTGTAGGTGACAGAGGCTTTAGATTGTCCGGAGGCCAGAAACAAAGAATTGCTATTGCCCGGGCGATTTTAAAAGACGCGCCTATTTTGATTTTAGATGAGGCAACTAGCCATCTTGATTCTGTATCCGAGCAATTAATAAAGGATGCTCTTTATGCCTTAATGGAAGGAAAAACTTCTTTTGTTATTGCCCACCGGCTTTCCACTATCCAAAAGGCCGATAGAATAGCCGTTTTGGATAAAGGTAGAATTGCTGAGGTAGGAACACATCAGCAATTATTAAAAGCAAATAGTTTATATAAAAAGTTCTACGATTTACAATTTTCTGAATAGATACTCCTGATTTTATATCGAGAAATCTATAGATAATATATTGTTGAAAATATTAGAAAATATGATATACTTTCTGTCTAATTGGAGATTAAGCAGTTGTCTAAATACTAGTGATTTTACTGTATTTTTAGTCTTATCCCGACGCAGGAAACCCTTAGGGTTTTAACCCCAAGGGTTCAATGAAACTTACACTTTTGAAGCGAAGCGCCCAAAAGTGTTTAGTTGAATTAATCCTGGGACGCGAGTAGCGTCGCAGGGCTCAATGAGACTTATAGTTTTTCGAGCCAACAGCGAAGAAAAACTGTGTAGTTGAAACTTGTGCTGAGTATCAGCATTGTAAGGAGGAAAAGTACTATGGCTTTACCGGAAATAATTAAAGGATTATTAGAAAGTGGCGTTCATTTTGGCCACTTGAGTAAACACTGGAATCCCAAAATGAAAGGGTTTATTTTTGGCAAAAAAAAGAATGTATATATAATCGATTTGGAGAAAACGGCCCAAAAAATCCAGGAAGCGAAAGATTTCTTAAAGCAGCAAGCTCAAACAGGAGGAAAGATTCTTTTTGTTGCTACTAAAAAACAGCTTAGGGGGTTGATTAAGGAGATGGCTTCTTCTTGTGATATGCCTTATGTAACCGAGAGATGGGTCGGGGGGTTACTTACCAATTTTGCTACCGTAAGAAGCAGGGTAAATAAATATATAGAGCTTGTAAAGAAAAGAGATACGGGTGGATTTGATAAAATGATAAAGAAAGAGGTGGTGAAATTAAACCGTCAATTAGAAAGAATGGAAAAGAGCTACAGCGGAGTGACTTCATTAGAGACTTTACCTGATTGTGTTTATGTTGTTGATCCTAAAAAGGAAACTTCCTGCGTAAGAGAAGTGCGTAAGCTAGACATACCTATAGTAGCTTTAATTGATACTGACGCTGACCCTGAGATTATTGATTACCCAATACCAGGTAATGATGATTCCATAAAATCAGTAAAATATATAACTTCGTGTCTTATTGAGGCCATTGAAGAAGGTCTGAAAAAGACTAAAGATACCGTAAAAGATAAGACGTTGGTAGCTGATGCAGCAGATTCTGAACCAAAAGCAGCAGAAAATCTACACCCAAAAGGCGATAAAGTAGTAGATGCCTAGGCTAAAGAATAGAAGTTTTGAAAAGTTACCATGAAAAGGAGGAATAAGGTGGGCTTGACTGACATTAAGAAGTTGAGAGAGTTGACATCTCTAGGTGTTAATGATTGTAAAAAAGCTTTAAGTGAATCTGAGGGTGATTTCAACGAGGCTCTAAAAATATTGAAAAAGAGAGGAATAAGAATGCTTGAGAAAAAGAGCGCAAGAGCAGCTCATGAGGGCTTGATAGATTCTTATGTACATTTTAGGGGTAATCTAGGAGTGCTAATTGAGGTAAATTGCGAAACTGATTTTGTCGGACGCACAGAAATATTTAAGAAATTTGTTAAGGATATGGCTATGCAGGTAGCAGCGAGTAACCCTGAGTATATAAAGAAAGAGAACATTCCTTCTGATTTTTTAAAAGATGTCAAAAATCCAAATGAGTATGTAAAGCAGCATTGTCTTTTGGAACAGCCTTTTATAAAAAATAATAAAATTTCCGTTGGAGAATACTTAAGAGATATTGTGTCTCAAACTGGCGAAAACGTTGTAATCAAAAGGTTTATACGTTTTTCATTAGGAGAAAAAGATGAAGACCAAAAAGACAAGTGCTAAGTATAAGAGAATTCTTCTTAAACTAAGCGGAGAAGCTTTCTCCGGCAGATATTCTCACGGTATTGATACTTCCGTCTGTGCGCATTTGGCTAAACAAATTAAAGAGATAGTGAATTTAGGAGTAGAAATATCTCTGGTAGTTGGAGGCGGTAATATATTTAGAGGGGTTTCTAAATCTAGCGAACTCCAGATGCAAAGGACAGTTGCCGATTACATGGGAATGTTAGCCACTGTTTTAAATGGTCTTGCTTTGCAAAATGCTTTAGAAAATCAGGGTATTCCCAGCCGGGTTATGACTGCAATTGAGATGGAAAGGATAGCTGAGCCTTATATTCGCCTAAGAGCTGTGCGGCATCTGGAGAAAAAAAGAGTAGTGATATTTGTTGCCGGAACCGGCAATCCTTATTTTACTACTGATACGGCGGCAGCTTTAAGAAGTGTAGAGATAGGGGTCGATGCATTGTTCAAAGGCACAAAAGTAGATGGAGTCTATTCGTGCGACCCTCTTAGAAACAGGAAGGCAAAGATGTTTAAAGAATTAAACTATATGCAGGTGATTAATAAAGGCTTGCGGATAATGGATACTACAGCTATTAGCTTGTGTATGGAAAATAAACTGCCGATAATTGTATTTAATTTTATGCAGAAAGGTAATCTAAAAAAAGTAGTTTGTGGCCAGAAAATTGGAACTATTATCAGGTAAAAAAGTCTCCTATTATGCTGACAAAAGAAATTTTAAAAGAAATAGAAAGGGATATGAAGAAAGCGATAGAGGCTACTAAGCGAGAACTAGCCGAGTTACGTTCAGGTAGAGCCAATACTAAAATGGTCGAAGGGATTAAGGTAAATTACTACGAGACACTGACATTGCTTAAAGAAATTGCAACCATAGGAATACCTGAAGCAAGAATGATTGTGATAAGCCCTTATGATCCTTCTTCTTCTAAGGAAATCGAGAAGGCTATTTTGCAATCGGATCTAGGAATTACTCCGGTTAACGATGGAAAAATCATAAGGTTAATAGTGCCGCCTTTATCGCAGGAGCGTAGGCAAGAATTGATAAAAATAGTTAAAAGAATAGTTGAGGAAGGCAAAGTATCTATTAGAACAGTGAGAAGAGATGGGAAGGAAGAAATAAAAAGCTTAGAGAAGAGCAAAAAGATTACTGAAGACGATAGATTTAAGTCAGAAGATGTATTGCAGAAACTAACTGATAGCTGCATAAAAAGTATAGATAAGATTTTGGAAGACAAAGAGAGAGAGCTTAAAGAGTTTTGATCTTTTATTTTGTAATCAAAGGATAACGCACTGCGGGCCGCTAGCTCAGTTTGGTAGAGCACCGCCCTTTTAAGGCGGCTGTCCCCAGTTCGATCCTGGGGCGGCTCACGATTATTTCAGTGCAAAGATAAGATATTAAAGCCAGCGTCTGTATATTAGCGGACGTGGCGGAATTGGCAGACGCGCTAGACTTAGGATCTAGTCTCGTAAGAGGTGGGAGTTCAACTCTCCCCGTCCGCACATAGTCGCTGATTGTTAATAATCGATAGTAGAATTGATTCGCAATAAATATTATATCATTGAAAAAATAAGTACTAATTTTCTGTATTTGTTCTTTACAACTTAAAGCTTACAGCTTACCGCTTGTAGCTTAAAGCTATAATTGCGGGGGTAGCTCCCCGACATCGCTGCGCTCGTCGGGATTAATTCGACTAAGAACTTTTGCTGAGCCTTACTACTTGCAAAAGTTCAAGTCTCATTGAACAATCGGTTTCCCGATTTCGCTACAGCGCTAGAAAGTGCTTGCTCTTTATACTTACAACTTAAAGCTTATAGCTTATAGCTGTAACTGCGGGGGTAGCTCAATCGGCTAGAGCGTCACGTTGCCAACGTGAAGGTTGAGGGTTCAATTCCCTTCCTCCGCTGATAAATGCTCTTTTGGCTGCAAGGTTTACAGTGAACAAAATAATTACTGTTTTTTAGCAAACAGGCCTGCCGGCAGGCAGGCAAGGTGAAGGTTGACTAAAATATATCTTCGCGTACGCGAAGAGTAGTTATCATTTTTCTGCTTAAATATTTTTTTGACTATATGAATATTTTGGATTATTTAGATAAAGATGGCATTATTTTAGGGTTAAAAAAAAGAAGCAAAAAGAATACTGTATCTGTTATTCTTGATCATCTTGTCCAGAAAGGAAAAGTAGAAAGCCGTGAAAAAAAAGAAATTCTCAAGCTTATCTGCCAAAGAGAGGAGATGGGTTCAACCGCTATTGGTAATCATATCGCTTTTCCTCATGCTAGGCTTACCTCAGTAAAAAGTATTATAATCTGCATAGCTATTTCCAAAGAAGGAGTTGATTTTGACTCTTTAGACCAAGAACCGGTTAACGTTATCGCTCTTCTTCTTTCCAATCAAAAAGAGGCAGGCTTGCATCTTAAGATGTTGGCGTTTTTGGCTAGAATTCTGCGTGATAAATACCTTGTCCAGAGGCTTAAAAGTGTTAAAGATGAAAAAGATGTGCTTATGTTGTTGGATAACCAGCAGCGGGTAGTAAGATAATAAGCTTGCCTGCCGGCAGTTGCTAGCGTAATTGCTGAATCAAGGCAATTTGATTTTAGCGCTATATTTCAGAATAATGTTGACATGAAGAAGTTTATAAAAGTTATAAAATGGTTTTATCCGGGATTGAAGATAAAAAGATGGTTCATTTTATTGTCTTTAAGCTTGTTTTTCGTAATTTATTCATCAGTAAGATTCTCTAAAGATAAAGATGTTCTTTTAAAAGTATTTGATGCGTTTTTATTTACATTTTCTTTTATAGGTCTTATAGCCGGTTTAAAGTCTCTCATCAAAAGTTTTTTTGAAGTTATTTGGTCTGAGAAAAATAAAGAGCTCATAGACGTAATTTATGAAAAGAGATTTCTCTCTAAAGGCCCGAAGGTTGTCGCCATAGGAGGCGGGACAGGCCTAGCTACTATATTAGAAGGCTTGAAAGAGTATACTTCTAACATAACTGCAGTGGTTGCAGTTGCCGACGAAGGCGGTTCATCAGGCCGCTTAAGAGAGGAGTTTGGTATTTTACCGCCTGGGGACATAAGGAATTGTCTTGTTTCTTTGGCCGAAGTTCCGCAACTAATGCGTGATTTGTTCCAGTATCGTTTCGAAGAAGGCGATGGAATTAAAGGCCATAGTTTTGGCAATCTTTTTATTACCGCCATGACCCAAGTGTCGGGGAGCTTTAAAGATGCAATAAAAGAATCCAGCATAGTTTTAGCCATAAGGGGTAAGGTATTACCTTCGAGTTTAGATAGTTTGCGTCTTAGGGCAGAGTATAGTGATGGGACTGCTAAAGTAGGTGAGGATAAAATTCCTGATGAGGAAAAGACTATAAGAAGGGTATGTTTAATTCCCCAAGAAGCCAAGCCAAATCCGGAGGTTATTGAGGCTATAAGGGAAGCAGAAATAATTCTTTTTGGGCCAGGGAGTTTATTTACTAGCATAATTCCGAATATCTTAATAGGCGATATTGCAGATGAAATCGCTAAGCGGAATGTAAAAAAATTGTATCTTTGTAATGTCATGACACAACAAGGCGAAACAGATGGTTTTACAGCTTCTGATCACCTTAGAATGATACTTTTTCATGCCAGAAAAGATATTGTCAACTGTTGCTTAGTTAATTCGGGGCGTTTGAGGTACCAGTTGTTGATTAAATACGCAGAGGAGAAATCATTTCCTGTAGTTTTTGATAGAGAAAGGATTAAAAGGATGGACATAGATGTTTTTGAAGCAGATGTTGTTAGTAAGCGTAATTACTTGAGGCATGATTCAAAAAAATCAGCTAAAGAGATTATGAAAATTTATACTCAAGGTAAGAAAAAATGGAGAGATTCGAAAAACAAATAATTGTGAATAAAATTCATGGTTTACATGCGCGTCCAGCGTCTGTCTTTGTCCAAATGGCTAATAAATTTGATTCGTCAGTCAAGATGGAAAAAGATGGTGAAGCTGTCGATGGTAAGTCAATCATTGCCATATTGAGCTTAGGGATAAATAATGGTATGAAAATAAGGCTGATCATAGAAGGTAACGATGCCTCTAGTGCCATGAATGATCTAAAAGAATTTTTGGAGAGAGGAGATGATTAAGTTAAAAGGTATTGGCGTTTCTGGGGGAGTTGGGATAGGTAAGGTTTTATTACTAAGAAAGGACGAGCTTACTGTACCCAAGCGAAAAATTAGTCACGACGAAATTTCCCGGGAGATTTATCATCTGGAGGAATCTTTGATTGATACCCGTCGAGAGATATCTAATTTGCAGAAAAAAATTTCTAAAGAAATCGGTTTTGACCACGGCAGAATATTTGAGGCACATTTTCTCGTTTTAGAAGATAGAGTTTTGATTGAGGATGTTATTATGCAGATTAAGAACAAGCACGTAAATGTTGAATATGCTTTTTCGCAGAGCGTAAAAAAGTATGTCGATACTTTGTTAAAACTTAATGATGAATACTTAAGGGAAAGAGTAATAGACATTGAGGATGTTTCCAAAAGAGTTTTAAGGAAGATGCTTAAAGAAAAAGCTGCTACTTTAAGTGATTTGAAAGAAAAGGTAGTTATTGTTGCTCATGATCTTTCTCCTTCTCAAACTGCGTCTTTGCCTAAAGAAAATATCTTAGGCTTTGTAACTAATATAGGAGGTAGGACTTCGCATACTGCAATTATCGCCCGGGCTTTAAGAATTCCGGCTGTTGTAGGAGTGGAAATAGCTACAGAAAATGTAAAATCCGGGGATAAAGTTATAGTTGATGGTTCTTCAGGCTATGTTATTTGTCGTCCTACAGATAAGACATTAAGAGAATACCATAAAAAATCAACTGCATATGCTAAAGAAGTAAAGGCAATCCATATACCCCGGGCACTTAAAGCCCGCACTAAAGACGGAAAAGAAGCCACAATTTCTGCCAATATGGAGCTTCCTGAAGAACTTTCTTTAGTTAAGGAATACGGAGCAGAGGGTATTGGTCTTTACAGAACAGAATATATTTTCTTGGGAAGGAGAGATTCTCCTTCAGAGGATGAACAATATGCGGCTTATCTTAGCGTAGCTAAGGATATTAGTCCTCATTCGGTGGTATTTAGGACTATTGATATCGGAGGTGACAAATTTCTTTCACGTCCCGAAGTTCCTAAAGAAATGAGTCCTTTTTTGGGCTGGAGAGCGATTAGGTTTTGCCTGGCGCATCCAGACCTCTTTAAGGTTCAATTGCGAGCAATTTTAAGAGCCTCTGTGAAAAAGAACGTGAAGGTAATGTTTCCGATGATTTCAGGAATCGAAGAGTTAAGACAGGCAAAAGCCCTTCTAAAAGAGTGCAAGAAAGAGTTAAAGAGTGAACGTAAAATATTTGATGAGGATATCGCTGTAGGTGCAATGATTGAAGTCCCTTCAGCTGCTTTAACTGCTGATATTTTAGCAAAAGAGTGTGATTTCTTTAGCATCGGCACAAATGATTTAATCCAATATTCGTTGGCTGTAGATAGAGGCAATGAAAAGGTAGCCTATCTTTACGAACCGGGCCACCCCGGGGTTTTAAAACTGATAAAAGGCATTATTGATGCTGCTCATAATAATAATATTCCGGTAGGTATGTGCGGTGAAATGTCAGGAGATCCGCTTTTTGCCTTTTTGCTTTTAGGTATGGGGCTTGACAAATTTAGCATGTCTGCTCCTCAGATACCTAAGATAAAAGAATTAATAAATAGCATTAACTTTGAGAATGCTAAAGGCATTGTTGAGAACACTTTGAAACTTCATACGCCCAAAGAAGTGGAGAAGTATTTGCATAGTGAATTAAAGAGGATTTTAACAAGTGAATCTTACCGCAACATTTTAATGGTTTAATATGCTTATAGTCATTCTCGCAGCTGGTTACGGGACTAGGCTTTACCCCTTAACTCAGAAAATAGCCAAACCTCTAGTTCCGATAAATAATAAGCCTATAATCAATTTTTTGCTTGATAAAATTGCAATATTAAAAAATAATTTTGCAGTAGATGAGGTAAGAGTTGTAGTTAACAACAAATTTTATGAAAGCTTTTTAGAATGGAAAAATAAATACAATGTTAATGCAGAAATCATTAACGATGGCTCAAATACACCCGATGATAGGCTAGGTGCTGTTAAGGATATGGAATTAGCTATAAGAGGGGCTGAAACTGATTGTTTAGTTTTAGGGGGAGATAATTTATTTAGAGACAATTTAGTGAAATTTATCAAGTTTGCCAGGAGCAAAGAACCGCATTCTTCTATAGGCCTTTATGATGTTAAGTATAAAGAAGCGGCTAGGCGTTTTGGCGTGGTGCTTCTAGACGGAAATGGCAAAATAGTAAGGTTTGAAGAAAAGCCAAAAGATCCACCTTCAACATTGGCAGCGTCGTGTGTTTATTTTTTTCCTAAAAAATCTTTAGATTTGTTAAATTCGTTCTTGAGCCAAAGCAATAATGTTGATGCCTCCGGAACGTATATAAGGTGGTTGGTTCAAACCAAAGAAGTTTTCGGATATACTTTAGAGGGAGAATGGATTGATATCGGGCATTTCGATTCTTTAAAAGAAGCCGAAAAAGAATTCAAAAATTAAGTCAAATTAATATGTTTTTAACAGGCTATTAAGGAGCATAATAGGTTTAAGGATAAAATTTATAAGGTTTTATAGCAAGGCGGGGGATAAAAAATATGCAACTAAAAAAGTTAAGAGATAAGATTGATACAATAGACGAAAAGATTCTAGGTCTTCTTAACCAGAGAGCATCGGAAGTCATAAAGGTTGGTAAGCTGAAAAAAAAGAAAAATATCAAAACCTTTTCTCCCGAGAGAGAAGCTGCCATGCTAAACCATCTTAAAAAAATCAATGAAGGAATTTTCAGTTCTACAGACGTAGAAAATGTTTTTCGCGAAATACTATCAGCCTGCAGATCGCAACATTCTGTCTTAGAAATAGCCTATTTGGGGCCGCAAGGTACATTTACTCATTTAGCGTCAATGAAAAAGTTTGGTAAAAAATCAAAATATTTGCCTACAGAAAGTATCAGTGATGTTTTTGACAAAGTAGAGAAGGGCGAAGTGGATTACGGAGTTGTTCCAATAGAAAATTCCACAGAAGGTGTTGTTAACTATACCTTAGATATGTTTTTCGTATCTACACTAAGCATATGTGCTGAAATAACCCTGAATATTTCCCAGGCCCTTTGCGGAAAGTCTTTAAAAAGGATAAAAAGAGTTTATTCCAATCCCCAAGTATTTGCACAGTGCAGAAAGTGGATATCGCGTTCTTTAAAAGGCGCAGAGCTAGTTCCTGTTTTTTCAACTGCCAAAGCTGCCCTCAAGGCCAAAAAAGATGCCTACGGTGCCTGTATAGGTAATAAGGTTCTTGCCAATATTTACGATTTAAAGATTATAGCTTCTTCGATAGAAGATTCTCCTAATAATTACACAAGGTTTCTGGTTATAGCTAAAAATGACAGTTTTGCCTCAGGCAAGGATAAGACTTCTATTTTATTCTCTATAAAAGACAAAGTAGGAGCCCTTTATGATGTTCTTTATTCGTTTAAGAGCTGTAGCATTAATCTTACTAAGATTGAATCCAGGCCTTCTAAGAAAAAGCCTTGGGAGTATTACTTCTTTGTAGATATCGAAGGGCACAGAAGCTTTCCCTTTGTTAAAAAGGCTTTGGCGAAATTAAAGAGAAATTGTATTTTCATCAAAATTCTTGGCTCTTACCCCAAAGAAAGCTGATAACACATACCAATTTATTTGCATTTAAGAGTATTTATAAAATACAATCACAGAAAAAAGAGGCTAGCTCTAAACAAAAGATTGGTTTATGAAAATATATAGGCAAGAATTAGAAAAAATAAAGGGCTATAAGCCCGGCAAGCCTATAGAGGAAGTAAAAAGAGAATTAGGTTTAGCCCAAGTTTATAAACTTGCTTCAAACGAGATTCCATTTTCTCCCTTCTATATAGATAAAGCTATTCTAGATGACTTAAAAAATATTAATCGTTATCCTGAAGGAGGATGTTTTTATTTAAGAGAACGCATAGCTAAAAAATTAAAAGTAGCTAAGAACCAGATTATTTTTGGCAATGGTTCGGACGAATTGATTGTTTTGACTTTGAGGGCTTTAATAGAGAAAGGTGATGAGGTAATAGTTTCTTATCCTACGTTTTTGATTTATGAAATCCAGGCCAGAATAAACAATGCAAAAGTGATAAAAGTTCCCCTAAAAAATTTGGGTTATTGTTTAGATGAAATTGCCAAGAAGGTTACTAAAAAAACAAAAATTATTTTTATCGCTAATCCTGATAATCCTACAGGGACATATTTACCGCATAGAGATGTAGAATCTTTTCTTAAAAAAATTCCCGATAGAGTCTTGGTGTATTTTGACGAAGCGTATTTTGAATTTGCACCTAAAGATTTTCCCAGGACACTGCAATTTCTAAAGGGAAGAAAGAACGTAATGCTAACGCGTACATTTTCGAAAGCCTATGGTTTGGCCGGATTGCGTATCGGCTACGGAGTAGCCTCAAGAGAGCTCGCCGAAATTTTAAATAAAGTTAGGGAACCTTTTAATGTAAACAGATTTGCGCAAGTAGCAGCCATAGCTGCCTTAAAGGATAAGTATTTTTTAAAAAAGGTAGTTTCATATATAAAAAGAGAAAAGTTATATCTTTATAAAGAGTTAAAAAAATGCGGATTATGCTTTAGGCAAAGTGCAACTAATTTTATTCTTATTGATTATGGAAAAGATACAACAGGACTCTATAATTACTTGTTAAGTAAAGGTATCGTTGTGCGGACTTTAAAAAGTTGGGGATTGGATAATTTTTTTAGAGTTACTGTAGGGAAACATAAAGAAAATAAAAAGTTTATAAGTTGTTTAAGGCAATGCTTCTCTCAAAAATAGAAAATAGGAGGCTTATCCGATGATTATTGTTTTTAAGAAAGGCGCAACAGAAAAGCAAGTTAACAATCTTATTAAGCGAGTAGAAAATTTAGGTTTAAAAGCAATGATTTCTAAAGGCGAGGAAAGAACCATCGTCGGCGTTATTGGCCCTGAAGATGTTATACGCCTATATCCTTTAGATGTTTTCCCCGGTGTCGATAAAGTAATGCCGGTGTTGGCCCCGTATAAGCTTGTATCCCGTGAATTTAAGAAAGAATCAAGTGTTATTAAAATAAGCAACAGTGTTGAAATCGGCTCAAAGAGAGTTGTGGTAATTGCCGGGCCGTGTTCTATTGAAACCAAAGACCAATTAAGCAAGATAGCCAAAGATGTAAAAGGGTCCGGAGCTCTTATTATACGGGGAGGAGCGTTTAAACCGCGCACATCACCTTATAGTTTCCAGGGTTTGGGAGAAGACGGCTTGAAAATACTAAAAGATATTTCTTGCGAATTAAATGTACCTACAGCTACCGAAGTTATGGACACAAGGGATGTTGAATTAGTTGCTAGATATTCGGATATTCTGCAAATCGGTGCCAGAAATATGCAGAATTTTAATCTTTTAAAAGAAGTCGGCCAGACAAAGAAGCCTATTCTTTTAAAAAGAGGCTTAAGTGCGACTATAAAAGAATTGCTGATGAGCGCAGAATACATTTTATCAGAGGGCAATTTTAATGTTATATTGTGCGAAAGAGGCATAAGGACATTTGAAGATTTCACGCGCAACACTTTAGATTTAAGTGCAGTTCCGGCAATAAAAATGTTGTCGCATCTTCCGGTTGTGGTTGACCCTTCTCATGCGACAGGTAAATGGGGTTTGGTTAGTCCTTTGAGTAAGGCTGCTGTTGCCTGTGGTGCTGATGGCCTTATGATAGAAGTCCATAGCAATCCTCAAGAAGCGTTGAGTGATGGCACCCAACAGCTCAGGCCTGATAATTTTGTCAGTCTTATGAAAGAGCTAAAAAAGGTAGCAGAAGCCGTAGGCAGGGAAATATAAAATTTAAGTCCTATCCGATAAGGGGACCTATTAGGTAAGTTATAAGTCGTAAACGGTAAGTGCCTATAATCTTAAAAAAATAAAGATGAATAATATTAAAAAAATAGCAATAATTGGCGTAGGATTTATGGGAGGTTCTTTGGCCTTGGCTTTACGGGAGAAATTTTCTAATATTTCTATTTGGGGGTATTCAAGAAGTAAAAAAACTTACGATAAGCTAAAGAAGCTGAAAATTCTCGATAAAGTGACCCGGGATTGCCAAATTCTCATTAAAGATGCAGATATAGTTGTTTTGGCCCTGCCGATAAAAGCTATCATCGAATATTTCAAGATAATATCTCCTTTTTTAAAACCAGGAGCAATAATTTTTGATCTAGGCAGTAGTAAGAAAGAAATAGAAACCCAGGCCCATAGATTGTTGCCGAAGACTGCTAATTTTGTCGGTTGTCACCCTCTATGCGGCAGCGAAAAAAGCGGAGCAGAATTTAGCAATAAGGATCTTTACAAAGGAGCCCTTTGTCTGATTGCGTGTTTTTCTAATCAAAGGGCAGCTAGAACAGTAAGAGGGTTATGGAAGAGTTTAGGTTCTAAGGTGTTATTTATTAAATCTGATTGGCATGATAAAGTTCTCTCTTGTGTCTCTCATTTACCTCATATTATTTCGTTTTCTCTCACTCAATTTATTCCGCAAAATTATTTAAAGTTTTCCTCAGGCAGCTTTAAGGATTTAACTAGAATTTCAAATTCCCCAGCTGCTGTATGGACAGATATATTTTTATCAAACAAGAAGAATATTCTAAAAGATTTAAATAAGTTTATTAGAACTTTAAAAACTTATGAGAATTTGTTAAAAAAGGGTAATAAAAATAAAATTACCGGTTTAATTGACAAAGTAAATGCTAAACAAAGACGAATTATATGATTATAGCCATAGATGGTCCTGCTGGTTCTGGCAAAACATCAACCGCTAAGCTTCTAGCGAAAAAAATAGGGTTTTTTTATCTTGATACAGGAGCCACTTACCGTTCTCTAACTTACGCGGCCATAGAAGGCGGTTTGAGCTTATCCGATGAGAATTCGCTGCTAAATTTAGCAAAAAATTTAGATATAAGAATAAACGCTAACGAAATATACCTAAAAGGTATAGATATAAGCAAGAAAATAAGAGATCCTCTCATAGATAAAAATATCTCTACGGTAGTATCTTTCCCGCAGGTCCGCAAAGTAATGGTCGAGTTGCAAAGAAAAATAGCCTCGGAAGGAAATTTTGTAGTAGAAGGGCGAGATATAACTACTGTTGTTTTTCCTGAAAGTAAATACAAATTTTATCTTGATGCTGACCCAAAAATAAGAGCCCAAAGGCGTTTTAAAGAACTAAAAGAAAAAGGTCTTGATGTTGACCCTGAAGAAGTCAGAACAGATTTAGAAAAACGTGATTATGCAGATAAAAATAGAACGGTTGGCCCTTTGACTATTAGTGAAGATGCCGTGCGCATTGACACTAGCACTTTAACTATCGAAGGTACAGTTGAGCTATTGGCTAGGCATATTGAATCTAAGTCAACAGATCACTCCTCTACGAAATAGGAAGCAAAAGGAGCGATTATTCTTTAATAAGCTATTTAAAATGATATGGACCACCAGAAACAAATAAGAAATTTTTGTATTATCGCCCACATTGACCATGGCAAGTCTACCTTAGCCGACCGGTTTTTAGAAATGACCGGGGCTGTAAATAAAAACAAAATAGCTGAGCAAATGCTTGATGATATGGATTTGGAAAAAGAAAGAGGAATTACCATAAAAGCAAAAGCAGTGCGTCTGAATTTTAAGTATAATAATCAGGACTATATCTTAAATCTCATTGATACCCCAGGACATGTTGATTTTGCTTATGAGGTAGCTAAATCCTTAAAAGCTTGTGAATGCGCTATTCTTCTGGTTGATGCTTCTCAAGGGGTTGAAGCTCAAACAGTAGCTAATTTTAATTTGGCCTTAGAAGCTAATTTAAAGATTATACCGGTGCTTAATAAAATAGATTTGCCTGGAGCAGATATCCCCAGAAGCAAGAATGAGCTTTTTGATGCTTTTGGTTTTAAAGAAGAAGAAATTTATCTTATTTCTGCCAAGGATGGTAAAGGAACACAGGAATTATTACAAAGGGTTATTGAAGAAACTCCTGCGCCCCTGGGTGATATTGATAAGCCGTTAAGGGCAGTTTTATTTGATTCTAGTTATGATTCTTATAGGGGAGTTGTCCTTTTTTTAAGGGTATTTGACGGTAAAATATCTCTAGGCGATACTATTCTTCTTATGCATCAAAATAAAAGTTATAGGGTGGAAGAAGTAGGAGTGTTTTTGCCTCAAGCGCAGAAAAAAGAATCGCTTTTTTGCGGCGAGGTTGGCTATATATGTTGCAACATAAAAAACCCTCAAGAAATTGACGTAGGTGACACGGTTACTTCATCAACTAATCCTACGAAGAGGCCCTTTGAGAGGTATACCAAGATGTCGCCTATGGTTTTTTGCGGGGTATTTCCTTCAGCCCCGAAAGACTATCCGGCTTTAAGAGAAGCTATAGAGAAACTGAAATTGTCAGATCCTTCTTTTACTTACGAACCCGACACTTTAGGCGCTTTAGGGCATGGTTTCCATTGCGGTTTTCTTGGCCTTCTTCATATGGAAATAGTTCAAGAGAGGCTACAGCGGGAATACGGTCTAGATCTTATTCCTACTTCTCCTAACGTTATGTATAAATTAGAAAGAAAAGGGAGCCAAGAAGTAGAAAATATCGCAAGCCCTCATCAGCTCCCAGACCCTTCTTGTATAGAGCAGATTAGGGAACCTTTTGTTAAAGCCACTATAATTTCACCAATTGACGGTATGGAATCTTTATGCAATTTGGCAAAATCCCGGCGGGGAGAATTCGTAAAAATGGATTATTTAGGCAAAGATAGGTTGAGTATTATCTTTAACCTTCCTCTAGCAGAAATAATTGTTGATTTTTATGATAAGATAAAGTCTTTGACTAAGGGTTATGCTTCTTTTGACTATGAGTTTATAGAATACCGGAAAACCGATATCGTAAAGATTGATATTCTTTTTAATAAGAAAAAAACAGAAGCTTTTTCTCTTCTTGTGCATCGAATGAAAGCAGAAAGTAAAGCTCGGGCAGTAGTCGATAGGTTTAAAGAATTAATTCCGCGTCAGATGTACGAAGTAAATATTCAAGCTGCAATAGGAGCAAAAATTATTGCCTCTGCCAGGGTGTCAGCTTTGAAAAAAAATGTTACTGCTAAATGCTATGGTGGAGATATTACTCGTAAGAGAAAACTTTGGGAAAAACAAAAAGAGGGTAAAAAGAGAATGAAACAATTAGGCAATATAAGTGTCCCCCAGAGTGCGTTTTTAGAAGTCCTGAAGATGTAAGAGCTAGATTCAGCCGGAGATAACTATGGATAAGAATATAACCAATAAAAAAAGTCAATTAAGAGAATGGGTTGAATCAATAATTATTGCTGCTGTTTTAGCAATATTCTTACGGACATTTTTCTTCCAGATTTATAAAATTCCTACAACTTCCATGGTTCCTACCCTTATGCCGGGAGATAAGATTTTTGTAAGCAAACTCACCTTTGGCCCAAAGATACCCTTTACTAAATTTCGCATAAAAGGGTTTACAAAGCCTAAAGCGGGAGAGGTTATTGTTTTCATACCTCCTCATGATAGAAAGAAAGCTTATATAAAAAGGTTGATTGCTCAAGGCTCAGATACCGTCGTTTTGAAAGACGGCAATGTTTATGTAAACGGTAAAATTTTAGTTGACCCTAGGATAGCAAGAAATTATTATTATAACCAGGGAAAGTGGGCTAAAGATGCCCAAGAAATAGTCATCCCGAAGGGTAAGTATTTTTTTCTCGGAGATAATAGCATTTCCTCATTGGACGGCCGATTTTGGGGTTTTGTTGAAGAATCTGATATTGTTGGAAAGGCTATATTTATTTGGTGGCCGCCAAAGAGAATAACTACTATAGAGTAGTTGAGCTATGAAAAAACGTAAGTTTCATTAAGGAGGGCAGTCATGAGGTGTTTAGCAGTATTTATAGCCGGGTATTTGTATTTTTTGGCTGGGTGCACAATAATTCAAAGAGAAGCCACAACTGCCAGTGCGATTGAAGATATGTTTCCGGTGCGTTCCAGCCCTAGGGCAGCTTCGGGCAGCATAAAGAATAAATCAAAAAGAGTAGCCCCTACTGCATCTAGTGCGGTTGCAAAGCTTGAAAAACGAAAACTATTTTGTTCTGTTTGCGGTAGAAAGTTTTCTTCTTCAGTTGAATATTGTCCTTACGACGGAACAGCTTTAAAGCCTTAAAAGGACAACTTTTGCTAAAAGATGAATTTAGCTGATAAACTATCTAGTATAAGGATTATTCTTATTCCGGTATTTGTTTCTTTGTTGATCTATTCGCGGACATATCATAATTTAATCCTATGGGCGGCAGGGGTATTTATCCTAGCAGTACTTAGCGATTTTTTTGACGGTTTGGCAGCAAGGATAAGGAAAGAAAAATCAAATATCGGGCAGATTATTGACCCTTTAGCCGATAAACTCCTTTTGTTTTCAGCTTTTATTTCGCTTTATCTCTTAAGAGAGGTTTTGCCTTTAAAGTACCAAATGCCTCTGGGTATTGTTCTTGTAGTTGTAAGTAGGGATATAATTATTATTTCAGGATTGACAATACTTAATTTTCTTAAAGTAGAGACATCCCTAGCTCCGACTTTAGCGGGTAAATTAACCACTTTTTTCCAAATGTTTACAATTTTGAGTCTTTTGTTTAATGTGCCGTTTTTCTCATGGGTTTGGAAAATAGCAGTAACTTTTACCTTGATTTCCGGAATAGACTATTTTATAAGAGGAATAAAAGCTATAAATAATGGGAATAATTAGCCTTATAGTACTTAGTTATCTTATAGGAAGTATACCTTCTGGTTTCCTGGTTGCTTACTTTGTCAAAGGGATAGATATTAGGAAATTCGGTTCTGGTAATATCGGAGCAACCAATGTTTTCCGTGTAGTAGGCAGAAAATGGGGCATTTTTGTCTTTATTCTTGATTTTTTAAAGGGGTTTTTGCCTCTTTTTTTGGTTAAATCGTATGTGGGGGGAACCAGCCATATTCATATTGCAGCAGTTTTAGTGACTGTGTTTACTGTTTGCGGGCATAATTGGACTATATTTTTAAGGTTTAAAGGCGGCAAAGGAGTTGCAACTAGCTTGGGAGCAATGACTGGTTTGAGTTTGATTTTTCCTAAATTATGGATTGTTTTAGTTTTTTCCCTTTGTATTTGGGTTATTGTTTTTCTCGTATCTAGATTTGTGTCTTTGGCCTCTATATTTGCAGCAGCAGCATTTCTTGTTTTTTCCTTTATCTTTTCTTTATCTAAAGAGGTTAAAATTCTTTCTTTTCTTCTCTTTATATTTATTTTGCTAAGGCATAAGAAAAATATAAAGAGGCTGCTGAATAGACGTGAAAACCGTTTTTAATATATAAGCCCAGATTTTTTAAGGATTTAAGCTGTTTGACAGAAAATATTATCAAAGGTATAATTTGTATAATTTTAAAGATGGGTTAATTTTAATTAACAGTTAAGAATATTAAAGTTTGGTATTTATCAGCGGTAGTGGGTGCAAATATAACTTTAAAACCGCACATAGTCTAGGGGCTTATCGGCTGGGGACTAGGGGCTAGAAAAAAGGGAGGATTTATGGCAAAAGAGAAGAATGTGTCAACAAACAAACAAAAAGCTTTGGATTTGGCTCTTGCCCAGATAGAAAAGCAATTCGGTAAAGGCGCAATAATGAGAATGGGTGAAAGTGTAAGATTTGACGTAGAGTGTTTACCTACAGGTATATTTTCATTAGATAAAGCCTTGGGCATCGGGGGTCTTCCTCGGGGCAGAGTAGTTGAGGTTTACGGACCTGAATCTTCAGGTAAAACAACCCTCACTTTGAGTATTATCGCTCAAGCTCAAGAAGCTCCTGACGGAGTCGCAGCTTTTATAGATGCTGAGCACGCTTTCGATCCTAGTTATGCCAAGTTAATTGGGGTAAAATTAGAAGATCTTTTGATTTCTCAGCCGGATACAGGAGAGCAAGCCTTAGAGATTGTAGAGGCTTTGGTTAGATCCAATGCAGTTGATATAATTGTAGTTGATTCTGTTGCTGCTTTAGTGCCTCGTGCGGAGATAGAGGGCCAAATGGGAGATCATCAGATTGCCTTGCAGGCGCGTTTGATGAGCCAAGCTTTACGGAAGTTGACAGCAGCGATAGGTAAGTCCAAGGTATGCGTGGTGTTTATTAACCAATTGCGGCAAAAAATAGGCGTGATGTTTGGCTCTCCGGAGGTCACTCCGGGAGGCAGAGCTTTGAAATTCTATTCCTCGATGAGGATAGATTTAAGAAGGATAGCTACCATTACAACTTCCCAAGGAGCAGTGGGTATAAAGGTAAGAGCAAAAATAGTAAAGAATAAGGTTGCCCCGCCGTTTAAGGAAGCTATTTTTGAAATAATGTATAATGAAGGCGTGTCAAAAGTAGGCGCTTTAATCGATGCCGCAATAGAGGAAGGGGTAATAAAAAAATCTGGGAGCTGGTTTTCTTACAAAGATAAAAACTTAGCTCAAGGCAAGGAGCAATTAAGAGGCTTATTCAACGAAAGCGAGTCCTTAAAGAAAGAGGTTGAGGAAGAATTAGAAAAGACGGTTTCTGCAGCAAAACAGAACTAACGGCCAGTCTATAGAAAATTTTACGCTCGGTAATCTGACGGCTTTAGGGCTATGAGTTGTGAATTATAAAAGAGGAGCAGTAATGAGAAAATACATAATATTATTAATCTGCATTTTTATCCCTTTCCCGCTTTATTCTCAAAATCTCCAGACTATCGAAAAATCCACAATAGATGTTGCATCTAAGATCGGAGAATCAGTGGTTTCGATTAGCAGTGTAGTTAAAGAAAAGCTTGGCAGGAGATCTTATTTTAATTCTCCGTTCAATGATTTTCAAGACAGTTATTTTCAGAGATTTTTTGAAGAGTTTTTTGGATCTCTTCCGGAACGTGAATATGAAAGAGTAGGTTTAGGCAGCGGAATAATAATTGATAAGGACGGTTATATTCTTACTAACGAGCATGTTATATCCGGAGCAAGCCAAGTAAAAGTTAAGCTTTCTGACGGAAGAGAATTTAATGCCGAAATTAAAGGAACGGATAAAAGAAGAGATTTAGCCGTAATAAAGATAGACGCTAAAAGGTTACCAGCGGCAAAGCTCGGCAATTCAAACAACTTAAAGATAGGCCAATGGGTTATAGCGGTAGGAAATCCCTTTGGTTTTGCCATCGGTAGTCCTGAACCTACTGTTACTGTAGGGGTAGTAAGCGCTTTGCACCGTTATTTGCCGGCTTTAGGAAGAAGAGAGGTTGGCTACGATGACCTCATCCAGACTGATGCTGCTATTAATCCCGGGAACAGCGGAGGCCCGTTAGTGAATCTAGAAGGAAAGGTTATCGGTATTAATACCGCCATTATTACTACTTCCGGCGGTTATCAAGGAATAGGTTTTGCTATACCAATTAACAGAGCGAAGCTAATTTTAAGTAAGTTGATAAAGGGAGAGAAAGTTCTCTATGGTTGGTTAGGAGTAAATATTCAGGATTTAAACGATGATTTACGTAATTATTTCGGGATTAAAGAAAGAAAAGGCGTGATAGTATTAAAGGTTTATAAAGATTCTCCGGCAGAAAAAAGCGGTCTTAAAGAAGGAGATTTAATTTTATCTTTTGGCGATCAGCCGGTAAAGACAACAAAAGATATAGTGACAATGGTTTCTTATTCTGAAGTTGGCAGTATTATTCCTTTTAGGATAGTCCGCTCAGGAGAAGCAATGACTATACGGGTAAGAATAGGCAAGTTGCCCACTGGTGCTCAAGAATCTCGAGCCAAAGCACAAAATATAGAGACATATTTTCGAGGCATGACTGTGGATAATATATCAGCTGTTTACAAGAGAAAATTTCGAATAAAGGCAGAAAAAGGAGTAGTAATCATTGACATTGAAGACGGCTCTTTAGCCGATAAAAGCGGGATTCGGATAGGTGATGTTATTTTGAAGATAGAAAAAACTAAAATACGCAAAAAGGAAGATTTTAAATTTGCTATATCTAAGATAAAAGGGAACTGTCTTTTTAAAACGAATAGAGGATTTTTTGTGGTTAAGAGCGATTCCAAGCGGTGAAAGATTTTAATAAAGCTCTCAAGTATTCCTTTTTGCTTCTAAAGTATAGAGAAAGAAGTAAAAATGAGCTAATCTTTCGCCTGAAGAAAAAAGGTTATAGTTTCTCCCTAGCCAAAGAAGTACTAAATTATCTGGAAGATAATAATTATATAAATGATAAAAAGTTTGTCGATTCTTTTGTTTCCTATTCATTACAGAAAGGGTGGGGGCCGAGAAGAATTGATTTCAATCTTAAAAAATTAGGCATATCCTTTCGCTTCCGCGAGCAAGCATTACAGGGACAAGTATATTCTGATAGAATCAGAGAAATTGCCCAAAAAAGAAGTGCTTATTATAGAAAAATTAAGCCTTCTTTATCCAAAAAGTTAATATACCAGCGCATAATTAGGGTCTTAACGGCAAAAGGGTTTGATTATGAAGATATCTTTAGGGAGATGCAGAATTTAGGGTTGGGGAGCTTTGAAAACTAACGAATTAAGAAAAAGATTTTTAGAGTTTTTTAAGAAGAAAAGTCATACTCTTTTTTCTTCAGATACCTTAGTGCCTGCTGATAAATCTCTTCTTTTTACCTCTGCCGGAATGAACCAGTTTAAGCCCTATTTTTTAGGAGAAAAAAAGGATATAAAGAGAGCTGTATCTTGCCAGAAGTGCTTGCGCACCGGAGACTTAGAGAGAGTTGGCAAGACAGATTACCACCATACTTTCTTTGAGATGCTGGGTAATTTTTCCTTTGGTGATTACTTTAAAAAAGAAGCAATTGAATTTGCCTGGGAATTTGTAACTAAAGAGGTGAATATTTCAAAAGAAAATTTATGGGTCTCTGTTTATAAAGATGACAAACAAGCTTATTCTGTTTGGAAAAATTGTATTGGGGTGCCGGAGAAAAAAATAGTAAAACTGGGGGAGGAAAGTAATTATTGGCCGGCAAATGCTCCTTCCCAGGGACCCAACGGAGTTTGCGGGCCGTGTTCAGAGATTTTTGTTGATAGAGGGAAGACTATTGGTTGCGGTAAAAAAAGTTGTAATCCCGATTGCAGCTGTGGCCGGTTTGTTGAGATTTGGAATTTAGTTTTTACCCAGTTTAACCGGGTAGGGAAAAATAAATTAGAGCCCCTGCCGCAGAAAAATATTGATACCGGAATGGGCCTAGAGAGAATGGCTGCAGTCTTACAGGGTAAAGAATCCAATTTTGAAATTGATATTTTACAGCCGGCAGTTGAGCTAGTTCAGAAAATACTAAAAGTTAATCAGCTGGACAAAAAAAATAAAAGCTTAATATATTTAATCGTTGACCATTCCCGGGCGGCAACTTTTGCGATTTCTGACGGTATATACCCTTCTAATGAGGGTCGAGGATATGTGATACGTAAAATTATCAGGAAAGCGCTATGCAACGCATATCTTTTAGGAAATGATAAGCCGTTCTTATATGAACTTGTTAATATCTATGGGCAGCTTATGCAAGATGCTTATCCTGCTAAGGCCTATGATGATATCTTAAAGAAAAAAGACATTATTAGCAAAGTAATTAAGGCTGAGGAGAAAAGTTTTATTCCTATATTAAAACAGGGAGCCCAAAAGTTTTTAGCTGAGTCCGAAAAAGTAAAAAAAGGATCACAAGATAAAATAGACGCACAAACATTATTTAATCTTCATGATACTTGGGGGTTTTCTTTTGATGCAATTGCAGCCACCGCTAGTAATTATGGTATAGATGAGCAGGTTATAGATTTTGTAGGAGCTAAAAAACTGCTTAAAGAACAGCAGGAGCGCTCCCGTAAGGCAAGTATGTTTGATGGAAATATTTTTAAAGACAATGTTACTATTGTTAAAGGTGTAGGTATTTTTGCCGGTCAGGAAGATTTAGAATTAGAAACAGAAATAGTTCAAATTTTTTCTGTTAAGAATGAGAAAACTGATTACACAAAGGAAGCAGCTGTTTTAAAAGAAGGTGAGGAAGGACTGATTAATTTTGGGGAAAATAAAACACCCTTTTACCCGGAGGGCGGCGGCCAGTTATCAGATAAGGGACGCATAAAGACAAAAAGTGGAGAATTTAGCGTAGAAATAGTCTATAAAATGGCAGGTGTTTCTATTCTTCATAAAGGAAAAGTTATCAAGGGAGAGATACATCCGGGTAAGGCAGCTGCTTCAGTCGATAAAGAAAGAAGGCAAGCTCTGGCCAGGGCCCATAGTGCCACTCATCTCCTGCAGGCCGCTTTAAGGAAAGTTTTAGGAGAGCACGTGGTTCAACAAGGTTCTTTGGTCGATGAAGATAAATTCAGATTCGATTTTACACATTTTAATCGGTTGACTAAAGAGGAATTGGAAAAAGTAGGAAATTTAGTCATGAGATTCATCTCAAATTCGCAAAAGGTTGAGAAGAAAGAGCTTAGCTTGGAAGAAGCAAAAAAACAAGGCGCACTTGCTTTTTTTAAGGATAAATACCAGGATAAAGTAAGAGTAGTCTCTATTTCTGATTACAGTAAAGAATTATGCGGCGGAACTCATGTTGATAATACTTCCCAAATAGGAGATTTTGAAATTGAATCGGAAACTTCTATAAGCAGCGGCATCAGGCGTATTAGAGCTGTAGTGGGTAAGGAAGCAGAAAACTTAAGGCAGGCTCTCAAGAGCGCGAAAGAGCAAGAGAGCAAGAGTTCAAAGGAAGATGAAAAGCTCAGCCAGAAGCAAATTAATCAGGAAGTTACCCGGCAAAAGGAACAAATAATATCTCAAAAAGGGGATATTATCGGTAAAGAAAGTATAAATGGGGTTAATTTTTTATTTAATTTTAATAATGATTCATTTTCAAGTAAAGAACAATCCCGTATAATGCCCTTATTGTCAGATAGGCTAAAACAAGGGATAGGTTCGGTATTTATTTTTATCGTAAGGAGCGCTGAAGGTAAAGACATTTTTATTTGTTCAGCTACAGATGATCTTTTTAAAAAGGGATTAAGTTGTAAAAAATTTATTTCCGGGTTTAAAAAAGAGTTATCTTTGACTGGCGGAGGAACAGATAAAATAGTTCGCGGAGTCGTGTTAAATATGGGTGATGATTTTTTAGATAAGGTAAAAGAAGCCTTTCGTAAATTTACAAGCTGATGAGAGTAGTAAGAAATTTAGACAGTTTGGAGAAGATACTGCAAAAAAAGCGGCTGCGTAAAAATAAGATTCACGACAAAGTTTCAAAAATCATAAAAAACGTCAGCGAAAACGGGGATAATGCTTTGGTCGAATACACAAAAAAGTTTGATAAAGTAAAAATATCTTTAAAAGAACTGCGGATAAGCGAAACAGAAATAAGCGCAGCCTTTAACGAACTGGATTCATCTATTATCTCTGCATTTAAGATAGCCATAGATAATGTAACTAAATTCTATAGACAGCAGATTCCTAAGGCAACAAGGATAAAGGAAGCCAACGGGAAAACTCTTGCTATTCGCTACGTTCCTTTAGAAAGAGTAGGAGTTTATGTTCCTGCCGGGACAGCTCCTTTGGTTTCTTCAGTCTATATGGCGGTTATTCCGATTTTAGTCGCTGGAGTAAAAGAAGTTGTTTTAGCTTCGCCCCCTTGTGGAAATAAGGATATAAACCCTTTTATTCTGGCCATAGCATCTTTGTTGAAAATAAAAGAGATATACCGGGTGGGCGGCTCTCAAGCAATAGCTGCTTTAGCTTACGGGACTAAAACAATCAAGAGGGTAGATAAAATTGTCGGCCCCGGCAACGAGTTTGTTACTGAGGCCAAGCGGCAGCTTTTTGGTGAAGTTGATATTGATATGCTTGCCGGGCCTTCAGAAATTGTTATTTTAGCCTCTAAAGATGCAAACTTAGATTACATTATATCTGATTTAGAATCACAGATAGAACACCATAATGGCTCAGGGATTTTAGTTACTACTTCCAGGAAAATCATAAGAGAGTTACGCGAGAAAAAGGTTACCGGTCTAGTTCTTCGGGTTAGAAATTTAGACGAGGGTTGCCGGGTAGTAAACAGGATTGCTCCTGAGCACCTTGAGATTTTAACTAAAGAACCGGCTGCTCTTTTGAGTAAGATAAGGAATGCCGGGGCGATATTTTTAGGCGAAAATACTCCTGTTGCTTTAGGTGATTATACTGCCGGGCCTAGCCACGTTCTTCCTACCGGAGGGAGCGCGCGTTTTTTTTCCTGCCTTTCAGTAAAGGATTTTCTTAAAGAAGTCCATGTGATAAGTTATACCAAAAGAGCATTGCAGGAGGAGGCCCAAGTGTTAGAAAAAATAGCTAGCTTAGAAGGCATGACCAAGCACATCGAAAGCGTAAAAAAGAGGTTAGCAGGATAATTAGGCAAACAAACCACCTTAGTGGGGTAGGAAATTAAATCCTAGGAGAAATCATGAGGAAAGCTGAGATAGTACGAAAAACAAATGAAGTGGACATAAAAGGAGAATTTAATATTGACGGCCGGGGTAATTCTAAAATAAAGACCGGGTTTGAGCCTTTAAATCACTTACTCACTTTATTTTCTTTTCATGGGCTTTTTGACTTAGAATTACAAGCTTCCGGGGATTTGGCTCATCATATAATCGAAGATATAGGTATAGCTCTCGGCAAGGCCTTAAAACAAGCTTTAGGTGATAAGTCCGGCATTAACCGTTATGGGACATTTTCTCTTACTATGGATAAAGTAGTAGTTGAAGTAAATATTGATATAAGCGGCAGGCCTTCTTTGAGTAGAGCGCCAATCGTTGAGAATTATCAAGCTGTTTCTAATATATTAGAAAATGGCACTTTTGATGATACAAATTTTACTTTTAAGCAGGCTGAAGAATTTCTAGAAGCCTTTACCCAACATGCCGGAATAAGCCTGGTTTATATCATAAAATCTGCAGAAGGAGATCTGCATCACATACTGGAAGCACTTTTTAAGGCAATGGGTAAGGCTCTTGATCAAGCCACTCAAATTGATCCTCGCCGCAAAGGGGTTCCTTCAACTAAAGGAATAATTGATTAGACTATAGACAAGGGCCTATGGTCTAGGGTCTAAAAATATGATAGCTGTTGTTGACTATGGTATGGGTAATTTAAAAAGTGTGCAGAATGCTGCTCTTGTTTTGGGAAAAAGAGTAGTGGTTACTGATTCAAAGGCTACTTTGAAAAAGGCAAAAAAAATTATTTTTCCCGGTGTCGGGCATTTCGGCCAAGCAATTTATGAGCTTAAAAAAAGAAGTCTTTTTGCAGTTTTGAAGGGTAAGATAAAAGAAGGGGTCCCTTTTTTAGGCATTTGTGTGGGGATGCAGGTTTTATTTTCCCAAAGCCAGGAAGCTAAGGGCGTAAAGGGCCTGGATGTTATTAAAGGCGAGATAAAAAAGTTCAAAGCAAAGGATTTGATTATTCCTCATATGGGATGGAACCAAGTGCGGATTAGGGATTGCGGGTTACGGAACAAGAGAAATCTATTGTTTAAGGGCCTTGCGGATAGGAGTTTTTTCTATTTTGTGCATTCTTACTATTGTGTACCAAAAGACAGCCGAGTAGTTTTGAGTACCACTGGTTACGGTGTTGAATTTGCATCAAGTATTCATAAAGATAATATTTGGGCAGTTCAATTTCACGCTGAAAAAAGCCAAAAGTCAGGTTTAAAGCTTTTTAATAATTTTTTGGAGCTATGTTAATAATTCCGGCTATTGATTTATACCAGGGTAATGTTGTTCGTTTGATTAAAGGGGATCCTGCCCAATCTAAAGTCTATAGCAATAATCCCTTGGAAATGGCAAAAAAATGGGAAGACGAAGGGGCAAAATTGCTTCACGTAGTTGATCTTTCTGCTGCTTTGGGCCAGGGAGATAATTTCGAAATTATAAAGACTTTTCTTAGAGAGCTAAAAGTCAAAATAGAGATAGGAGGAGGCATAAGGAGTCTAGAAAAGGCAAAAGAATTAGTAGATTTAGGTGCTCAAAGAGTAATAATCGGCACTAAAGGGTTAGATGAGGATTTTTTAAATAGGCTAACAAAGGAAATAGACAGTGAGAAAATCGCAGTAGGCGTAGATGTGATTGACTCCTTGATGGCAGTAGAAGGTTGGAAGAAGAAAACTGATTTTAGCGGCCTTGATTTTATTGCTTACCTGCAGCTTAAAATGATTAAGTGGATAATTTATACTGATATATCCCGGGACGGAACACTGGAAGGTTTAGACTGTAAAGAAACTAAAAAATTAAAGCTATTTGAGGGAATGAATATTATTCTTGCCGGAGGCGTAGCTTCTTTAGATGACCTCAAGCTGGTAGAGAAAAATTTCCCTTTTATTTGGGGAGTTATTGTAGGCAAAGCCTTGTATGAAGGCAGGATAAAGCTTTCAGAGGCAAAAGAATATTTAAACATTGACAATATTTGAAAATATGATATAAAAAGCCCTTACATAGGAGCTAACTCTTATCGGCAGAGGAGCAAAAATATAACAAAATCAGTATATTTTTAAAATGAAAACGACAAAGTTTTTTAACCAAGTAGAGAGAAAATGGGTTCTGGTTGATGCCAAAGATAAGGTTTTAGGCAGATTAGCTACCCGCATAGCAAGGATTTTGCAAGGGAAAAATAAGGCAACCTACACCCCTAATTTTTTGTGTGGAGATAGGGTTATAGTTACCAATGCAAAATATGTTAAGCTTACGGCAAATAAATACGATAGCAAAATTTATGACAAATA
The DNA here is from genome assembly GCA_024542985.1 of Candidatus Omnitrophota bacterium. Classification (GTDB taxonomy): domain Bacteria; phylum Omnitrophota; class Gorgyraeia; order Duberdicusellales; family 4484-171; genus JAMXCX01. The sequence goes on along the minus strand of JAMXCX010000001.1, from coordinate 35,582 downwards.
TACTGGTTATCCTAGCGGGCGTAAAGAAATAAGCCTTAAGCTATTGATGGGTAAAAATCCTATCTCTATTCTTGCCGCAGCGGTTAAAGGTATGCTCCCTAAAAGCAATTTGGGAAGAGCAATGTTTAAGTCTTTAAAAATATACCCTGAAGGCGGACATAAGCATCAGGCCCAGAAGCCGGAGGCAATGAGTATTTAGTTATGGCAGAAAAAATAAAAAAGATATTTGCTGCTACCGGCCGAAGGAAAAAAGCGGTTGCCAGGATTCGAGTCGTTGCCGAAGGAAAAGGCAAATTCGTTGTTAACGGCAAAGATTGCAAGAGTTATTTCTCTACTATTGATAGTCAGACGCAAATTAGAAAGCCTCTTTTAGCAAGTGAATTAGAAGGTAAAATAGATGTTTTTGCCAATGTAAGTGGTGGAGGAACAAACGGCCAGGCTGGAGCAATAAGCTTAGGAATTTCTAGATGTCTGGTTGAATGGAATCCTAATTTGAGAGTTGTGTTTAGAAGAGAAGATTTACTTACCCGTGACCCTCGCGCCAAAGAAAGAAAGAAATATGGCCGTAAAGGTGCCCGCCGTAGGTTCCAGTGGACTAAACGATAAAGCTGCTACTTTTCATCCAAGATTGATCCTTAGTCACCCTTCAGGTTAAATCAGTATAATTTTATAGCTGTTTTTTTAGTTTATCTAAATAAGCCAACAAAAAGGGTAATTTTTAAAAATCTTGACAATTATTGGTATATGCGTTAAGTTATTTGAAATGAAATTTAGTCCCGTTTTGGCGGGTCTGCAGTTGAATTTATCCCATACCTTTTAGCCGGTCATCCTGGACAAGATAAGGCTTGGGGTCAATTTGCAAACGGCCTTTGGCCTACGATTTAGGTGATACTTTCGTCTCATAAATCGTCTATTTATTAAAGCAAATATGTTTAGTCGAATTGAAGAAATTCTTGAGGAGATAAAAAAAGGAAAACCTCTCATTGTTGTTGATGATGAAGGGAGAGAAAACGAAGGCGATTTGGTAGTTGCCGCCCAATTTGCGACTCCTCAGGTGATAAATTTTATGATTACTGAAGGGAAAGGATTGGTATGTGTTCCTTTACCCAGAAAGCGCATAGAAGAGTTGCAGCTTGAGCCGATGCATTATCGGGGTACAAAAGATCCCTTTAAGACTGCCTGGAGAGTATCTGTTGATGCAGCAAGCGGAATTACTACGGGGATATCTGCTTTTGACCGGGCTAGGACTGTTGAGATTCTGATAAACCCCAAAGCTAAGCCTAAAGATTTAATCAAGCCCGGACACGTTTTTCCCTTAGAAGCAAAAGAGGGAGGAGTTTTGGTGAGGGCAGGCCATACTGAGGCAGTCGTTGATTTAGCAAGGCTAGCCGGTCTTTATCCAGGAGGGATTATCTGTGAAATTATAAAAAAAGACGGCTTGATGGCCCGCTTGCCGGACTTGATAGATTTTTCCAAAAAATATAATTTGAAAATTTGTACTATAGCTTCTTTGATTGAGTACCGTAGAAAGAAAGAAAGGCTCATAGCTCGAAGTGAAAAAATAGTGCTTCCTACTGAATATGGAGAATTTGATTTTTATCTTTATGAATTTATTATTGATGGCAGTGAGCATATCGCTTTAGTAAAAGGCGACTTAAAAGAAAGGGCAGTTTTTGTAAGAGTGCATTCAGAGTGTCTTACCGGTGATACCTTTTTATCATGCCGCTGTGATTGCGGCAAGCAGCTGAAGAAGTCTTTGGAAATAATTGCTAAGTTCGGCGGAGTGCTTTTATATATGCGTCAGGAAGGCAGGGGCATAGGGCTTAAGAATAAAATTAAAGCCTATGGTTTGCAGGAAAAAGGCGTTGATACAGTTCAGGCTAATGAAATGTTGGGCTTTGCAGCTGACTTGCGCGATTACGGAATAGGGGCCCAAATACTTGTAGATTTAGGAGTTAAGAAATTGAAACTTCTTACTAATAACCCCAAAAAAATTATTGGTTTGGAAGGCTATGGCTTGGAAATTGTTGAGAGGGTGCCTATAAAAATAGAGGCATCTTCTGACAACGAGTATTATTTACAGACCAAAAAAGCGAAAATGGATCACATATTATAGAGTAATTCCTTAATCTTGAAGGAGGAGCCATATGAAAGAAATAAGAGGGAATTTTAGCGGTAAAGATAAAAAAATAGCCGTTGTCGTTTCTAGGTTTAACGAATTTATCAGCACCCAATTACTGCAAGGGTGTTTGGATACTTTGGATAAATCAGGAGTTTTAAGTGAAAATATTCTTGTCATTTGGACTCCCGGTTCTTTTGAAATACCCCAGGTTTTAAGTAAACTGGATACAGGGAAATTAAATGCTATTATTGCCTTGGGTGCGATTATAAGAGGCGATACGCCTCATTTTGAATATATTGCTTCAGAGGTTTCGAAAGGGATTGCGCGTATCTCGCAGGATAAAAAGATCCCGGTTATTTTTGGGGTTATTACTGCTGACAGTGTTGACCAAGCAGTTGAAAGGTCAGGTACAAAACAAGGCAATAAAGGAAGAGACGCAGCCCTTTTCGCTTTAGAGATGGCCAGCGTTTATTCACAAATTTAGCAAAGAATATTGATTTTTAGGCGGTATTTTATCTTGTGCGTGATATTTGAAATAATGTTTTTTAAGAGATGAACTCATCACTAAAGTGAGTTTGTAGTTGCCTTAATCTATGACAATATGAGGCTGAGATCAAAAGCAAGAGAAGTTGCTTTATGTCTTCTTTATCAGATAGAGCTCACTAAATCTGATTTCCGTCAAACCATCCAAAATCATTTCGAGAGGACGCCAAGCCAAAAAGAAATAATTGATTTTTCATCCTTTTTGATAGAAGGAGTCTTAACCAATAAAGAGTTGATTGATTCTTCGATAAGAAAACACGCAAAAAATTGGGGAATCGAAAGAATGGCTGTTATCGACCGTAATATTTTGCGCATGGCCTGTTTTGAGCTGATTTTTTTAGATGACATTCCTCCTAAGGTATCTATTAACGAGGCTATTGAACTGGCAAAGTGCTTTGGAGATATAGATTCACCGCGTTTTGTTAATGGCATACTGGATAAGATATATAAAATGGAGTGTAAAAAGGATTGATGAACCAAGATACCCAGGGTGTTTGCGACTTGCATATTCATTCTGATTTTTCTGATAGTGACGCTTCTTTAGAAAGTATTTTTAGGCAAGCCCGCCAGAAAAATTTAAGATGTATTGCTATTACTGATCATGATACCATCGAAGGAGTAGCTAAAGCACGCCTTTATAGTAAGATTTATGATATTGAACTAATTGAAGGTATTGAGCTAAGCGCCCAGTATAAGGATTGTGAGGTGCACATTCTGGGATATTTTATTGATATTGACGATCAAAGTCTCCGTACCGAACTCAAGCAGGTAAGAGAATTAAGAAAAGAAAGGCTTCTGTGGATGACGAGGAAGCTAAATTGTTTAGGCGTTGAGGTTGATGAAAAAGAGTTATTTTGTATAATAAAAGAAGCCATACCTACAAGATTGCACCTAGCCTTATACCTTCTGCAAAAGGGGAAAGTTAATTCTTTGCGGGAGGCTTTTAAAAAGTATATTTCCCCGGGAAAGCCGGCCTATAAGGTTCGTACTAAATATTCAGCCCAGGAAGCCATAGGTCTTATTAAGAAGTATCGAGGCGTCGCTATATTGGCTCATCCTCATATGATTCCCGATCAGTCCTGGATAGGGGAGTTTATATCGCTGGGCATTGATGGCCTGGAGCTAACTTATCACAATATGTCTCAAGCTAAAAGGTCACTTTACACCAATATGGCTATTGAGTCAGGGCTTTTAAGGAGTGGCGGTTCCGATGCCCATGGCAGCTATAAAGAGTTCATAGAGGTAGGCGGGATAACTATTCCTTATGATTGGGTACAGGAGATGAAAGATTATCTTGTGAGAGTCGGAAATTAATGAAGCTCCCTGCCGTTTTAGATAGCCAGTTTATACAGAAAACATTTCTACTTGCTAAAAAGGGCCAGGCTTTTACTTCACCGAATCCTTTAGTAGGCGCACTTATTGTTAAAGATAATAAAATTATAGCCGGAGGTTACCATAAAAGATGCGGATTAGCTCATGCAGAAATAGAAGCTATTCATAAAACTAAACAAAAACATCTTTGCGGTTCAACTCTCTATGTGAATTTAGAGCCCTGCTCGCATTTTGGAAGAACCCCTCCCTGTGTTGATCAGATAATTAAGAATAAAATTAAAAGGGTAGTTATATCTACTCTCGACCCCAATCCGACAGTAAAAGGAAAATCAGTTCGCAAACTAAAAAAGGCAGGCATTAAAGTAGATGTGGGTTTACTGCGTGATGAAGCCCGGAAGCTAAATGAAGTATTTTTTAAAAATATGAAATATAAAATGCCTTTTGTAGTTGTTAAAGTTGCCCAAAGCCTAGATGGAAAAATTGCCACCGTAAAAGGATTGTCAAAGTGGATTACGACAGCTAAATCCAGAAAGCTGGTACTCTCTTTGAGAGATAAATATGACAGTGTATTAGTAGGGGCTAATACTTTCATAAAAGACAATCCTCACCTTAACGGTTTGAGGAAAATACCATACAAGATAGTAATCTCATCACAATTAAATTTACCGCCAAGCCATTATCTTTTTAAAACAAACCCTCATAAATTGATAATTTTTTCTTCTTATAAAAACAGAAATAAACTGGATAATATTCCCAAAGCTGTGAAATTGATTTTTTTAAAAGAAACCAAAGGTGAGTTACCGTTAAGAAATATTTTGAAAATACTCTATAAACTGGGAATAATGTCGGTGTTTATTGAAGGTGGTTCTGACACTCTGGGGCGTTTTTTTAAAAGAAAACTAATCGATAAAGCTTATTTTTTTATTTCGCCTAAAATTATCGGCGGGAAGAGTGCGCTTACCTCAGTGGGAGCAAAAGGTTTCACCTCGCCGGGTATTTCGCCTTATCTGGATAAAATTGAAATAAAAAAAATAGGGGAGGATATTCTTATTGAAGGATATCTTAGATATTAGAGCAATTCAAATTATCGTAAGAAGAAGTGATGCAGCAAAAATTATACAATTTGATTATAAAGCGCAGATCAATACGCTTATTTAAACAAAGGAAAGTTCCTTCGGCTGTAATTAAAAAAGGAGTAAATGCTGCGCGTCTTGCTCCTTGTGCAGCAAACTTGCAGTTTTTAGAATATCTAGTAGTAAAAGATAAACTCTTAAGAGAGAAGATTTTTACTTATACCCGTTGGGCCGGTTATTTATACCCTAGAAGGACTCCTCCGGCTGGCATGAGGCCGACTTTTTATGTATTTATACTTATGAATAAAGAGAAATCTCAAAATTTCGACCTTAGGGATGTGGGAGCAGCTGCTGAGAATATGATATTGACATTTTTAGAGCAGGGAGTAGGGGCATGCTGGATTGCTTCTTTGGATAGAAAGTCTTTAGGTAATTTTTTAAATATACCTAAGAATTATGAAATCGATTCTGTAATTGCCGGGGGGTTTGCGGCTGAGGAGCCTAAATTAGAGCAAGATGCAAAAAACATAAAATATTGGCTGGATAAAAAAAACAGGCTGCATGTTCCTAAACGGTCCTTAAAGGATATCATATATTTTGATAGCTTGACAACTCTCCAGGCTTGATATCCCATCTGTCCGATGATAAGGGAGAAGCTTGCCTCAGAGCGGGCGAAATGTCAAGAAAATAGCTCCTTACCTACCGGCAGGTAGGTATCCCCATTATTGGAATGAGGAGCTTTAAGGTCTTACTTGTAGAATGAAAGAGTTCGATAAATTATTGGATACAGTAAGAATACTGCGTTCACCCCAAGGCTGTCCTTGGGATAGGGCGCAGAATATAGACAATATGAAGAAATATCTCCTAGAGGAGGTTTATGAGTTGATAGATGGTATTGATGACGCCAATGTTGAGACTATAAAAGAAGAATTAGGGGATATTTTTCTCATTCTTGTTGTTATAACTGAGATGCTTAAAAGGAAAAAGCGAGTTAGCATAGAGAAGGTTCTAGATGCTGTCAGTAGTAAATTAATTTCTCGGCATCCCCATGTTTTTTCATCAAAGAAATTGCGAACCAAAAAAAGTATTCTTAAGTTTTGGATACAAGAAAAAGCAAAAAAGAAAAAAAGAAAATCGATAAAGGATAGGCTGCCGATTAGTGCGCCGGCTCTGCTACTAGCAGGAATTTTTTTTAAGGAATGCGCTAATATTAACGGGAAGCGATTGAAGAAAAATACGCAGCCAGAGCTATCTTCTGTTATAGAAAACAATTTTAGACTGCTTAAAGAGAAGCACGATAAGCAAACGTTTTTTGCAAATCTAATATTTGATATTTGTGCCTTAGCTCACTCTTGCGGCATTGATTTGGAGCATACTTTCAAGCAGAGCGTTTTTAAAAAAGCAGAGAATGTTTTATACCGGCCAAATAAAAAAAGAATAGATAATTAGGCTATTTTTTGTTATAATCAAAGGCTATGGAAAATAATAGAAGGCAATTAATAAGGCTAAACGCGGGAGATTTCCTGGAGATAAGGTCCATAGAAGAAGCAGGTAAGATGCACAAAGGCAAAAGTAAGGACCTTACGCTTATGGGTATATGCTTTTCTTCTGAGCTCGAGTGGAAGAAAGGGCAAGTCCTTCTTATTGATTACTTTATTCCTGAGGAATTAGATTCTGTTGAATTGAAGGTATTAGTAGTGTGGTCAGAATTTATCGATCCTGAAAATGGCTATTTTTGCGGCGGAGAAATAAGGGATATAGAACAAGCTAAACAAGATAAATTTTGTACCTACTATTACAAAAAGTTAAAAGAAAAATTCTTAAAATAGATTCTTTTTGTTAGCCTTTATACTTTTGCGGCCCAAAACACCGCCATTTGGATTTAAGTTTGAAACGCCGCTCTAGCATTGACCCTGAACAAATCCTGACCCTTTCACCGGGCATACTTTAGAAGTAAAGATCATCTTCACTAAATTTAGAGTTAATCTGCTTTAATTGTTTCCGGATCGCAAGTATTTGATGAATGTTGAAACCGACCTAAACTCTTCCAATTCTCCTAAGGTTATTGTTGTAGAAGCCTCGGCCGGATCGGGAAAAACCCGGGCTCTTGCCAAAAGATACCTATATTTGCTTATAAATTCAGATTTTAAAAAGATTCAAAACCCTTTAAGGGATATTTTGGCTATTACCTTTACCAATAGAGCCACCCTGGAGATGAAGGAGAGAATTTTAGAGTTTTTAAAAAGAATAGCTTTAGATTCATTTTCTGAGCCTGATGAGGAGAAGGATATTTTTGATTTTTTAGGTCTAGATAAGCAAAAGGCTCAAAGTAAAGCCCTGGAGCTTATGGATGCGATTATTACAAACTACAATTTTTTTCAGGTCCAGACAATAGATAGCTTTATCAATTCTCTTCTGTTGGGCTGCGCTATACATATCAATCGCTCGGCAAGTTTTAAAATCAAAAGAAATTATGAAAATTACCTTTCTTACTGTCTCGATTTAGTTATTGAGCAGGCGCATACACAAGCGGAAGTATTTGAATTTTTGGAAGATTTCCTGGAGCATTATCTATTTGTTGAAAACAGAGAAGGTTGGTTTCCCCGGGATGATATCTTGCAATTGATGCGTTCTCTTTTCAGGCTGAGTAATAAATATGGAAAGAGGTTTGCGGCTTTTGAAGGTTTGAGCTTAGATGTGATAAAAAAGAAAAAACATATCTATAAACAAATTAATAATCTTTCGCTTGATTTTCCCGAAGGCCTTAATGCTAAGGCAAAAAAATCTATAATAAGATTTCTTGATAAAAACAAAGATATTTTTGATACATCATCTTTGCCTACCGCGCTTATGAGTCCTTTTGCAAGAATGAATAAGGAAAGTTTAGCCGGTAATTCTTTTAGCAAGAAGTGGAAAAATATTTTCGAGCAGCTAAAAGGACTTATAGAATTAGAGGCAACGGTTGCCTATAACCCTTATATTAAACTTTTTAACCGGCTGGCTCAATTCTTTCAAGCAGTTTCCCGAAAGGAGGATATTTTATTTCTAGAGGAACTCAACGCAAAAGCCCGTCTTCTTTTCGCTGAAAATGGCATAACTATTGCTGAAGCCTACTATAGGCTGGCTACTCGTTTCAGGCATTATCTAATTGATGAGTTTCAGGACACAAGCCTCCTGCAGTGGCATAATCTCTATGAAATGGTAAAAGAAGGTTTATCAACCGGAGGCACGTTTTTCTATGTCGGAGATAAAAAACAGGCAATATACCGGTTTAGAGGAGGACAGGCTGGATTGTTTGATGATGTCAAGAAAGAATTCTCCCAGTTTGGTGTTAGAGGTACTAATTTAGCAAAAAATTGGCGCAGCCAGAAAGAAATAGTTAACTTTAATAACAGGATTTTTTCGAAAGAAAACCTAAAAGAGATGTTAATTGCTTCCGAAATCGTAAAAGAATTGGCTGATACCCAGTCAGCAGAAGATATAGTTTCTATTTTCAAAGATTCGTTTCAGCAGCATAAGGTAGAAAATGATTTCGGGTACGTGCAGATAGAGAGAATTAATGAAAAGAATCAACAGGAACGTGATGCCATAATGCAGGAAAAAATACTTGAGCTAATAAAAAAATTAAGCCGGAGGTTTCGAGAGAAAGATATCGCTATCCTTACTAGAGATAACAGTGAAGTTGAGCTAGTTACCTCTTGGCTTCTCGGGGCGGGAATGTCTGTTGAGTCTGAGAAGACCTTGAACGTAGTTGAAAATAATTTGACAAAAGAACTTATATATTTTTTGAAATTTTTGCATTCCCCGATAGATGATTTGAGTTTTTCGGCTTTTATTTTAGGCGACATATTTTCAGCAGTCAGTGGTATTCCCAAAGATGATATCAGAGATTTTTTATTTACTTTACATAAAGAAAGAAAATTTCGCAGTAAAAAAGCGGTTTATAAATCGTTTAGCCAGGAATTTCCCCAACAATGGGAAGAATGTATAGATAAGTTTTTAAAGGCTGTAGGATTTATCTCGCCTTACGAGCTTTTAGTGAGCATATACCAGAGATTTGACTTAATGCGTAAATTTAAAGATTCGCAAGGGTTTTTTATGAAATTTCTAGAGTTGGTAAAAACAAATGAAGATGAATACACTGGCTTAGGAGATTTTCTATTATATTTAAAGGATCCTTCCCCGGATGATTTATATGTTAATGCCGCACACAGTGATTCAGTAAAAGTGCTTACTATCCATAAGGCGAAAGGGTTAGAGTTTGCAGTAGTAATTATTCCCTTTTTACGCATGGATATTGTTCCTGAAACCGCCGGCAAAGGCACGAATTCCCATGTTGTGAATGAGGAAGGCCCAGAGTTAGGTTTAATGCGTATTACTAAAGTCTACCGTTCTTTTTCGCCTCTTCTGCAAAAAATTTATTCACAGGATTACAAGAAAGCTTGTATTGATGAGTTAAATAATATTTATGTCGCCTTAACAAGAGCCCAATATGAATTATATGCATTTATTCCTAAGAAAAGTTCTAACTCAACGAATAAGGTTAGATTTCTTATACCGGAGGATATAAAAATCCAAGGCCTACAAAAAAAATATAAACATTATAAAAGAGATAAAGATCAACTTTTTATCGGTATTCCCTGCTCTGTGTATAAGGATTGGATAGAGGCACTTAAAGATGAATTCGGCGATGCGAAAGAAGTAGAGAACCGAGAAAAAATACTAGAAGGAAATTTTTTGCATGCAGTTTTTTCCCGGGTAGGTAATTGTCAGAAACAGGATTTAGACTCTTTAATTATCAAGGCAATTAAATTTGCCAAACTCAAGTATCCTTTTTTTGAAATTTCATCTGTTGGAATATGCGAAAAAGTAAAACAAGTTATTTCTGCCGAAAATTTAAGAGATATTTTTTATATCAGTGAGGGAGATGTATTTTGTGAGAAAGAGGTAGCCAACAGCTTTGGTGATTTGAAGAGAATCGACCGCCTGATAGTCAAAGATGATGAAGTCTGGATAGTTGATTATAAATTATCTAGAATTGACGAACAACAACACAAAAAGCAGGTTAACGAATATATCCGGATTATCAGTGATATATATCCTAGGCATAAGGTAAGAGGCATTTTGGTTTATCTTGATGAATTAAAAAAAGCGGAAGTAACCGCTACTTAGAACTTATAATTTACGGTTTACGACCGGTGAGACATGGAACGTGTTATAACTTATAATTTTGGAGAAAATTTTATTAGGAATCTCACAGATTATCTATGTGATAATTACCTAAAGCCGGATAATGATTTGAGCCGGGTTGCTTGCATCTTCGGCGGCAGGCGTCCGGCATTATTTCTAAGAAAAGAACTCTCAAGAAGGATCAAGAAAAGTTTTATTCCGCCCAAAATTTTTTCCATAGATGAATTTATCGATTACGTCATTGCCGGGGATGAACACTTACCCAATATAGGCGGTTTAGATTCTTATTTTCTTATTTATAATTTGGCAAAAAAATATCTTCCAAACTTACTAAAGAAAAGTATTTCTTTTAGTGAATTTATTCCCTGGGCGAAAGAATTAATTTCTTTTATTGAACAGCTGGATTTGGAGGATATAAAAGATGAATCTCTGCATAATATAGAAAAAAGTGCTGCTATAGGGTACGACATACCGGAGAGTATTAATACGCTCTTAGAGCATATAGTAACTTTGCGGAAAGCCTACCATGATTCTTTGAGTAAAAAAGGCTTTCATTCCCGAGGCCTAAAATACCTGTTGGCATCTAAAGCCGTTAAGGATACTGATTGGCTTGAGTTTGAGAAGATAGTATTTTGTAACTTTTTTTATTTACATACAACAGAACAAAAAATAATCAATGGTATTTTAGAAAAGAATAAGGGGGTTTGTATCTGGCAGGGTTCACAAGAGCATTGGTCGGTACTAAAGAAAAATTCCCTACAACTAAAAATGGCCATAAAGCCGAAAGAAGAACCTCCGGCAGTTGAGGGGTTGTGTCTATACCAGGGATTTGATATCCATTCCCAAGTGTGTTTAGTCAGGGGAATTATTAATAAAAAAATTAACAGAAAAAATAGTACTGTAATAGTCGTGCCCAGGCCGGAAACTATTATTCCTTTGCTTACAGAAGTTTCTTGCGAATTAGAAGAATTTAATGTTTCAATGGGCTACCCATTAAAAAGAAGCTCATTTTATGCTTTATTTGGTGCTTTAGGAAGAGTTCAGAAGAGCAAAAAGGGCAATAAATATTACACAAAAGACTATTTAAGTGTTTTAAGGCAGCCTTTAATTAAGAATTTGAAATTATTCAGGGACCAGCGAATTACGCGTATAATTGTGCATAAAATAGAAGAATTGCTGCAAGGCAGTGAAGAGAGTTCAGTGGGCGGAAGTTTATTTTTAGGGTTAAAGGAAATAGAGCAGGAAGAAAAGATTTATCTGCGTTCCGCAGAAATTCTTAATAATATGGAAATAGAAATCAGCCTTGATGAATGCAAAGAAGTGCTGCTTAAGCTGCATGAGGTGCTTTTTGAGATATGGGAGAATATAGATACTTTTAAGATATTTGCCGAAAGACTAGGGATTTTACTTGATGTTTTAATCGACAAAAGCCTAATATTGAATTTTCCTTTTAACTTTAAGGTTATTGATAAACTACGCCTTATAGGAGAAGAGTTTAGGAGTTGTTCATTCGGTGAGGAAATCTTTAGCGGTGTTGAAATTTGGGAGGTTTTCGAACAGAAATTACAAAGCGAGATTATTTCTTTTCAAGGGTCTCCTTTAAAAGGAACTCAAATATTGGGGTTGCTGGAGACGCGCTCTTTGAATTTTGATAATGTGATTATAATGGATGCTAACGAATCAGTTTTTCCTAAACTTAAAATTTATGAACCCTTAATACCCAGAGAGGTTATGTTGAGTCTGGGCTTAAACAGATTAGAGAAAGAAGAAGAAATACAAAGGTATCAGTTTATGCGGCTTATATCTAGCGCAAAAAATACGCATCTTATCTATGAAGAGAATCAAAAAAAAGAAAAGAGTAGATTTATCGAAGGGTTGCTGTGGCAGAAACAAAAACAGCAAAACAGGTTAGAGGTAATCAAGCCTTATAAAGCATATTTTTCAGTAAATGTTAAGGTGGGAGTATCGCAGGTTAAAAAGACTCCTGAAATATTACGATTTTTAAAAGAATCGATTTACTCTGCCAGCCGCATCAATACTTATCTAGCTTGTCCGCAGCAGTTTTATTTTCAGTATGTTTTGGGCCTCAAGGAAAGCCAGGATTTGCTCGAGGGTCCGGATGCTGCCGGTATAGGGACTTTTATCCATGAGCTGTTAGAAGAGGCATTCGGAATATTTAAGGGTCAGAAACCCGTGATAGATTCTAATTTTAAGAAGCGCTTTTTTAAATTGATGGATAATAAGTTTGATAAAGAGATTGTAAGGCGTATGAAATCAGATTCATTTTTGCTGAAAGGAATAATCAGGGCCCGGCTTGAGAAGTTTTTAGAAATGGAAGCCCAGCGTGAAGTGGCTAAAATTATCTGCCTTGAAGAAAGACGTAGGGGCCAGATAAAGTTTAATGAGGATGTAATTGACTTTCGATATACCGTAGACAGGATTGATGAACTTTCCGACGGCAGCATTTTAATCATCGATTATAAAACCGGAGGCTCAAATTATGCACCTAAGAGCTTCGCGGCCCTAAAAAATATGGCAATGAGCCGGGATGCGATAAAAAATAATATTAAGTCTTTTCAATTACCTATTTATTATCATCTTGTTTTAAAAGATTATCCTCGCATTTGCGCAAACGCTGAATTATATAATATCCGTAAACTGCAGAGAAAAGCACTTTTTTCAGAATCCGATCTTTCCAAAAAAGACGATATCATGCAAGTATGCTTAGAGGCCCTTTCGGCAATATTTACTGAATTATTTGATTTAAATTGTCCTTTTGAGGCTGACCGGCATGATAGGCGTTGTCGATATTGCCCTTTCCAAGGGCTTTGCCGGTAAGGCCAGTATAAGCTGTCAACAGCCAGGCCTGCCTACCGTGTACAACTTCAGAATTTCGGTAACATTTGATAAAAGACCATGGATATACATTAACAATTTTCTGGGACCCAAAAGTCCTGCCTGCCGGCAGCAGGCAGGACTTTTGCCTGGCGCTTCGGCCTTAAAAATCCATCCCTTCGGTCTGGATACCTTGCTTTTAAGGCCTCAGAGCCTCCTCAAAAATTGTTATTGCATATCTTTGCTTTCTTGTTACTGAAACTGTGAAGAACTACACAGCAGGCAGGTAATTCTTTTATACTTTGAGCTTTTTTTAAATTATGGTATGATTTTTACATTATGAAAGTTCAAGAAAAGCTTGGTTTATGGGATATTTTCTGTATGGCAACCGGGACTATGATTTCATCGGGGTTATTCATACTTCCGGCTATTGCTTATAGGCAAACTGGGCCTTCTATAGTTGTAGCTTATTTTCTTGCCGGATTGTTGATGATTCCTTCAATTTTAAGCAAATCAGAGTTAATTACTGCCATGCCTAAGGCCGGAGGGACCTATTTTTTTATTGAGAGAAGTTTTGGGCCGTTTTTGGGGATATTTAGCGGTTTGGCTAGCTGGTTTTCGCTGGCTTTAAAAAGTGCTTTTGCTTTGGTGGGTATAGGGTTATTTTTAGAGTATTTTTCGCCTTCTTTTGATTATTTTCAGGTAAAACTTGTTGCTGCTTCTTTTTGTGTCCTTTTCGTAATCATAAATATTTTTAGCGTTAAATTAAGCGCTCGTATCCAGAACCTGATGGTTGTTTTTCTACTCTTGGTATGCGCAACCTACGTTTTTCTAGGTGTAAGGAATATTTCCTGGCAGAATTTTAAGCCTTTCTTGCCTCAAGGTAAAGGAGCATTTCTTTCCGTAGTTGGCCTGGTATTCATTTCCTACGGGGGGCTCACTAAAGTGGCATCTATTGCTGAAGATACAAAGCATCCTTCCAAGACTATTCCCACGGGTATGTTTTTGGCTTTTTTTGTCGTGCAAGTATTGTATTGTTTATGCATAGCAGTTACAGTTGGAATTTTACCGTCTCATGAACTTGTATCAACCTTTACACCTTTGACTCACGGCGCTTTCAAGCTAGGAGGGGTTAGCTTTGCTGTAGTGTTATCATTAGCGGCCGCTATCGCTTTTATTAGCACTGCCAATGCCGGTATATTCGCGTCTTCGCGGATACCTTTTGCTATGGCCAAAGATGGCTTACTCCCTTCTAAGTTTTCTTCTTTATCAAAGAAGTTTAATACTCCTTTTTTATCTGTAATTGTCACAGGATTGTTTATGTTTCTTTTGATTCTTTTTTTAGACCTTAAAGATTTAGTAAAGATTGCTTCGACCCTTATGATTATCCTTTTTATGTTTGTTAACCTTTCGGTTATTATAATGCGCGAAAGCAAGATAATAAATTACCGGCCTACATTTCGCACGCCTTTTTATCCCTGGCTGCAGATTTTCGCCTTAATCAGTTATAGTTTTTTAATCTTTAAAATGGGTAAGGTCTCGCTTATTATAAGTAGCTGTTTTGCAATGGTCAGCTTTGTTTGGTTTTTATTCTCAGCCCGTAAGATAAAAAGACAATCGGCCCTTATGCATTTAGTAGAGAGAATTACGGCTAAAGAGTTTGTTGATACTTCTTTAGAGAAAGAATTAAAAGATATTCTTCATAAACGGGATAATATAGTAAAGGACAGGTTTGACCATTTGATTGAGAATTGTCCGGTGTTGGACATAGAGGAGCCAATGAGCAGGGATGAGTTTTTTACTCAGGTTAGTGAAGTTTTATCTGAGCGAATTAACATAGATGCGGCCCAAATAAAAAATCTGTTGTTAAAACGAGAGCAAGAATCACACACGGTTATTGAAAAAGGCCTGGCTATTCCGCATATCGTTGTGCCGGGAGCCAATAAGTTTGAGATGATTTTAGCAAGGTCACGGCCCGGTATACCCTTTTCGCTTAACGAAGAGCCGGTACATATTGCATTTGTGCTGGTTGGCTCTCAAGATGTAAGAAATTTTCACTTGCGGGTTTTAATGGCAATTGCCCAGATAGTGCGCGAGCATAATTTCTATAAACACTGGATGGATATGAAGGATAAAGAATCATTAAGGATGCTGGTTTTATCTTCGACCCGAAAAAGAGAGATATGATACCCGTAACAAAAATTATCGCTACCTTAGGCCCTTCAAGCAGCAATGAGGCTATCCTGCGCAAAATGATAACTAGCGGGCTCGATTGTGTCCGTCTTAATTTTTCTCACGGCACCTCTAAAGAACATTTAGAAAAAATCTCACTTATTCGGGCTCTTAATGCGAAGATGAGGCGCTCGATAAAGATAATGCAGGATTTAGAAGGGTATCGCATAAGGGTCGGCAGGTTAAATGAACCCTTGCAGTTAAAAAAAAGCCGTTATATTTATTTTACCCAGCAGGATATAGTCGGCAGCGAGCGGGAAGTCTCTTTTGATTATCTCGGCTCACTAAAAAGAATAAAACCGGGATTTTTGATTTACGTTGATGACGGGAGGATAGTCTTAGAGGTAAAATCAGTTGGCAAAAAGCATATAAAACTAAAGATTATTACCCCGGGTTTATTACAAAGCCACAAAGGCATAAATATACCCCAAGCAAAGTTAGAATTTGAGGCTTTGACTGAAAAGGATAAAAAAGATTTAAATATTGGCATAGGTGAAAAATTAGATTATATCGCCCAGTCTTTTGTTAACAGCGCCGAGGATTTACGGCTGCTTAAAGAATTAATTAAACCCAGACATCCCGGATGTAAGATAATCGCTAAAATTGAAAGCAGAGATGCTCTTAAAAATCTTGAGGAGATTATTGATTCTTGTGATGGCATCATTGTTGCCCGGGGTGACTTAGGGATTTGTGTACCTATTTATAAGGTTCCGGTAATTCAAAAAGAAATTGTTAAAATGTGCCGTATAAAACAAAAACCGGTTGTTGTGGCTACCCAGATGCTTGATAGTATGATTGAGCGCCCTTCACCTACCAGGGCCGAAGTCAGTGATGTGGCTAATGCGATTTTAGACGGAGCAACGCATCTACTTTTATCCGCAGAAACTGCCATAGGAAGACATCCGGCTAAGGTTGTTGATATGATGAATAAAATTATTAAAAATACAGAGATTTATGTAAAGGAAACAGGCGGGCTATTAGGATGAAGAATACAGTTGCTTTACTTACTGATTTCGGCCTAAATGATAATTATGTCGGAGTAGTTAAAGGAGTTATCTTAACAATTAATCCGAGAGTAAAATTGATAGATATCACTCATAGGATAAAATCGCATAAGATAAACGAGGCAGCTTTTGTTTTGCGGACAAGTTTTTCTTACTTTCCCAAGGGTATGGTCTTTTTGGTGGTAGTTGACCCCGGGGTTGGCTCATCGCGAGCAGCGATTGCCATAAAAACAAAGAACTATTATTTCCTCGGCCCCGACAACGGCGTTTTATGGCCGGCTGCCGAAGCTGACGGAATTAAGAAAATGATAGAATTAAATGACAAACGTTTTTTCTTAAAAAATATATCATCTACGTTCCAGGGCCGGGATATCTTTGCTCCGGTAGCCGCTCATCTTTGCGGAGGCGTTTATTTTTCTCATTTAGGTAAGGCCATTGAAAGAATAAAAAAGCTTGATTTTGTTTTGCCTAAAGAAAAGAGAAGGTTTCTGGAGGGAGAAGTTATTTATATAGATAAATTCGGCAATCTGGTTACTAACATAGAAAAAAGTTTTCTGCAAAAGTTTCTAAAGGGTAAAAAATTTAGGGCTACTTTAGCCGGGAAGAAAATTAAAACCCTAAGCGGATCTTACGTCAAAAATAGGCCAAATGAACCATTTTTCATTGAGGGCAGTTTTGGCTATTTAGAAGTTTCACTAAAGGGAGAAAGCGCTAAAAACTATTTTAAAATATCGCCGGGCAAAAAAACAAAACTTATTATTAAAAAAATCTAAAATGAAAATTTTAATTACTGCCGGAGCGACTTGGGTAAAAATCGATGCTGTGAGAATTCTTACTAACCGTTTTACCGGTAAGACCGGACTTTATTTAGCCAAAGAGTTTAAAAAAAATGGGCATAAAGTTAAACTTTTAGTGAATTCTCACTGCCTGGATGAGATAAGAGATAGGCAGGTTATCACTTATCAATATTTTGATGAATTCAAGAAGGCAATTAATAAACTTCTAAAGCAGGAATATTTTGATGTAATAATCCATACTGCCGCTGTAAGCGACTATAAACTTAAGAATTCTAAAAGCGGAAAGATTGCTTCCGGGAAAAAACAAATTACTTTAAAATTGGTCCCTGTCCCGAAGATAATAAAATCTATAAGGTCTTTGGCAAAAAAATCTTTACTTATTCAATTTAAGCTTGAAACTAAACGTGAAGGGTTAATTGAAGCAGCCTATGCTAGTCTTAAAAGTAATAAATCTGATTATGTGGTGGCCAATGCTTTAGATGATTTAAGCAAAGCCTACCGAGCTTTTTTAATTGATAAAGACAAAAAGGTAAAACTCATTAGGTCCAAACAGGCCCTTTTTACTACTATCCACAAAATAGTTAACCTTTCTCAAAATAATAAAATTAAAGTTTACAATTACGGCCTCTTAGATTAGAATAAGGCTTATCATGGGCAAAAAAAGAGCGAGTAAGAATGTTTTAATTGGCATATGCGGAGGCATTGCGTCTTACAAAACCTGTGAGTTGGTGCGTCTTTTTATTAAAGGCGGTTTTTCAGTTAAGGTAATGATGACTGAGGCAGCTGCGAAGTTTGTCACTCCCCTTGTATTCCAGAATCTTTCGAAGAACCCCGTTTATATTGATATGTTCCAGATTTTGGAAGAGGAGAATACTCAGCACATTGCACTTTCTCAGTGGGCTGATTTTTGCCTGATTGCGCCTCTTTCCGCTAATACTCTCTCTAAATTAGCCCAAGGCCTATGTGATAACCTTCTTACCACTGTGGTTTGTGCTTTACCTAAGGATACCAAGGTTATCCTTGCCCCGGCCATGAACGAAAACATGTGGAAGAATCCTATTATTCAGGAAAATGTGAAGAAATTATCCGCCATAGGCGCAAATATATCCCCAAAGTATATTATTCTCAAACCTCAAAAAGGCGAACTTGCCTGCGGCATTTATGGTGAAGGCAGAATGCCCGAACCTCAAGATATTTACAAGAAGACAAAAACTTATCTTTAAAAAAAAGTAATTTTACTTTCATGACAACATATCTTCTTTTTGCAATCTTAGCGATTATTTTGATTATCCTCAACATTCTTATTTTCAGGTCTAATAGAGGCAAAGACGATATCATTCTTCATAATAAGCTGGATTCTCTGCAGCAGGAGTTCACCAAAAGAATTTTTGATTCTTCACAAGGCGTTTCCGATAGCCTGGCTAAACTCTATGAGAAAATTGGCGGCCTGGATAAAGAAAGCCGCCAAATTCTAGAACTGACTAAATCATTTCATGATATTTTAAAGCCGACCAAAGCAAGAGGGATAGTAGGAGAAAGTATTCTAGAAAACTTGCTGAGAGATATTTTACCTAAAGAGGCAATAATTTCTCAATACACGTTCAAAGACGGTAAAAGGATAGATTTTGTGATTAAGCTTCCTTCAGGCCTTGTGCCCGTGGATGCTAAATTTTCAAACGAGGTTTTTAAGAATTACCTTGACGCTTCCCAAGACCAAAAAGATGCCAAGCGCCGTATTTTTATTGACAGCATAAAAAAACGCATCACAGAAACTTCTAGTTATATTTATCCTGACGAAGGGACAGTTGACTTTTCTCTTATGTATGTGCCTTCAGAGGCGGTTTATTATTTTATAATCACCGAGACTGTGCTGCTGGAGTTTGCTCATCAGAAAAAAGTGTTTATTGTCGGGCCGAATACCTTATACGCATATTTACGGACAATTTTTGTGGGATTCCAGGCTTTAAAGATAGGAAAAAGAGCAAAGCAGATTTATGATAATTTGAAAAGGCTCGAGAAAGATATGTTGGTGTTTATACGGGAGCATAATATTTTAGGTTCGCACATAAGAAGCGCTTACTCCAAATATGAAGAAGTAACAAAGAGAGCAGAAAAAATAGCTTTTAAGCTAAGCTCTATTGAAAATGATGACAGTAAGAGTGAGAGCAGTGCCTCGGGCTAAAAAAGAAAAAGTCGAATCCTTTGAAGATGGTTTGAAAGTATACTTTAGTGAGCCGGCGATTGACGGCAGAGCCAACAGGAAGTTAATTGAGATTTTAGCTAGGTATTATAATACGAAAAAAGGCAATATAACTATTATTAAGGGTGCAAAACAGAGAGATAAGATAGTCCGGATAAGTGAGACTGGTTGAACAAAAAAGTTATTTTCTGATAGAAGATTTATTTTTTTCTTCTGTAGTCTGCGGGTTTAGTAAGTCGAATTTAGAAGGTATCCTTCCTCAAGACGTCCACAACGTCCTTTCCTTTTTGAAGTTTAAGCCGGCGGTTAGCTACATGAGCCAACTGCATTCGGCAAAAATCCATTGCCTAGATAGACCGGGGGTATATAGCGGAGATGCCCTTTTTACAAAGACCAAAAATAATGTTTTAGTAGTTAAAACTGCAGATTGTTTGCCAATTTTTTTCTCTCAAGCTGATAAAGGTATAATAGGTATTTTACATCTGGGCTGGCGTTCAGCCCAAAAAGGTATATTGGGTAAAATTCCTTACCAGCTGGGTTCATTCAAAATCGTTCTGGGTGTAGGTTTGCGTCAATGCTGTTTTGAGGTAGGGAGAGAATTTTTAGAGCATAAGGCTTTTAAGCCTTTTTTAAAGCTGCGGGACGCTAAGATCTATTTTGATGCGGTTGGTTTTGCTAAAACCGCTTTGATTAAAAAGGGGATAAGACAAAAGAACATTTTTGATGTAAATATTTGCAGTTTTTGTTCAAGGCAGCCTTTTTTCTCTTACCGTCGAACAAAGACTCCTTCTAGAACCCTTTCTTTCATTTTAAATATAGGATAATATAATATAATTAATTTATACCTTAATAGGGTTTACCCCGATATCAGAAAGCTCGAGAAGGCGCTGGGCGGGTAGGAGTATTAGTTACGCTTTAGCGTGGCCCGGCATTTTAGGAAATTTATTCTTACATTTATAATATTGTATGGTAAAATATATCCTAAATTTTTGCAGGAGTTGAGATTATGATTTGACTAAAAATAGGAATATGGAATCAAGAAAAACTCCGCTTTACCAAAAACACCTTCAAAATAAAGGCCGGATAATTGATTTTGCAGGATGGGCCTTGCCTCTAGATTATGGCAGTATGCTCAAAGAGGCAAAACAGGTGCGCCTAAATTGCGGTTTGTTTGATGCCTCTCACATGGGTGAAATAGAAATAAAAGGGAAGGGAGCTTTCAAATTCCTGCAAAAACTCACTCCTAACGATATTTCCTTGATAGCTCCGGGCCAGATGCAGTATAATCTTTTTTTGAATACCTCCGGGGGTATTATTGATGATTTTATGTGTTATTATTGCGATGAGAGCTTATTATGTGTTGTAAATTCTTCCAATAAAGATAAAGTGGTTTCTTGGCTAAGAGACAATAAGGAACAGGGCGTTGAGCTCATCGATAAAAGTGAAGAAACAGCCCTTATTTCTATTCAAGGGCCGAGCTCATCTAGAGTAATAGCCAGGGTTTTTGGCGAAAAGATTGCCAGCTTAGATTATATGTTTTTTACTAAAAAAGAAATTGACCATCGGCAGGTTCTTATATCCCGCAGCGGCTATACCGGTGAAGATGGGTTTGAAATATATATTGAGTCAAAAGATGCCCCGTATTTTTGGGATAGGCTTATCCAGGAAGGGGAAGGCTTTGGCCTTATTTCCTGCGGTCTAGGCTCAAGAGACATTTTAAGAATAGAAGCCGGATACCCTTTATATGGGCATGAGATTAATGAGGAGACTAATCCCTATGAAGCTTCTTTAGGTTGGGCAGTAAAATCAAATAAAGACTTTATTGCTAAGGAGGAAATTGTAGGAATAAAAAATAAAGGCTTAAAGAAAATAAGAGTCGGTTTTATAATGGATGAGAAGGCTCTTGCCCGTCAGGGTTATGGGTTGTATCTGGGAAGAAATAAAATAGGAGAAGTTTGCAGCGGAACATTTTCTCCGAACTTGAATAAATTTATCGGTATGGCCTACGTATTATCCGAATACGCAGCCACCGGGAAAACAATTGAAATTCAGATAAGAAAAAAGTTTTATAAGGCAAAGATAGCTAAATATCCTTTTGTTAAAATAAACACAAAGTCAAAAAAAGAGGTGTGATAAAATGCTAAAATTCTCTAAATCCCACGAGTGGGTCAAAGAAGATGCGGCTATAGCGACGATAGGCATAACCGATTACGCCCAGAAGCAGCTGGGAGATATAGTTTTTATTGAATTACCGCAGCCAGGAGCAAAGTTGCAGAAATCTGAACAGCTAGGCACTATTGAATCTACAAAAACAGCTAGCGAATTATATGTGCCTTTGAGCGGAGAAATAGTTGAGGTCAACAGCGATTTGGTTGATAATCCTCAGTGGATAAATGAGTCGCCTTATGATAAAGGCTGGCTGGTTAAACTTAAAATTACAAATCATTCAGAGCTCAATAGCCTTATGGATGAGAGTACTTACCGGGAACTGATAGCCAAGGAAAGCCATTGAGGCTTTACAGATTATAAACTTTTAAGCAGTATATTATGCCTTATATTCCCCATACTCTCCAAGATATCGAAGAAATGCTTAAAGTTGTAGGTTTGAGTTCTCTGGAGGAGTTATATGCTCAAATTCCTTCCTCGTTAAGATTAAAAAAACCTTTAGATTTAGCAAGGGGTGGCAGCGAATTTGATGTCAAGAAAAGAATAGAGGAACTGGCAGCTAAAAACATTACTCTTGATAAATATAATTCTTTCTTAGGCGCAGGCTGTTACGACCATTATATACCGGCGGCTTTGCCCTACATGCTCTCTCAGCCGCAGTTTCTTACTGCCTACACTCCCTATCAGGCTGAATGTTCGCAAGGAATATTACAGGCCATCTATGAGTATCAAAGTTACATCTGTCTTTTAACAGGCATGGATGTTTCTAACGCCTCTATGTTTGACGGTGCATCCAGTTTAGCCGAAGCAGTACTTATGGCCTTAAGAATGACTAAAAGAAAAAAGGTTCTTGTCGCTGAATATTTGCATCCCGAATACAAAGAGACTTTAAATACTTATTTAAGCGGTTTTGATTTTACTATCCAGCAGGTAAAAGTTGCGGATAAGGGCATTTTAGAAAAAGATGTTCTAGAGAGATACTTAGATGATGATGTTGTTTGTTGCTGTTTGCAGAGCCCTAATTTTTTCGGACTGGTTGAAAATGTAGAGCGGGTATCTAATACGGTAGCTAGTTACGGCGCCATAACGATTATGGTGACTAACCCTATGTCATTAGCTATTCTCAAAGAACCGGCTGAATTAGGAGTAGATATTGTTTGCGGAGATGGCCAGCCTTTGGGGGGGAGTTTAAGTTTTGGCGGGCCGTCATTGGGGTTTTTGGCAGCTAGGAAGAAGTACACAAGACAAATTCCGGGAAGAATTGTGGGAAAAACTACCGATAAAGAAACTAAACCGGCTTATTGCCTTACTTTACAAACCCGGGAGCAGCACATAAGAAGAGAAAAAGCTACCAGTAATATTTGTTCCAACCACTCCTTAAACGCAATCGGGGCAGCTGTGTATCTTTCGTTGATGGGCCAACAGGGAATGAAAAATGTGGCTTTGAGCTCTTTTCAGAATACACAGTATCTTTACCAGCGCCTAAAAGAAATTAGGGGTATAAAGATTCCTTACTCTAAGCAAATATTTAATGAATTTATCTGGGAAGTGCAGGATGCGGCCGCAGTTATAGCGAAACTTTATGAAAAGAATATTATTGCCGGCTATTTTGTAGGTAGGATATTTCCTAAACATAAAAATGCTATTTTAAGCTGTTGCACTGAAAAGAAGACTAAAGCAGATATTGACAATTTTATTGAAACTTTGGCTGAGGTGTTGCATGGAGAAACTACAAATATTTGACAAAAACAGCAATTCAAAAAATACTAATTACATAAACCAGCCGGATACTCCTTTAGCTGAGCTGGATAAAGTTATTCCTAAAAGTTGTCTAAGAGAGAACCTACCTTTACCTAACCTGGGGGAGTTGGAAGTAATTCGGCATTATACTAGTTTAAGCAGTTCAAATTTTTCTGTTGATAGCAATTTTTACCCCTTAGGCTCCTGCACTATGAAATATAATCCTAAACTTAACGAGTATTTAGCTTCTCTAGCCGGATTTACTGATATCCATCCTTACCAGAACGCAGATTGTATTCAAGGTGCTTTAGAGCTTATTTATAATTTATCCCAAGCCTTAAGTGTAATTACCGGGATGAAGAGGTTTACTTTTCAGCCTTCAAGCGGGGCCCAAGGTGAGTTAGCCGGGCTCCTGATGATTCGCAAATTTCACCGGATAAACAACAATCAAAAAACTAAAGTTATTATTCCGGATTCCGCTCACGGAACTAATCCGGCTACAGCCAGTATGTGCGGTTATCAAGTATTGACAGTTGAAAGCACTAAGGACGGTTTGGTAAATATTAACAGATTGAAAGAGATTGTCGACGATAAAGTAGCAGCAATAATGCTTACCAACCCCAATACTTTAGGGTTATTTGAGGAGAATATTCTAGAGATAAGAGATATTGTTCATAAAAAAGGTGGTTTGCTTTATTATGACGGAGCTAATTTCAACCCTCTGCTAGGCGTTACTAATCCTTCTTTGATGGGGTTTGATGTTATCCACTTAAATCTGCATAAGACTTTTTCTACACCTCACGGCTGCGGCGGCCCGGGTGCCGGCGCAGTAGGAGCAGGAGATACCTTAGAGGATTTTTTGCCCTTTCCCTTGATAGATAAAAGGGGAGACAAATTTTACCTGAATTACCAGGTGAAAAATTCTATCGGCCGCTTAAAAGGATTTTACGGCAATTTTCTTGTCTTGGTAAGAGCTTATGCCTATATCTTGCGCTTAGGAGAACAAGGCTTGTTAAGGGTAGCCCAGGTGTCGACTTTAAATGCTAATTATATAAAGGAAAAGTTAAAGAATCAATATGAGGTAGCTTACCCTAAAAGGTGTCTACATGAAGTTGTGTTCAGCTGTCAAAAGCAAAAAGAGCGGGGAGCTTCAAGCCTGGATATTGCCAAGAGGTTAATTGACTTTGGTATCCATCCCCCGACAATGTATTTTCCCTTAATTGTTGCTGAAGCTTTAATGATAGAACCTACAGAAACTGAAAGCAAGCAGGCTTTGGATTATTTCATTAAAGCCATGAGAGATATAGATAAGGAGATAGACCAGGATTTAGCCAAAGTCAAAACTGCACCTCACTCGGTTTCAGTAAAAAGAATTGATGAGGTCAAAGCAGCAAGATTCCCTAACTTAAAATGGGAAAAGTCTGGAGACTGATTTTAGATAAAAAAGGCGAAGGCTATTATAATATGGCCCTTGATGAGGCCTTGCATTTAAACTATTATCAGAACAACACCCCCACCTTAAGAATATATGGCTGGGCTCAGCCGTTTATTTCTCTGGGTTATAACCAAAAACCCCAGGATGTTTTAACCAGCAAAAATACCCTTCCCTTTGTAAGAAGAAGCACCGGAGGTTCAGCTATCCTTCATGACCAGGAAATTACCTACAGTTTAGTTTGTTCTTTAGAAGACTTAAGTCTACCCAAATCAGTTAAAGATTCTTACCGAATAATTTGTTCTTGGCTTAAGCGTTTCTATTCCTGTTTGGGCTTAGAGGCTCATTTTGCCGGTGATAAAATAAAGGGGAGTTATTCTAAAAATAAGAGCTTAAAATTAACTCAAAAAACCTTAGGCCTATACAGCAACTTTTGCTTTTTAAGTTATCAGCATTTTGATTTGCTGATAAAGGATAAAAAAATAGGCGGTAATGCTCAAAGGAGGAAGAGAAATATTATTTTCCAGCAGGGCAGTATACCTCAAAGGTTAAATTTTAAAATGATACGGGAATCTATAAAGCAAACCGAGGATCTAAAGCAAAAAACTACTTGTTTAGATAAGGTTCTGGGTGAGAAAACTAAATTTAGCTATTTACGTTCTTTACTGGCAAGAAGCTTTAAGCTTAGTTTTGGGCTCAAGATTAAAGCCAAAGGTATTGATTTTGCAGAAAG
The DNA here is from genome assembly GCA_024542985.1 of Candidatus Omnitrophota bacterium. Lineage (GTDB taxonomy): Bacteria > Omnitrophota > Gorgyraeia > Duberdicusellales > 4484-171 > JAMXCX01. The sequence goes on along the minus strand of JAMXCX010000001.1, from coordinate 10,183 downwards.
AAAGCAAGTTAACCGCCTGCTCGCGGATAAATACAGCCTGGAAAGCTGGAATGCTGGGAGAAAAAACTGAAAACGCTTTTATTTTCTATAATTATCCGGATACCGGGAAATTGAATAATATATATAAATATGGTATAAATTAATGAGGGAGGCGCGTGAAAAAAAAAGCCATAAATACAATAAAAAGGCAAACCTTTTCTCTATTAGAGATAATGGTGGTGCTGGTAATTATGGGTATTGTACTATCCTTCGCAGTGCCTTCTTATCAGGGTTCTATTGAAAGGAGTAAGGGTAAAATCGCCAGTTTAACATTGGTTAGTATTTATAATGCCCAAAAGAGGCACAAGCTGGATAATATGGGTGTATATTATATCTGTGATCCATGCAGTAAGCAATCGATTAAGCTGAACTTAGGCATTAATATTGATGACAAGTTTTTTGATTATACTATTACAGCGAGCGTAACTGGAGGGTTTAATGCAACTGCTACCCGGCACGATGAAGGTCTTTGTGCTAATGAGCAGATGTTTGTAACTGAAATTAGAGGTAGGATAGGCCAAACTTGTGATTTTTGGTAAAAGGCTAACATTGAGGGGGGAAGGTATTATTATGAAGAAATTACTATGGTTTAGGATAATCCTAGTACTTTTATTTTTTACAATTATCACCCAATTTGTTTATGCCAGAAGGACTGCAAGTATTGCCCGGATTGCGCGTGATGAAAGCAGTGATGAGATATCTTGGGTTGCAGTTGGCGATGTCATCCTAGGTACTGTCCCTTGTGATGTTCAACATCTTCTTGATATGAGTGCTCAGTGCTCAAGATGTATAACTTTGACAACGCAAGGGCAATGCCCGGATTGTTGCTTGGTAGAAGACCCTGCTAGTAGATATGAAAAGAAGTATAAATGCACCGCAGACCATAATGCCAGGTATGGTTGTGAGCGTACGCCTTTTACTTGTAGTGAGACTGACATGCAGCCTGGTGACTGGACTGAATTTAATGACTGCAGTTATCTTGACGGTGATACTAATGCTGTACCTCCTACCCAAACACCACTTGGGCCTATTGACGGGGCTCAACCAAGAGGTTGTCCTAATACTGACCCTAATCCAGGCACCAGTGATAATGATGATGCAAGGTGTGAGAGGTTTCCTCCTATAACAGGTGAATGGCATTGTACTGATCCCGATATTTTTCCTGTTTTTAGCGGATGTAGGCCGGATGGCAGTCCTACATTGAGTGGGTACTATAGGGAAAGATTTTTTAAGGATGTAGCCAGCACCTCAGATGATTATTACAAAGACCCTACTGATGTTCTTACCGGTGATAGTTGTCCGGCAGATTTTATCCCTCCTCAACAGCAGAGTTCTCTAAATACAGATAAAAAGCTAGCCGGCCTTTTAATGATACCTGCCGGTGACCCAGCCTGTTTTGCCTGTACGGATAGTCCTTGCAATAAACCCAATAAGCATTGTCTTGTTAAAGACAGTGATAAAAAGTGCGTTAAGCTAAAGGATATTGATGATAAAGTTGCTGATGGTTGGTTTGATTGCGATAATGTCGGTGGCGGAGACCCGGACCCGGATCCAGACCCGCCGGACCCGCCGGATCCGATCCCAACTTGCTATCAATATGTGCCGGATGACGATTTTAGGGATTATACTGGTGAGTGCATAACTTATACCCAAGATTTAGAAAGGTGTTTAAAAGAAGTTAGTTGTTGTGAGGCTAATATATGTTGTCCTGATACATGGCCTGATGGAACTCCCCAGGAATGCAGCGGAACAGGTTTCAGTTTCCAAGAGAACTGTAGCCCTAGGTCATGCGATGAAAGGTCAGATCCAGACCTTAAGGGCGTATTGGATTGGGATGATGAAATCGGAACTTTACCTGATTTTCAATTGCCTGAACCAGAGCATTATTGTTGCGGAGAAATAGGCTTAGGTAAAAATGCTGTTAGTGGCGACGATGCAACATGTGCTACACACTCTTTAGATTCAGGCTTTTGCGGCCAGCTGCTAATAATGGCTGAGGCATGCCTTGCCGGTGAGCCGACTGAATGGGATTGCACTGCTTGCTATAGCGAAATTGATGGAGACTTTTTTTATGAATTTGTGCCTAAGAGCGGGGAATCCTTTGCGATTTTTTGGGAGGTTAATTCAGAGAATCCCGACATACCGCTTATTGGGGCTAATCAAGCTTATTTTTTCACACGGGCTATGCTTTATGGATTTAACGCTGCCGGTGAAGAAGAAGTTATACAGGAACATTCCAGTATGCTTCATCAAAAGGATTTTACCAATGCTTTTACTATTTTTGCCGGCACCAATATCGATGCCGGAGAATTAACTCCGGGAAAAACTTATCGTATGCGGTTAGAATATTTTATCCCTAGTGTTCCGAATGTCACCTTAACCATGAAAGTGCTGAACATGCATTTTTATGTGACCAGGACGAGGGAGTAAATATAGATTAGAGAGATTAATTAATTTGTTTAAACGTATAAGGGAGGTGGATAATGAAAAGTATTGTAATTGGCTTAAGTGTTCTTTTGCTGGTGGTATCTTTTACTTTTACCGCTACAGCAGCTACCAGACCTTCTTTGCCCCCGTTAGTAATACAGGAAATGGGAGCAGGAGTAGTAACTTATTCTAAGACCGTTTATCCTTTCTTTGATAGGTTTTCCAGGTACTCTGGCGGTGAACAGCGCTGTGTAGATAAGTGTAATGCAGTAGAAGGTCAACCCATTGAGGCAGCAGTTTTTGGTGCTCCTTTTAGTTACGAGCCGATACTGAGCACAACTGTTAATTTTACTGGCGTCAATGGTATAGGAACAGAGTATCGAGAAAATACAGCTATGTTTATTACTTGGACCATACGTGTAATCGGTAGTGCTGAGTTTATGCCTTTATGGACAGGTGATCGTAAGGGTGTATGCCAGGTATTAGGTGCTGGTAACTGGCATGGCTATGTGTATGAGGAATTTATAGGCGGGGAAGTTGAAACTCGGCTTACTGTTAATGGTACGCAACAAGGTAATCTTGCTATTATGACTATTCCTTTTCAAGGCGGAATAGGGGTCTATACTCCCAGTGACCCTACTATTACCGGAAGCGCTTATATCAGGGCGAAAGATTTTCCGGGAGGTAGGTTTCCGAATACAATGAATTTTGAAGTCTCCTGGCTGAACCATACATCTTTGACCATAACCAGTCCCCTGGACGGTCCAGGTGGCATTACCGGCAATACTAGCCGGAACCTGATTATTACGATTATGCCGGTTCAGTAATAGGCCGGCTTAAGTAAAAAGGTTTGCTATTAATAGCTTGGTTTCAGCAAGAGGGTAGTTCTGTTTTTTTAAGGAACTGCACCTTTTAATGATATAATATTATTGTACATAGTTAGGTTAAGCATTTTAATCGTATTAGCTTAGTTTAAACTGATAAGGCTCATACTTTGGTAAGCTATTACCACTGCTATACCTGTTCATAACTATGGCTAAGGAAAAATCCTTAGTTTATAGTAAAGATGAAGGAGGAGGATAATTTTTTAGTAAGAGCAGTTATGACAGTTGTTTTACAAATAAATTTAAAGGTTAAAAAAAGGAGGGAAAAAATGAAATTTATGTATTTTATTCTAAGCATTATTTTTTTAGCTGCTGTTTCTGTTTCTCCGGCTGCAGCCGACACAAGGCCTTCTCTGGCTCCGGTAGTAATACAAGAAATAGGCCAAGGAGAGGTGAGCTATGGCTTAACAGTCTACCCTGAGTTTACCTTTTCAAGATATCCTTCTTCAGCCAAGGCATGTGCAGAGGCTTGTTTGATGGTTGGCGGAAAACCCATAACACAAAGTAGATTGGGTGCTCCTTTTGAGTTTGAGCCGATATTAGAGACAACCGTTAATTTCAGAGGCCAAGGAGGAATAGGCAGAGAGTATCAAAAATATACAGGTATTTTTGTGACCTGGACAATTCGCGTGGTAGGTAAAGCTGAATTTTTGCCTATAGCAACCGTATGTCAGGCCTTGGGTATAGGCGGTAGATGGAGCGGCTATGCTTATGAAGAATTTAAGGGCGGGAAAGTTTTTACCCGTTTATTAGTTAATGGCCAGCCAAGAGGCAACGAAGCGGTTATGACTATTCCTTTTCAAGGCGGAATAGGAGTCTACACTCCCAGTGACCCCACTATAACCGGCAGTGCTTATCTTAGGCCGGAAGATTTCGGGGGCGAATTTCCTAATAGAATGGATTTTAGAATCGAGTGGTTAAATAATACATCTTTGATTATAATCAGCCCTCTGGATGAAGGCGGCAATACTGCCCGTAACCTGATTATTACGGTTATGCCGGTTCAGAATTAGATAAGATAAAAACGGGTATATGCAAATTAAGGAAAAAAATTCCTTTACCTTAATTGAGGTAATTGTTGCTTCAGTTATAGTCGGCATTGGTGTAGTTTTTTTAAGCGGCGTGATTGTTACCGGAAAAGTTATGCTAAAGCAGGCCCAAAATAAAGCAGCAGCTATGAATCGAGCCCACTTAGAGCTGGATCGCTGGACAGCATTATCTTACGGTAGCTTAGACGCTGATCAGGGAAATCATCCTGATAGTAGAACAGTTAGCCATGGCAAACTCCTAGAATGGGATGTAATAATTACTCAAAGAAATATGAGCGTAGATAGTGCCGGGCCTCCCGTAACAAGACAAATACCCTATCAGGAAGTAGAGGTTAATGTTGAGTATGACGAAGATACATTAATGCGTGATCCGGTTAGAAAACAAGTAAGGCTTACAGGTTTTGTTCCTTACCCCTCCTTGCATATAGATTCAGTTGAAATTAGCCAGCAGGGAGATCGAGCTCCTTTCGGCATTTACGAATGTGTTAATGATATCAGATGTAGCCTACCCCCGGGTGCTCAACCCTGGGCTTTAGCGGAAGAAGTCAGATATTTGACGGATAAGGATGTAATAATAACCTATAATATTGCTCTTGATATTGTTAGTGGTGTTGGTTTAGTGGTTACAGATGCTCTTCGGAGTCGGGTTTTTATTGTAGATGTGACTGGCGGCCGTCCTCCCAGAAATACCTGGACCTGGTATCCTATAATTGCAGAAACTCCGATTATGAGTCAGGTTTCAATTAACGGAAGGCTTAATGTTGCAAATATAATGAGAGCCGGACAGACATATCTAATCGGAGTTGAATGGAGCAATAGGTCTGTGGGCGGTTTTGGAGATATTCGCGTCAGGAGAGCTAATTTAATTATACAGGCTTCAGAGCCAGTTAATTAAAAAAAGTATTTTTTAAGATGAAAAAATCATTTACTTTAATCGAGATTATTATTGTACTTGTAATTTCTGCATTTATACTTTTGGCAACGACTTCTTTTGTTGTGTTTTTTTTAAACGGTGTCCGCCTGAATGCCGACCGTTACAATATGTATAGTCAGGTAAATTATGCCCTAGAGGATATAAAACTTCGCTGCCTAGGAGCAGTAAATATAGATCAACCTTTTCGGGAAGGTGATCCTTTTCGGGGGTCTTTTCCCAACAGAGAATGGGTTAGAGACAATCTCGCATTTGTGGGTGAGGATGACCCTTACATTATAGATGACCGGAATCATACCATGACTTCTGCCGGAGGAACTAAAGTATGGTATAGATACTGCGTAGCGGATTTAGTCAATTGTGTATCTAATGCTGCAGTAGGTTCTTTAGTTTTGCTAAGGTCTACAGGCGGAACTTTTAATGCACCGGGCGTTTATAATTTATATGAGACTTTAGTAGACCCGGGTGTTAATGAAACCGGTAATGTTAGGCCGGTGGAAGCAGAGTTTATGTATAGTGAAGGTGATGATCCGAATTTTATTACCGCAGCTGTAAATACTACCGGAACAGTCCCCAACGGTGAAGTTTATGAAACTATGGAAGGGATTCTTTTTAAATATATGGAAATAAGGTTATGATAGTTATAATTATTTCAAGTATAATGTTGGTTTCGATTCTTCTTACTGCCTTTATAAGTTTTAGCCCCAATTTTGCCCTTTTAGTAGACCAAGATTTCATGCGCCGGGCCCAACAAGTAGCTTATTATACTGGACTTGAGTATGCCGACCTTAATGCTAGAACCGGAGATTTAATTCCCGGCGGAGCCTCACTACAAACAGGTTTTGGATTACGCCAAAGAAATGATAACGACGCTGGCTGGGTTCAGCATGATCATATGCAAGTTGTGGTTAATCTAACAGCTACAGGAGAACTTAACGCCTTTGTCACCCATGAATATGATTAAGTTTAAAATAAGTTTATCCGAAGTAAAAATATTTTATAGTAACTTTCTCTATGATTAAACCCGCATGGTTAAATAAGAGAGTAAAACTTAGTGCTTGCCATAATCTAAAGAACACTCTAAGGCGTTATCGTCTGCATACTGTATGCGAAGAAGCTTTATGTCCGAATATCTCTGAATGTTTTTCTTGTGGTGTGGTGACATTTATTATTTTAGGTGACATTTGTACCCGAGGTTGTAATTTTTGCGGTATAAAGAAAGGCGAGCCTTTTAAGCCTGACTTTGATGAGCCCGGGAGGGTAAAAAGAGCTGTTAAAGAGTTAGGCTTAAGCTATGTAGTAATAACTTCACCTACCAGAGACGATCTCTTCGATTGCGGGGCTGAAATTTTCTGCCGGACAATCAAAGCGATAAAAAGCCTGAATTCTAAAATAACTATAGAATTATTGATACCGGATTTTTTGGGAAAAGCCGAATTAATAAAAAGAATAGCTTATTGCGGGGCCCAAGTAGTTTCTCATAATTTAGAAACTACTCCTTCTTTATATCTTCAGATAAGAAAAGGAGCCAGTTATCAGAGGTCTCTAGGAATTTTAAAGCTGCTCAAAGGTATGAATAAGCAAATTTTTACTAAATCAGGCCTTATGTTGGGCTTAGGTGAAAACGATAATGAAGTTATCGGGGTTTTGAGAGATTTAAGGAAGACAGAGTGTGATTTTTTGACTCTGGGCCAATATTTACCACCATCTTTAACTAGCTACCCTCTAAAAGAGTATGTTGAACCGGCCAAATTTACTTATTTTAGAAAATATGCTTTGGCTCTGGGTTTTAAGGACGTAAAAAGCGCCCCCTATGTTCGTTCTTCTTATCTTGCGCATACCTTTATAAATAACCAAAAGCATTTTACTTGATTCAAAAATCACCTCTTTACTTCTTTTATATTAAGAATATTTCTTAAAAATTAACCTATTTTTAAGATAATTAGCATTGATTTTTGTGTTTTTAGGCATTTAGCGCTTTAGGAGATTTAGCACTTAGAAAATGCTTTTATAAAAACCTTGCCTAGCATAGGTTTTTTTAGCAATAATTATATACAATATATAGTAGTTTGGTCAAATAGGTACAATATATTGAAAAATATGACAAATTATAATAAATTATACTTGACAGGTGTAAACAAAGATATTTTAATAGAAGTATAACTAATTTATAGAAAAATGCAAAGAAAAAGAATGACCAGACTAATGAGCGTTGAGGACCTAGCGGAATATTTAGGTTTACAGAAACAGACTATCTATAATTGGTTACAGCAGAAGAAAATATCCGGAATAAAAATAGGTAAGGTTTGGCGTTTTGACAGAAAATATATAGATGAATGGCTGAGGAAATGTAGCCGGGGATAAGTTATGACAAAAACAACAAAGGTAGGCCTGTATTTGGGAACGGGTTCTGTTGGTGCGGCAGTAATGCAGGGCAGGAATATTATCTCTTTAGCTAATTATGAGTTTTCTTCCCTGGAAGAAAGCCGGATAGAGAATCTAAATGACGAGATAAGGTGGGAGGCTTTAATTAATAAGGTGTTACGGGATGTTAACGCTGACAGTAGTAATGTTTACGTTTCTCTTTCGGACAAAGACTTTATCTTTAGGTCCTTAGAGGTGCCTTTGATGAAAAAAAACGAGATAGAAACTTCTATCGTTTTTGAGATAGAAAAATATATTCCTTTTAAGATGGATGAATTGGCATGGGCCTATGAATACGTTCGTCTTCCCAAAGAGAAAAAAAATATTGTTTCTTTTATCGGGATAAGACAGAATAACTTGGCAAAAATCAAAGGTATACTATCACGTTTAAAGATTAATGCCCTGGCCATAGAACCGTCGTGTTTATCCCTGGCCCGAGCGATTAAGACCTCAAAGAAAATTTCAAAAATTAATAATTTTGCCGTGTTGGATTTTACAAATCTAGAGGCAGGCCTCACATTTTTTCAATACGATTTACCCGTATTTAACCGTTATCTAAGCATTCCCAAAGAAGGGAATAGTATTAATTTAAATAAATTCGTCGAGTCGGTTATACTTTCTTTCCAGTATTTTAAAAGGGAGTTTAAAGTTTATAGCCTGGATAAATTTATAATAATAAGCAATGTTACCGGAGGGGAGCTGATTTCTCCCCTGAAAGAGGGGTTACAAACCGACATAGAAGAAATTTCCCCCTATGATTTGACATCCCGCAATAATGCCGGTATAGAAAGTGTTAAGGCTTTTGGCGCGATAAACAGAGATTATTACCGCGGTTTTTTTAGGCCGGTCTTTAAACAAACTGAATTAGAAGAGAAAGAAGAGGCTTTAGAGCGGCCGGTAGATATACCTTCTCTAAGGGTTGGGCTTTTGCTTTCTTTGTTGGGAATAGGCCTTATCAGCTCAGTTCTTCTTTCTATATTTTTGCAGAATAAAATAAGTTTTGAAAAGGTAGCATTACAGAAAGAAGAAAGGAGTATCACTGTACCTTTTGAAATCAAAAAGCTGACTTGGAAGCAAAGAAGGAGCCTTGCAGCAAAACAAAAAAAAGAAGTCAAGATTTTGCGAAGTTTAGTAGAGTCTTTTAAGGGGCTTTCGAACTTTTTCGATGAACTAGGCCAGCGGAAAATACTTCCCCAAGGAGCCTGGCTCAAGGACCTAAACCTTACCTTAGGGAAGAAGAGCTATAAAGGAACAATGAGCGGCTACGTTTTTCGGGATGATGATTATCAAGAAAGATTAGCTATAGATGAGTTCATCTCGAATTTAAATAATGAGTATTCAGCGGCTGATGTTTTCTCTAGCGCGGAAATAAATTCTTCGGTAAAAAAAAGTATAAGCGGCTTTGAAGTTACCTACTTTTTAGTTAGGTTAAGGTAAGATGAAGGAAATTTTACGTTACAAAAATGTACTTGTTGGCATAGCAATTGTTTTAGTTTTTTGGATGGCATTTCGCAATATTCTATCAAAGCACTCCCTGGCAAAAAACGCCCTAGAAACAAAAAGGGAGGAATTTGAAGAAGGCAAAAAAGTCATAAAAAAATGGGTCAGATTAGTTAAAGACTATAAGGAGTTAGAGAGAGGATTTTTACAGAAAAACGTTTTGTCTTTTAAGAAATTCGTTGAAGAACAAGCCCAGCTGTCCGGAATAGATATAAGCTCCTTGAGTGTTTCTCATAAGGATAAAGGGCGATATTGGCAGGTAGCTATGCATATAAAGGCAGTATCCTCCTACAAGCAATTTGTAAATTTTTTGCGGGCTGTTGAGAAGAAAAAAGTAGAAGTAGTGCAGATAAAGATTTTTGACCGTCATGACGGGATAAGTATGGATATGAAATTAAGAGGAGCTGTTCTTAAATGAAGACAATAAAAATACTTATAATTTTTGTTTTTATTCTTTTACCTTCCTTGGCTTATTCCAAGAGTGTTTACAGGAATCCTTTTGCATCTTTAATCCCGACAGATAGGCCAAAGCCTGCAGGTAAAAAAAGGGAGGTTGAGCTTCCGTCTCTATCTATAGAAGGTGTTCTCTGGGGCAATGATAAGCCCCAGACTATAATTGACGGCGAGGTGTACAGTGTAGGAGACAAATTGAAAGGTTTAGAAGCCAAGGTTTTTAGAATTGAAAAAAACGTTGTATTCATTTCTTATGGAGACAAGATATATGAAGAAAAAATTTCAAAAAAGGAGGGAAAAAGATGAAAAATATTACGGCAATCTCTTTACTTATGGCTTTGGTTTTGATTCCTTTAGGAGGTGGTTTTTCTCAGGATAATATTTATGGAGACTACTTGATTTACAGTTTTGAAGAAAAGGTGTCTCTGGATTTAGAGTCAGCTGAGCTTGTGGATGTGTTAAAGATGTTTTCTCAG
>JAMXCX010000019.1 GCA_024542985.1 Candidatus Omnitrophota bacterium | reverse complement strand
ATGAAAAGAAAATTCTTTCCAAACTGATATTGCTTCTTTCTGGCCCCCCAAAGCTTTGTAAGAAATATCTTTAACCTCTTTTACGCTGTTTTTTGTCAACTCTTTGTATCTTTTAAGCAAATACTTATTTCCTGTAAAAGTCTGAATACAGCCTCTACCGCCGCATCCGCACTGCTGCTGGGTTAGGCTAATTGGGACATGGCCCAGCTCTAAAGCACTGATACCTGTGTTTAAAACATGTCCGTCGATAATAACAGCGCCTCCTAAACCAGTACCTAGAGTTAGAAATATAGCCCTGGACTTTGCTCTTGCTGCCCCTAAACGAGCTTCTGCTAAAGCAAAAACACTAGCATCATTGTTTAAAAAAACAGGGAGCCTTAGCTTATCCTTAAGGATATTGCCTAGCGGGTAATTTTTCCATCCCGGAATATTAGGAAGATAATATATAAAACCTTTATTAGTATCGACTATACCGGGAGCGCCTATACCTATTGCAGAAATTTTAAAATCCCTATGTTTTTTTATCAAAGAAACAATTTCACTGACAAATACTCTCTTTTGCTTTAATTTATCCGAAGAATACGAAATTTTTTTAACTATCCGGCCTTTTGTATCAACAATACCGGCCTTGATGTAAGTTCCTCCCCAATCAATACCTAAAAATGTTTTCATCCCTTGTGTTACTTACTAATCCCTATTTGAGCTGTGTTTTACTGCAATTTAGCGAAAAACTAAATTAATAGCTTATTTTAGCGGATAATCCTATGTTTTCAATCAAAAATATAGCTGATAATACTAGCAAAAACCCAAGCTTTATCACCTGGTCGGGACGGACGGACTTGTATACACTCTTTGCCATTTATGGCAAAGTGCTGCGAAGCAGGCTTTGTGTATCCAAGAACGTATTAGGCCCTCTCCTTACCAATAACTCTTAGTTTACCTAGCCGAACTTACTGAATTGACAAATAACGTCGGGAGGGTGGGACTTGAACCCACGACCTCAACGTCCCGAACGTTGCGCGCTAGCCAAACTGCGCTACCCCCCGAAAAACCTCATCCTGCCAAAAAAACAATAAATGCGCTAGCTCCCGATAAGTAGAACAAATAACACCGGATAGTAAAAATTATCTTTTATCTAATTCTGGTTTTGCTTTTTTAGGAGGTAATCAAATTCTATGTTTACCCAATTACCTGGTTTTTTATATCGGAGATTGGTATTATTATAGGTAAAGGGCACTATATTGACCGTAAATGTTTTTAGAGAAACTTTCTTTATGGTTAAAGATACACCTTCTATAGTTACTGAACCGTTAACAAGCGTAAATTTTCTAAAACTGGCTGGCAAGTCAATTTCTAATTCCCAATAATCCCGGCGCTTGATAAGCCGGCACACTTTCAATCCTTTATCAACATGGCCTAGTACAAAATGGCCTCCTAGTTTATCACCCATACTTAAGGCGGGTTCCAAATTCACAAAATCTCTCTTTTTTATATGTTTAAGATTTGTATCTTTAAGGGTTGAAGTTATAGCTTCAAAAAAAAGCAAACCTTTATCCTTCGATACTAAAGTAAGACAAACCCCATTGACTGAAATACTATCGGATATTTGTGCATCTTTAAAAACTGTCGCTGACCTTATTACTAATTTCAGTAAAGAGCTGCCCCTTGATACGGTTTCAATATTTGCTACTTCTTTTACAATTCCCGTAAACATAGCTTTAAAATTATTCTGGCTGAAAGAATAGTAATGAATACCTAACTCTTAGCGATTAAGCAAGGATTAAGAAATTATATCACAGTAAGGGTAAAAATCTATATGAGAATTCAGGTAAAATTTGAGCTAATATAAGGCTATATTTTTCAAAAATTAAAATAAACAGAAACATTTTGAACACAATATGCTGGAATCGATGAAGTTGAAGGCGGCTAATTAATGCCGTCAATAAAAACGTATCTGTGTTTTAAAAATATTCCCTTTATATAAACATTTATAATTTTGAAATATTTTAATTTCCCGCACTATGCAAAAACCCCGCGCTTTGTTAGCGCGGGGTTTATATTCACAAGATGTAAAATTTTTATCACTTAGAAGGCTTTAACAAAAAAATAATTCTTTTTTGTTAATTCTTATTTCTTTTTTTTCTTTGTTGCTTTTTTTGCTTTTTTTCTCTTTGCCATTTGATCACCTCCTTTTTATACCCTAACCCAATGTTAGGATAACGTCTAGTTATAATATAACAAATTTAATTCGAAATGTCAACTGTTTTTCGAAAAAAAATTAAAATTTTTTTAACTTTTCCTTCTTTAACACTTTAATTATAAATTTGTGTCTTTACCTAAAAACATTTAGCTCCCACATCAAAAATAAATCTAGATTTTAATTTTATTAAATTAACTTTTCTCAACTAGGTCTTTGCCTAATTTTATTTTCTTGGCAGTGTTCCATAAATACTCTAAATTGTAAAATTCTCTTGCTTCATCAAGAAATATATGCAGCATTACATCAAAAAAATCAACAAGAATCCAACGTAAAGACTCGTCATGCTCACGATGTTGAATGTCAATTTTGTTTTTCTTGCACATTCTTAAAGTTTCATCGTAAATAGCCTTTACCTGGGGTTTGGAATCAGCCGAACAAATAACGAAATAATCGCAAACTCCGCTACTTTTTCCAATATCTAATATGACGATATCTTTAGCTTTTTTTGTTGAAACAAATCCTGCAATCTGCAGCGCTCTCTTCCTAGCTGTTACTAATTTTCTAGTAATTTTAACCTCCTTTAATGAAACTAAAGCCTTCCTTAAGCACTTTTATCTAATGCCTGTCTTATCCGCTTCTTGAGGCCATCATCAACATTCCCTACGCAAGAAATACATATATTTTCGAATTTAAATATTTCGTTGGCTAATTTTTTTATCTGCGAAGGGCTTATTGACTCTACTTCTTTCTTGATATTACTAAAATCACAAATCCTATTTAAAATGAGATAGTTTTCCGCGTAAATAAACATTCGGCCCTGCGGACGTTCAAGACTCATCGCAATCTGGCCTAAATAATAATCTTTTGCCCTGGATAATTCTTTATCCGGGATTTCTTTTTCTTTTATTTTATTCAATTCTCTAAGAATAGTCCTAAAGGCTATAATTATCTTACTCTTATCCAAGCCCGTATGAACCAGAAAAGCACCGCTGTCTTTATACTTTCTTGTTTCAGTAGAAATATCATAACACAAAGATCTTTTTTCTCTTAATTCTTCAAACAGCCGGCTGCTCATATTAGCACCCAGGATAACGCTTATTAATTGCGCAGCTATTCTTTCCTTGCTCATATACGAAACGCTTCTAAAACCTAAACAAAGATGCGATTGCTCAAGATCTTTCTTTTCACACTGTATATGTATATTCTCACAAAGCGGAGGAGCTTCTGTTTTAAGGCTGCTATTCCGAAAATCTTTTTTTATTTTGTTCCTAAGTAAAGCGACGATTCGTTTTTTTGGAAACGCTCCGCTAAAAGAAATAACCATATTGGAAGGGATATAGTAATTATTCCGAAAGTCATTTAAATCTGGCCGTTTTATGCCTTTAACTGTATCTTTACAGCCAATAACTTCCTGGCCTAAGGGATGATTTTCCCAAAGTAATCTATCTAGGAGTACTGTGGCTCTGGAAGAAGGAAAATCATTGTACATTTTTATTTCTTCTAAAATAACCTTCCTTTCTTTGTCTATATCTTCATTTCTTAGAAGAGGGCAGGATACCATGTCCAGAAGAATATCTAAAGTAGCGGCGAGGTTTTTTTTCAAAAAATGTGCGTAGTAACCTGTTATTTCTTGAGAAGTGAAAGCGTTTAAAGATCCGCCTCTTCCCTCTATTTCTCTCTTTATTTGAAGATGCGAATATTTTCTGCTTCCTTTAAAAAGCATATGTTCGAGGAAATGAGCAACTCCTTTTACTCGTTTTTTTTCAAAACGAGAACCAATTCTCAGGAACACACCCAAAGATGCGGTCTCGATATTATCTAAAGGTGAAAATATAAATTTGAGACCGTTTACGTTTACTATATCATGCATAATTAAAATGAACTATCAAATATCAAAACTCCCAAGTCAAGCTGTTAATAATCGCGTATATTTTTTTAGTTTACTCAAGAAATCTATATCTCGATAGTGCTCATCGATAAACTTTACAATTCCACTACCTACAATAACTCCATCGCTAAATTTGTTAATTTTATCAATCTGCTCTCTCCTATGAATACCAAACCCTACACATACAGGAATTTTCGTGACTCTTTTTATTGCCCTAATGTTACTTTGCAATGAGGCATATTGTAAACTCTTAGGGCCTGTTATCCCGGTTACAGAAATATAATATATAAATCCTTTAGATTGCGTGGCAATTTTTTTCATCCGTATGCAAGATGTGGTCGGGGTAATAAAAAAAATAGTATCCAAGTCAAATTTTCTCGCTTTTTTTATATAGTCTGCACTCTCCTCTAGCGGCAAATCTACAATTGTTATTGCCGTCATTCCTAAATTGTGCATCGTTTTGAAAAAATTACTTAAGCCGAATTTGAATACGGGATTATAGTAGGTCATGATCACAATTGGTATTTTTAATGAATTTTTTAGCTGTTCGAATTCTCTAAAAAGGCCTTCTATGGTTGCTCCTTTTTCTAAAGCAAGAGTAGTTGCCTTCTGGATAATTGGCCCGTCGGCTAAAGGGTCTGAAAAAGGAATGCCTAATTCGACTATGTCCACTCCGGCCTCTTGAAGAGAAAAGACAATATCTTTAGTAAGCTCGGGGTTAGGAAAACCGAAAGGGACATATCCGATAAAGGCCTTTCTTTTTTCTTCTCTTAGCTGTTTGAATTTCTCGTCTAACCTCATTATTTTACAATTAAAAATTCAAAAACATTTTTCTGGCAATTGTTAATTTTGCATTTTAGACTTTGGCTTGTCATTTTGATATTTTATTTTTGGTATTTGATTTTTCTGTGTATTCACGGATTATATCTAAATCCTTATCCCCTCTTCCCGAAAGACACACAAGCGCGGTGCAGCCTTTATTATCTTTTGCTATTTTTTGCAAATAGTAAATAGCATGAGAGCTTTCTAGGGCAGGAATTATTCCTTCAAGCTCAGAAAGCAGCTTAAACCCCTCTATTGCTTGACTGTCATTGACCGTAACATACTCTGCTCTCTTTATTGATTTATAAAAGGCATGCTCCGGTCCGACTCCTGGATAATCTAATCCGGGGGCTATGGAATGTGCATTTTTTATCTGACCGAATTTATCCTGTAAAACATAAGACTTAGAACCTTGGAATACTCCTAACTCACCTTTAGTAAGCGAGGCTGAATTATAACTATTTAACCCGAATCCTGCTGCCTCAACACCGATAAACTTAACTTTTTTATCCTTAAAGAAAGGGTAAAAAAGACCTATTGCATTACTCCCTCCCCCCACACAAGCGACTAAACAATCCGGCAATTTTCCTTCTTTCTTCAATATCTGCAGTCTTGCCTCTCTGCCGATGACTAATTGAAAATCTCTAACTATCATCGGATAAGGGTGCGGTCCGACAACAGAACCGAGAAGATAATAAGTATTACGAACATTTGTTACCCAATCTCTAAAAGCTTCATTGCAGGCATCTTTTAAAGTTTTTGAACCGCTTCTAACGGCAATTACTCTTGCACCCAGAACCTTCATACGAAATACATTCATGCTCTGGCGCTCTATATCTTCCTGACCCATATAAATGTCACATTTAAAGTCTAAGAGGCTAGCTATGGTCGCAACCGCTACTCCGTGTTGACCGGCTCCGGTTTCGGCGATTATTCTCTCTTTACCCATAAACTTTGCCAGAAAAGCCTGGCCCAGAGAATTATTTATTTTATGAGCGCCGGTATGAAGAAGGTCTTCTCTTTTAAGATATACTTTCAGTTTAAAATATTTGCTTAATTTCTTAGCAAAATAAAGCGGGGTAGGCCTCCCGGCATATTCACGAAGGTAAGAATCCAGTTCTTTTTTGAATTTTTTACTTTGCTTGGCCTTAGCGTAAGCGGATTCGAGTTCATTTAAACATGAAGAAATAGTTTCGGGGATGAATTTTCCTCCGAATTCTCCAAAATAACCTTTTTTATCAGGAACCTTGATATCGGTTTTATTAGCTTTGGATTTCATTTTCTGATGCAATTATTCTTGTTTAGCATTTTTTATGAACAGTTTCATTAAACGTTCATCTTTTCTGCCTATAGATTTCTCAACTCCCCTGGCTACATCTACAGCATATGGCTTTAACTTTTTTATATTTACTATATTTGCTGCATTGAGGCCGCCTGAAATAATTACTTTCTTTTTCTTTTTTATAAGAACCGCTATTTCCTTTAAAATGCTATTTGATAATTTGCTTTTGTTTCTTATTTTTTCCTCATATTTTACGTCAAATAAAAAAGCGTCCACATCATAAAGAGATATTTTCTTAATAAACGGCTTATCTTGAGGAAAGATTGCTTTTATAACTTTAAATCTAGGTCTAAAAAAACGGCAATATGAAGGTATCTCTTGACCGTGAAACTGCAAGGTATCCAGCTTAAGATAAGAAGCTATATCAAAAACTTTTTCTCTTCTCTCATCTAAAAAAACACCTGCCTTAACGACAAAAGGTCCTAACTGAGAAATAATCTTCTTAGCGGTTTTTATGGTGATATACCGCGGACTTTTCTTAGAAAAGATGAATCCTACTGCATCTGCTCCGTAATAAGAGGCTAAAAAAGCATCTTTTAAGTTAGTAATCCCGCAAATTTTTACTTTCAGCATTTTCAATAAGTAAACATCTACTAGAATTTAATTACAAACTATTTTAGGAATTATTTTGTCTAAAGCCTAAGCATCTACGTTTAATTCTTTCAACTTTTCCTGGATATCATCCGCTTTCATCAAGGACTCTCCAACAAGCACCGCATTCACTCCTAAACCTTTTAAAACTAAAACATCTTTGAAATTGTTTACACCGCTTTCGCTTACCTTTACTACTTCTTTAGGTATAAAAGGCATTAATTTTTTGGAACGTTCCAAATCAACACAGAAAGTATGGAGATTCCGGCTATTTACCCCAATTATATCTACTCCCAGCTTTATAACCTTTTTCAATTCTTTATGAGTATGCACCTCAACTAAAACATCCATCCCCAAATCCTTACTAAAAGTGTAAAGTTTTTTTATCCTCTCCTCGTCTAGAATTGTCGCAATAAGCAAGATAGCGTCAGCGCCTACTACCCTTGATTCTAAAATTTGGACTTCATCAAGTATAAAATCTTTTCTTAAAATAGGTAGATTTATCTGCTTCTTTATATCTTCAATATAATTGATCTTTCCTAAAAAATAATCTTCTTCCGTAACTACCGATATGGCATTTGTTTTTGCTTTCTTAAAAATCTTGGCTATCTCTATATGCGAAAAATCATGGCGCAGCACCCCTGCTGAAGGAGAAGCCTGCTTTATTTCTGCGATAAAAGATATCTTGCCGTTTATTTTGATGGCTTTCTTGAAAGATAATGGCTGAGGGGCCTTTTTTATTAAAGAAATAAAAGCTTCTCGATTCTTCTTCAAGATTTTGATTCTTCCCTTCTTCGCCTCTAGAATAAGTGAAAGTATTTTATGCATTTTTTGCTAAAAACTCCTTGAACTCTAAAAATTTATTCTTAGCGCTACCTTCATCTATTAGTTTTGCTGCTAGCTTAGCTCCTTGCCTAAAATTTCCTACTTTACCTGATATGTAGAAACAAACAGAAGCATTAGCCAGAACGACATCCCTTGGGGGTCCCTTTTTAGCTTTCAATATATCTTCGATAACTTGCGCGCTTTCTTTTATACTTGTAACTATTAAATTTTTTAAATTTACTTTTTTTAAACCAAAACTTGACGGATTCAAGGAAAAGTTTCTTATTCTTTTATTGTTTAAAAAACAAACCTTGGTAGGCCCGGTAAGCGATACTTCGTCTGCTAAATCCTTGCCGTAGACAACAAAAGCTTTCTTTGATCCTAACTTTTTCAAAACACGGGCTAAAATAGCTGTTAAGTCCTGGCTAAAAACACCTAAAAGTTGATAATCAGCCAGAGCAGGATTGCATAAAGGACCAAGAATATTAAAAATAGTTCTTATCCCCATCTCTTTTCTTAGCTGAGCCACTTTACCCAAAGCGGGATGATATAATGGTGCATAAAGAAAACCTATTCCTATTCTTTCTATTGCTTTCTCCATAACAGAAGGATTTGTACCGATATTTATACCCAAAGTTTCTAAGACATCAGCGCTGCCGCAATTTGAAGACATAGCTCTGTTTCCATGTTTTGCTATCCTTACGCCGGCAGAACAAACAACAAAAGCAGTAACAGTCGAAATATTGAATTTATTTACTCCTGAACCCCCGGTACCACAGGTATCCATAATTGGATAGAAATTATTTTTTACTCCCGAAATACTTCCTTTGAGCCGTAACTTAGTTGCTTTCTCCCGGATAACACAAGCAGCAGCAAGAATCTCATCTTCTGTTTCACCTTTCATTTTCAGAGCAGTTAAAAATGAGGCTATTTGAGATGGGGTTGTTTCCGAATCAAAAATTTCTTCGAAAACTTTTTTTGCTGTCTTAAATGGTAAGTTATTTTTTTGAGTCAACCTAAAGATTGCTTCCTTGATCATATTTGCAAAAAATTCTTGAGAATATTTTTTCCTTCACCTGTCAAAATAGATTCGGGATGAAACTGTACCCCGTATAAAGGAAAATTTATCATCTTTATGCCCATTATTATACCACCCTCTGTATAAGCAGTAATAGTTAAATTTTTTGGTAAAGTTTTTTTGTCAATAATTAAAGAATGATACCTAGTTGCTAAAAAAGGGTTTTTAATCCCCTTGAATATGCCTTGACGACTATGGTGAATGAGAGAAGTCTTGCCATGCATTATTCTTTTTGCTCTTACAATCCGGGCACCGAAAGAATAACCAATGCATTGATGGCCCAAACATACTCCTAAAATTGGGATTTTTCTATAAAAATTCTCAATAAGCGCACAACTTATACCGCTATTTTCAGGCCTACCAGGTCCGGGTGAAATGACTACTTTCTTGAAACGGATTCTTTTTAGCTTGGTTAAACTCACCTTGTCATTTCTATAACAAACAGTCCGAGCACCTAGTTCCTGCAAATATTGAACAAGGTTGTAAGTAAAAGAATCATAATTGTCTATAACTAATACCATAGTCAGCTATAAGTTGTAAGTTATAAGCTATAAGCTTAAATTATTGTTTACGCCTTTCTATTTTTGCACCTAACTTTTTGAGTTTGTATTCTATTTTGTCATACCCACGGTCTATATGATATACACGTAAGATTTCAGTCTTGCCTTCAGCAGCTAAACCCGCAATTACTAGAGCTGCTGACGCCCTTAAATCAGAAGCCATTATCTCAGCTCCGTGCAATTTTTCTTTTCCCTCAATGATAGCATAAGGGCCGTTTCTCTGGATAGATGCCCCCATACGATTTAATTCTGCAATATGCATAAACCTTTCCGGATAAATCTTTTCCGTAACTAAGGAAATTCCTTTGGCCAAACAAAGACAGGCCATAAATTGAGCTTGCAAGTCAGTAGGAAAACCCGGGTAAGCGAGTGTAGTTATATTTACTGGGCTCAACCGGCGTTCCGGCTTTATAGTTATAGCTAAATTCCTGTCAATAATAACTTTCGCTCCGACTTTTTTTGCTACTTCTAAAGCAGAAGTAAGATGATATGGATTTGCGCCTCTAATCTGTATCGTAGATTTAGTAGCTAAGCTAACAGCAATAAAAGTTCCTGCTTCTATTCTGTCCGGAATTATTTTAAATTCACAACCACCTATTTGCTCCCTGCCCCTAATTCTCAACATGGGAGTTCCTTCCCCAACTATATCTGCCCCCATCTCTTTTAAAAATAAGGCCAGACATTCTATTTCCGGTTCACAAGCAGCATATTCAATGATAGTCTCACCCCTCGCAAGAACAGCTGCCATCAGAATATTGGCTGTAGCAAGCACAGAAGAACCAAAAGCAGACCCTAAATAAATGTGAGCGCCTTTTAAGCCCTTCGTCTTAGCCCGACAATAGCCATTTTCTATGACAATATCTGTTCCTAGCTCTCCTAATCCTTTCATATGTAAATCTACCGGCCTAGGCCCAATAATACAACCTCCAGGTAAAGCAACTTTTGCTTTTTTTCGTTTTGCTAATAACGGTCCTAAACAGCAAAAAGAAGCGCGCATTGTCCTTACCAAGTTATAAGGAGCAACAAAGCTTTTATTTCTCTTCGCTTTTATAACTAAGGTGCTTTTTTTAAAAGTAATTTTTTTACCCAGAACCTCTAAAATTCCCATCATCGTCCGTATATCCATAAGGTCAGGGATATTATGAATTATACAATCTCCGTCAGTCAGTATAGTTGCCGCCATAATCGGCAAAGCAGCATTTTTCGACCCGCTGACCTCTATTGACCCTGACAATTTAGACTGATGGACTATAAACTTATCCATATATTAAATAGTAAATTTATTAAATCTCAAATCCCAAGCACCAAATTACAAATAATATCCAAATTCCAATTTTCAAATTACCAAAACAATTAACTAGATTTGCCTATTATTGATGAAAAAATCTTCTTTAATTCTATAGATTCTTTTTCAAGGGCTAATCCTTCATTCTGGAAACTATCTGCATTGGTATCAATAACTAATCTTAACCAATAAGCAGATTCTTTTGCTTCTTTACGGCAAATTTTTACTCGCATTAGGAAATCTTTTCTACTTAAAGCTTCATTAGCTTCAATGTAATTTGCGCCTGTTGATCCAGACGATCTTATCAACTGCTTTATGTATTCTATATTCACTGTAGTTTTAGATAGCTTCTTACAAAAAAGTGCTACATTTTTGGCAAAAAGATAAGTCCGTTCTTCTAAATCGTATTTTTTATTCCCTTGAGTTTTGGTTATTAGAATTTTGTTCATTGGAATTTATTTGTAATTTGTAATTTGTTATTTGGATTTTTAATATACCTGCCGATCTATAGTTTCTCAAGAACTACTCCGCGAAAATGGCCGGAATAATCCTTAATCCACTCTACGATCTCATATAAACCGATTTCATTAATTATCTGGGCTAAAAAGCTTTTATGATTATACCCCATTTCCAGGATAAGGTATCCGCTGTTCCTTAAATAAATATGAGCCTCGCTTAATATTTCCCTTAGAAGGTTTAAACCCTTCTCTCCTGCCTCTAAAGCCAATCTCGGTTCATACCTTAATGAACTTTTAATATTTTTACTCTCCACATAAGGAGGGTTAGAAACTATTAAGTCAAAAGTTCTAGCTTTAAAAGCCTTCAACAAATCTGCGTTTACTAATTCTATGCTGGTTTTATAAATATCAGAATTCCTCCGTGATAGAGCCAAAGCTTCGAAACTTACATCCGAACCACAAATAAATAATTTTTTCTTTATTGATTTTTTTATGCTTATAGCAATATTACCACAACCGCAACATAAATCTAAAATATAGTATAAATTATTTTTATTAATAATTTCTATGGTCTTCTCCACTATTAGCTCAGTCTCTTTTCTAGGAATCAAAACCCGGCTATTAACTTTAAACTCTAAGCCAAAAAAGATCTCCTTACCTAGAATATAAGCTAAAGGCATACCCTGAATATATAATTGCTTAATTCGGTCTAGATGCTGCAATTTTCCAAGGCTTAAATATTTATCTTGTTGCAGCAATAACACGTTGTCATCTAAAAATACGTCTTTGACAAGAAAACGTAAATCCCTATCGACAAAAACTGCTCTGTTTTCCCTCACCCAATCCTTCAACTTCATAACTTACTACTTACGGCTATTTTAAGCTAAACCTTTAGTCTCATATATTTTTTTACGTTCTTCTTTTATAAGTTCTTTAATAATCTCATCTAATTCTCCCTCAAGAATTGCTTCCAGGCGATAAATAGTGAGATTGATTCTGTGGTCAGTGACTCTTCTTTCGGCAAAATTATATGTTCTGATTTTTTCGCTGCGATCGCCGGTGCCAACTTGGACTCTTCTGATTTGGGTGATTTTTTTAGCTTCCTCTCGCAGCATCTTCTCCATAATACGCGCCTTAATAACCCTAAGAGCTTTTGCCCTATTTTTAATCTGCGAACGCTCATCCTGGCAAGTGACAACCGTACCTGTCGGTAAGTGAGTTAATCTTACTGCTGAATCAGTAACATTCACATGCTGGCCGCCGGCTCCCGAAGAACGGAAAGTATCAATTCTTAAATCATCGGGATTAATTTTCAACTCTACTTCTTTAGGTTCAACTAATACCGCTACAGTAACCGTAGAAGTATGTGTTCTGCCTCCAGATTCAGTAACGGGAACTCTCTGCACGCGATGCACTCCACTTTCGAATTTAAGATGTCTGTAGGCTCCTTTGCCTCTTAGAGAAAAAATTATCTCTTTAAAGCCTCCTATCCCAGTATGGTTGGAGCTTAAAACCTCTAACTTCCACCTGTTCTTTTCAGCATACCTGGAATACATTTTAAAAAGAGAAGCCGAAAATAAAGCAGCTTCTTCACCACCGGCTGCTGCCCTTATCTCAATAATAATATCCCGCTGGGGCTCATCAGCTTCAAATATTTTATCTTCTATTTTTTCGTGAATATCTTCTATTTTCTTCTCAACCTCAAGCAACTCTTCCTGAGCCAAATCTCGCATTTGCCGTTCTTCTTTCGTATCAGAAATAATATCCCCTAAGTGTTCTTTTTCTTTAAGGCACTTATCTCTGGAATCTAGAAGCTTTATAATTTTTTCCAAATAAGAAAATCTCTTGGCAAGCCGAGCATATTTATCCCTGTTTTTTAAAATATCCTCACTGGATAACTGCTGTGCTATTTTATCATATTCTTTTTTTAATTTTTCCGGGTTAATCATTTCTTTCTTTAAAAGTAGCGAGCAATTAGTAAAGAGTAAGCCCCCTGCTAGAGAACTTCGTCCTCTAACGGGGCTAGCGGTGGCTTTCTTTAATGGGGTAAAAAAATATTTAATACTAAATGTTAATTTCTCGCTCTAGTCTTCTTAGTTAGCTGTTCTGTAAAGCCTGTAAATATAGTTAAAAAATTACTTGCTGCCTTTTTTACCATATTTTTTCAAGAACTTATCAACCCTTCCTTCAGAATCAACAAACTTTTGTTTCCCGGTGAAAAAAGGATGGCACTTAGAACATATCTCCACGCTGATAGATTTCTTTGTAGAACGAGTATGCACTACATTTCCGCAGGCACACATGATTGTGGCTGCTTCATATTTGGGATGAATTTTATTTTTCATATTTGTCCTCCGTTTTTACTTAAATTAGTTAGTGTATGTTAACCGCTACTTATTGAGGGTAAGAAGGAATTCTACATTATTCTTCGTCTTTGACAATTTATCAATAAGCAGTTCTAAAGCCTCGGCAGAATTTAACTCATTCAAAGCTTTCCTTAACATCCATATTCTTTTAAGCTCATCAGGATGAATAAGTAATTCTTCTCTTCTGGTATTAGACCGTTTTATGTCGATAGCAGGATAAATCCTTCTTTGGAAAATACCTCTGTCTAAGGTAATTTCCATATTGCCTGTTCCTTTAAACTCTTCAAAAATAACGTCATCCATACGTGAACCTGTATCGACTAAAGCAGTAGCCATTATAGTCAATGAGCCTCCCTCTTCTTGTGCCCGGGCTGCGCCAAAAAATCTTTTTGGTTTATGCAAAGCATTGGAATCAATTCCTCCGGAAAGGATACGCCCTGAGTGAGGTTCAACCAGATTATAGGCCCGCGCCAAGCGAGTGATACTGTCAAGCAATATAACAACATCCCTTTTGTGTTCAACCAACCTCTTAGCCTTCTCCATAACCATCTCCGCTACTTGAATGTGCCTTTGCGCCGGCTCATCAAAGGTAGAACTTATTACTTCTCCTCTTACGGTGTTACGCATCTCGGTTACTTCCTCCGGGCGCTCATCAATAAGAAGCACCATAAGAATGATATCGGGATAATTTTTCGTTAAGGCGTTAGCCATTTTCTGCAATAGTACTGTTTTCCCGCTATAAGGAGCCGCTACTATTAGGCCACGCTGGCCTCTGCCTATAGGACATAAAAGATCCAGTATGCGCGCAGATAGCTCTTGAGAAGTGGTCTCTAAAATAAACCTGTCTTTAGGATAAATAGGAGTTAAATTGTCAAAAAGTATTCTGTTTCTGGATTCATCAGGGTGCTCAAAATTAACCGCTTCTACTTTGAGAAGCGCAAAATATTTCTCGTTATCTTTAGGCGGTCTTATTTGGCCGCTGATGGTATCTCCTGTTCTAAGAGAAAATTTTCTAATTTGGGAAGGAGAAACATAAATATCATCAGGAGAAGGTAAGTAATTATAATTAGTTGCTCTCAAGAACCCAAACCCCTCAGGAAGAACCTCTAGGACCCCGGCCCCAAACATAAGCCCTTTTTTCTCTGCTTGAGCCTGCAAAATCTTAAAAATAAGATCCTGCTTCTTAAGGCCGCTGACTCCATTGACCTTAAACTCCTTTGATATCTTATTCAATTCTGAAACCTTCATTTCTTTTAAGGTTCCAATATCAATATTGTCATCTGTAATCATTTTTTTATCATTTAGTTTTACTTTATCTTTTTCCACAACGAACCAACCCCCTTTTTTAATTTTTTAAAGTCTAAATTATTATCAATAATAAAATCTGCCCTTTTTATTTTTTCTCTAATAGGCACTTGAAAAGATAACCTGTTAAGAGTTTCTTTTCTAGAAAAATTATATTTTTTAATTATGCGCTTAAGAAGTACTTCTT
Source organism: Candidatus Omnitrophota bacterium (assembly GCA_024542985.1). Classification (GTDB taxonomy): domain Bacteria; phylum Omnitrophota; class Gorgyraeia; order Duberdicusellales; family 4484-171; genus JAMXCX01. The sequence goes on along the minus strand of JAMXCX010000019.1, from coordinate 11,667 downwards.
TATTAGCTGTAACTAAAATAACCTTATCAAAATACTTTCCTAGATTTTTCTCAAAAAGAAGAGGTACTTCTGCGGCATAAATTCCTTTTTTGTTTTTAACTTTCTTTATCCAGTTAAGCAATTCTTCTATAATTAGCGGATGAACTATTTTTTCTAGTTTCTTTAGTTTGTTTTTATCGGAAAAAACAACCTCCGCTAACATTTTTCGAGAAATCACTCCTCTTCTAAAGCTTTGAGCAAATACAGATTTAATTTCTTTATAAACTAAACTTTGTTTGTTGCGATAATATTGATGAATTTTCCTATCTACATCAAAGCAATGAACGCCTTTAGCCTTTAATAATTTAAGTACTGTGCTTTTCCCGCTAGCTAAACTTCCTGTTAATCCCAATACCGGCATACCGAAAAACCAAAATAGTTTAGTATCTGCTATCTAATATCTCGTATCTTAAGAATTCTTCTTCAGAGCTAGACTCAAAACAAAGAGATACTGACGCTTTTATTTTACCTCTTCCATCTGTCCCCAATTCTTTCCGACTTTAAGCTTTACCTTAATAGGGACTATTAGCTCAATCGCTTCTTCCATATGCTTTTTAGCAAGAACTTTGACTTGCTCCAATTCATTCTCAGGAACATCAAAAATTAATTCATCGTGAATCTGTATCGTAAGTTTTGCTTTTAAGTTTTCGTTCCTCAAACCAGCACTTATCCTTATCATGGCTATTTTAACCAAATCAGCACATGAACCCTGGATAGGAGCATTTATTGCCTGACGTCTGGCAAATTCTATTAATTGAACATCAGAACTGTTTATATCCTTTAAAAATCTACGCCGGCCTAAAATTGTCTTTACGAAAGTTGTTTCTTCCACTTGGATACAAATATTATCCATGTAACTCTTGACTCCCGGGTAACGCTCAAAGTAATCATCTATAAAATTTTGAGCTTCCAAGGGCGAAATCTTTAGCTCTTTGGAAAGACCGTAAGAACTCATTCCGTAAATTATGCCAAAATTAACTCTTTTAGCTACGCCGCGTTGAGAGGAGTCAATTTCCGGCATTGTTTTACCGAAAAGTAAAGATGCTGTGTGCGAATGAATGTCCAAATCCTGCTTAAAAGCATCTATAAGATTCTTATCCCTAGATAAATGAGCAAGAATTCTTAACTCAATTTGAGAATAGTCCCCGGAAAGAATATAACCATCTTTAAACGAAGAGATAAATGCTTCCCGTAACCGTGAAGAAAATTCTCCTTTAGCCGGAATACTTTGCAAATTAGGAGAAGAACTGGAAAGTCTCCCGGTTTGAGTAACAGTTTGATTAAATTGAGTATGTAATCTGCCTTTATTTTTATCCGCATCCTCTATGAGAGGTTTGATATATGTTGTTTTTAACTTATTCAACTGTCTGTATTCTAAAATAAAACCGGCAACGGGATAATTTAAAGATAATTTATCCAAGACCTCTTCGTTAGTAGAATAGCCGGTTTTTGTCTTTTTAAGCGGTTTTATTTTTAATTTATCAAAAAGAATTCCTCTTAATTGTTTCGGTGAATTCAGATTAAATTCACACTCGCAAATTTTAAAAATATTTTTTCTTGTTTTTTCTATTTTCGTATCTACCTCACTCAGCAGCGCACGCAAAATCTTTACATCTACCTTAACTCCTCGCGATTGCATCCCACTAAGCACAGCAGTTAACGGCATTTCTACATCAAAAAATAACCTATCCAAGCCTTGTTCTTTCAGCTTAAGGGGCAACAACCGGTAAAGCTGATAAATAAAATAAGGATAAGCATAAGCCGGGATATCTGTAAAGTGCTCAGCCAAATAGTTTGATATTAAAACGGAAAGGCTGTAGTCTCCTAAAGAAGAATCAAGCAGGTAGGCAGCTATCTTAACATCAAATAATAAGCCTTTCATGTCGATACCTTCTAAAGATAGCAACTGGTTCTTAAAGCCGTAAGATATTTTTTTTATTCGCGGGTCCTCTAAAATTCCTTTTAAATCATTCACTTCGACCTTATATACTGTAGTTTTAGACTTATCAAAAATAAAAACTTTATCCGTTTCAATAAAAAGTACTACTGGCTCTTTTGTCAACTCCTGCAAATGCGACTTAGAAAGTCCTGCTTTAACATCTAAATCCAAATTTAAAGAAGGCGCTGCTATTTCTTTGAGCAATTTTCTAAATTCTAAATTCTTAAATATTTCATAAACTTTTTTTGAATCAGATTCTTTTATGTCCAAATCCTGCCAGTTTATTGCTAAATCGGGAAAACTTAATTTTACTAATTCTCTACTTAAAAGAACCATCTTTTCATTTTCTACCAATATATTCCTTAACTTTTGAGGCATTTTATCCAAGTTGTTAAAAATATTTTCTAGATTACCGAATTCTTTTATTAATTTTGTTGCTCCCACTTTTCCTATTCCTTTTGCTCCGGGAATATTATCAGCACTATCACCGGCCAAAGAAAGATAATCAACCATACTATGCGGCTGGAAACCATAATCTTTTAAAAAATCGGCCTTAAGATACATCTTGTCTTTATTGTAGTTATATATCGAAACTTTATCCATTTCTATAAGCTGGCAGAAATCTTTATCTGAGCTTACTATGACTACCGACAAATCATCCTGACGAGCACCCCTGCAAAGAGAGGCTATTACATCGTCGGCTTCAAAACCTTTCCTTTCTATTGTCTTTATCCCCAAGGCTTTTATTAATTGTTTAACTATAGGAAACTGTGCCTTTAAACCTTCGGGTAAAGGCGGACGCTGTATTTTATATTCTTTAAATTTCTCCTGACGGAAAGTCTTGCGAGAAACATCAAAACAAACTGCCATATATATGGGGTTATATTGAGAGATTAGCTTCTTTAGAGTCTGGTAAAAACCATATATTGCTCCTGTGGAAAAACCGGTTGATGTCGAAAGCTTTATTGCGAAAAAAGAACGATAACACAAAGAAGTACCATCGACGAGATAAAGTATTTTTTTAGACATCAGAAACTAGTAAAATACATAGATTAAAGCTCTAAAAGATAATCCATCTTCAAATAGGCAGTAGAAACCCGCCCGCCCTATGGGCGTGGCACCAATATAAAAACCTCACAATACCAATAATATTCACTTTTTTAATCTCTAAAGAGGCTAAATGGCTGGCACACTATTTATTGTCCTGAATAATACGCAAAAGAAATGAAATAGCATTTTTGAGCTTGTCTCCGGCGGATAAATAATCGCTATTCTTTATGTAATCTAAAGCATTCTCGGTATTGACTAAAGCTTCTCTTCTTAAATAAAGCCGCTGAGATTCTTGATAAAGGTCTTTGGTTTGGCTCTTGATATCCCTATCGACAGGATCTAAAGAAAGAACTGTTGAAAATTCCCTTACTGCTATATCATACTCTCCTTCCTGGAGGGCTCGATTTCCAACGTCAAAGTGAAGCCTAGCTTCTTCAGCTAACATCAATCTTTCCTGCTCATTTTTATAAATAACCTCCCGCGATAACCTGGCTGCGTTCTCTTCCATTATTTCTTTTCTTACTTGGGGATACGTTCCCAGCTTAATGAGATGCTGCCTGGAAACTTCCCACCAGTAATCCCCTTTTTCACCGGCTATATAGCGTCTTTTCCAATAGATAGTAGCATTTTTTATATCACCGCTCTTTTCATAAAAAAATGCCAAATTTGTATAAGTGGGGAGATAATTTGGGTCTATTTCTAAAGCTTTTTTATATGCGGCCAGAGCCTGATCATTATTACCTACTGCTTCATAAACTATCCCTAAATCATTTTGCACTTGGCCGAAATAGGGATCCATTTGGGCAGCCTTCTCGTAATATTGCAAAGCTCCCTGCAAATCCCCGGCTGTCTGTAATTTATAACCATTTTCCCGATAAGCCCTAGCATCATCTTTTAGGAGTTCTTGGGCTTGGGAAGTATGTAAGGGATAGCAAAATAAGAAGATAACAAGGAGGAACCTCATTTTTTTAACTCTAACACAAATAACTAGTTATGTCAAGAAAATTAACCTTACCTTCTCTAAAATTATTTCAAAAAACGAAAACAATTGCCTAATTTTCCAAAAATAAAATCAATTGGTTGTATCTTGCGAATCTGCCGGCCCCTTAAGCGGAAGTTTACTTTCAGCAGGTATTGGTTTATATTTTTGCATCAAAGATTTTCCCTTTTCCTTAGACAAATAAGCTAAAGATATTGAGGTGAGAAAAAAAAGGACAACTAAAACAACTGTTACCTTTACAAAAAAAGAGCTTGTCTTTGTGCCAAAGATAGATTCTACTCCCCCTAAAGCCTCAACAAGCCCTCCGCTTCGGCCCCTTTGAATAAGAATCATGCCGATTAAGCTAAAAGCAACAATAACATGAATTACTAAAACTAGATTATACATGAACCCAATTACAATGAGTTTTTAACTATTTCTCCGAAAAAAGAGCTTTCCAGGGACGCTCCTCCCACTAAAGCTCCGTCAATATCAGACTGCTTTATTAAATCTTTAGTATTTGACGGCTTTACACTCCCACCATAAATAATTCGCACATTCTCTGCCACATCTGAGCTATAATTATTTCTTAGCCAATCGCGAATAAATCGATGGACTTCTTGAGCCTGCTCTGGCGTAGCAGTCTTTCCCGTCCCAATAGCCCATACCGGCTCATAAGCAATAATTAATTTGGAAACACTTTCCGAATCCAAACCCTTTAGGCCTCCTTGTAGTTGGCTTTCTACGACTGAGGTGGTTTTTTTACTTTCGCGTTCCTCATCTGTCTCACCCACACAAACAATAGGAATTAATCCTACGTTTTGAGATGCTTTTATCTTTTTATTTACTGCCTCATCAGTTTCAGAAAAATACTTTCTTCTTTCTGAATGCCCGATAATTACATACCTGCATCCTGCATCCTTTAGCATCAAAGGAGAAACCTCTCCGGTAAAAGCTCCCGACTCCTCCCAATAAACATTTTGCGCTCCCAGGCCTATATTGGAATCAACAACAAGATCTGAAATTTCGGAAAGCGCTATATAGGGGGGGCACACAATTATATCTGCATTTTCTATATCAAGAAGCTCTCTTCTTAAACTATTAACTAGCTCTATTGAATCCCTGATTGTTTTATTCATTTTCCAGTTTCCGGCGATAAAAGGTTTTCTCATTTTTTAGTTCCTGATTTTATTAAAAAAATTATCTTTATTTATTAGTTAAAGCTGCAACTCCCGGTAACGTTTTACCTTCCAAATATTCTAAGGCCGCTCCTCCACCGGTAGATATATGTGACATTTTACCAGCTAGAGAAAATTTAGCAACTGCTGCCGCAGTATCACCTCCGCCGATAACTGAAATTGCCTCTGATTCGGCAATAGCCTGGGCAATTGCTTTTGAACCTTGGGAAAATTTATCATTCTCAAAAATACCTACCGGCCCATTCCAGACTACAGTTTTAGCTTCTTTTATTTTATCAGCAAATAACTCCCTGGTTTTAGGGCCTATGTCAACTCCGATCCAATTTTCCGGGATTACCTCTGAATCAGTAATCTTAACACTGGAGGCAGTTTCGATATTGTCAGTAACCACATGATCTATCGGTAGAATTATCTGGATCCCTGTATTTTTAGCCTTTGCTAAAATTTTAGAGACGATTTCAAAGCTCTTTTCTTCCAGCCGCGAAGAACCAACGCTAACCCCTTTTACCTTAATAAAGGTATAAGCCATAGCTCCTCCTATTAAGATACAATCGGCCTTATCCAGCATATTCTCTATAACCGGAATCTTATCAGCTACTTTGGCCCCACCCAGAATAAATATAAATGGCTTTTCGGGTTTAGTTAATACTTTCTGAAAATACTCAATTTCCTTTTGCACTAGAAATCCTGACACTGACTCTAGGTATTTAGTCACCCCTTGAGTTGAAGCATGGGCTCTATGCGCTGTACCAAAAGCATCATTTACAAATATATCTCCTAATGAAGCTAATCTTTTAGCAAATTCAGGGTCATTTTTTTCTTCCTCTTTGTGAAACCGTAAATTCTCAAGAAGAACAATTTCTCCAGCGGACAGTTTTGATACTGCGTTATTGGTTTTTTCTCCAATGCAGTCATCAAGCATTTTAACCGGTTTTGCCAACAGTTCACTTAGGCGCACAGCAACCGGGTTCAAGCTCAACTCTTCTCTTCTCTCGCCCTTGGGGCGCCCGAGATGACTCATTAAAATCAGCTTTGCGCCTTGCTCTAGAATGTAAATTATACTCTCCAGAGCTGCACGAATTCTATTGTCATCGGTAATGTTTAATTCTTTATCCAAGGGAACGTTGAAATCTACCCGCATGAGCACGCGTTTATTTTTGAAATCAATGTCTTCTATGGACTTTTTGTTCATTTGCCTGCTTTGACTTTGCTGTCGGTCATATACTTAATCAAATCAATAACTCTGCAAGAATAAGCCCATTCATTATCATACCAGGAAATAATTTTAACTGTATCGCCTATTGCATAGGTCTGTCCAGCATCTACTATTGAAGAAAGTGAATTCTTTTTAAAATCTATAGATACTAAAGGCTCTTTACTAACCCCTAGAATACCTTTTAGTTTCCCGTTTGCAGCCTCTTCCAAGGCCTTATTAACTTCATCTTTAGTTACCTCTTTATCAAGGTGTAAAACCACATCCACGATAGAAACTGTAGGCGTAGGCACTCTTATTGCCAAACCGTCTAGCTTCCCTTTTAATTCCGGAATAACAAGTCCAACTGCTTTAGCTGCTCCGGTTGTAGTAGGTATCATCGAAAGTGCTGCTGCTCTTGCTCTACGCAAATCTTTATGAGGAAAATCAAGTATTCTCTGGTCATTAGTATAAGAATGTATTGTAGTCATAAGGCCTTTTTTAACACCAAAAGCATCTTGCAAAACTTTTACTATCGGGGCTATGCAGTTAGTAGTACAAGAAGCGTTAGAAACAACATTGTCTTTTTCAGGGTTGTATTTATCTTCGTTTACACCTAAAACAAATGTTGCAACATCTCCTTTTGCAGGAGCAGAAATTATTACCTTTTTTGCTCCGGCCTTAAGGTGAGCTCCGGCTCCTTGGGCATCACGAAAGATTCCGGTTGATTCAACAACCATTTCAACTCCTAAATCTCCCCAAGGAAGCTTTGAAGGGTCCCTTTCTGATAAAACTTTAACCTTTTTACCGTCTATTACCAAATTATCGCCTTCTGATGTTATGTCATTAGGAAGAATTCCAAAATTTGAATCGTATTTTAACAAGTACGCTAAAGTAGCCGCATCAGTGAGATCATTTACTGCCACTATATCAACATCAGCCACATTATTTTCCAATGCTGACCTAAACACTAATCTTCCAATCCTGCCAAATCCATTAATACCAACTTTTACTGCCATAAAAACCTCCTCTGCATGTTAAATTAAACTTATAAAATCATGTTATCAACAAATAATCTATTTATTCCTAAAAAATTAACATTTTTATCTTTAAGCGCAGTCTACTGTCAATCTGCTTAAAGAATCTATAAATATTGTTGGAAACAGTCTAGATTTTAAAGTGCAGATGCCTTGACTAAAGAAAAATATTATAGCAATCGCAATATAAAATGCAAGATATTTATTCAGCTATTTAGCTATTTTTAAGAACAATCTTTAAAAACTTCTTCTTTCCGATTTTTAAAATTTCACCCTGAACAGAAACGTTAAACTCATCTTGCTTTGCCGTAGTTTGCGAAAAGTCCTCTGGATTTACAAAGGAAATCGCACCTTGGCTCAATAGCCGCCTAGCCTCATTTTTAGAGCTTACTATTTTGGCTGAAGACAAAACCGTTATTATGCTCGCCCTCGGACCCGAAGGATGTATAAGTATGTCTTGGGGTAATTTACCTTCAGAAAATACTTTTTCGAATTCTTTCTTTTCTTTTTTGGCTTTTTCAGCTGAATAATAAAATGACACTATATTTTCAGCCAGCTTCAACTTTGCCTGCTTAGGGTGAATCTCTTTCATTCCCTGGACATCATAATCCGTAAGAAGCCGGAAATACTCCCACATTACTTCATCAGAAATGCTCATTATTTTGCCGAACATTTCTTTAGGTTTATCAGTTATACCTATATAATTATCTAATGATTTTGACATCTTGTTTTTTCCGTCCAAACCCACCAAAATAGGCATAGTAACTATTGCCTGCGAAACCTGGCCAAATGCCTGCTGCAGGCGCCGGCCTACTATTAGGTTAAATTTCTGGTCAGTTCCGCCAAATTCTATATCGGCCTCTAATTTATAAGAATCATAGCCTTGGATTAAAGGATAAGTTACTTCTAGGAGGGTCAGGGGCCTGCCTTCTTTAAGCCTCTGTGAAAAATCATCTCTTTCTAATATCCTAGCTAAAGTATACGAAGAAAGTAGAGATAGAAATTTAGACAAAGGCATGTTCTTATACCAAATACTATTATAAATTACCTTTGTCTTACTTTTATCCAATATCTTAAAGGCTTGATTGGTATAAGTAGCAGCGTTAGCTTTTATTTCCTTATCGCTTAAAATCGGACGCAAAGCAGTTCTCTGGGAAGGATCACCTATTTTAGCGGTAAAGTCACCAATGATAAAATAAACCTGATGCCCTAAGTCCTGCAACCTGCGTAGCTTTCTTAAAAGAACTGTATGGCCAAGATGGATATCGCTGGCAGTAGGGTCAAATCCTATTTTCAATTTAAGGGGCTTTTTCTTATTTAAAGAATTTTTTATCTTTGTAATTAGTTCTTCTTCAGAAATTAAATCAACGCTGTTTTCCTTTATTGCTTCAAGATGCCTGGCTATTTCCTTATTCATCCCGCTATAGCTCCCGTATCTATAATAAAAACATAATTATTTTTGCCTAAGCCTTTCTCAAGATAATTCGAACAATACTTAGCTTTATTTAAAAGCATAACAGGATTCATAACTGCTTCTAAATTAGAATGTTACATTACAAGAATGCCCAAACCAATATAGCTAATTAGTGATAATTAATGATATTTAGCGTAGGATAATTCTCTGAAGGTTATTGCTCACTAGCTTCTTGTTCTATCTTAGCCGAAAGACCTATTTTTGATGAACCGGGGTCAATTTTTATTATCTTAACTTTCAACTCGCTGCCGGCGCTAAGCTTATCAACTGTATCTTTATCTATTTCTCCGGAAAAAACCAACCCCTCCAATCCTTCGCCTATCTCGACAAATACTCCAAAATTAGTGATTTTGACTACTTTTCCGTCTATGACCTTTCCTATAGGAAACTTTTCCAAAATTTCAGGCCAAGGGTCATCCTCCAACTGCTTCAAACCCAGGATAACTCTTTGATTGCTTCTGTCAATCCCTAAAACTTTCCATTCATAACCATGGGTTCTTTTCAAAACTTCTTGGGCTCGTGAAATTCTCTTAATCCAAGAAATATCTTCGTTATATATTATACCGTCTAATCCATTTTCTATTTCTACGTAAGCACAGCCATCTCCAAAACCGACGACTTTGCCTTTTATCATGCTATCTATTGTAATCAAATTCTCTATATCTTCCCAAGGGTCTTTCTCCAGCTGTTTTATGCTTAAAGATATTTTTCTACCCACAATGTTTACATTGATTACTTTCGCTTCAACAGTATCGCCTATAGCGAATGTTTCTTGTAAATTAACGAATTTTTTTGCCCAGAAAATTTCGCTTATATGGATTAAACCTTCTATCCCTTTTTCTAGCTCTACAAATATTCCGTAATTCTGAATATTAGTAATTCTTCCCTTTATTACTGTGTCTGCAGGAAACTTCTTCTCTATTTCCTCCCAGGGGTCAGGCGTAGTTTGCTTTAAGCCTAGAGAAATCTTACCTTTATCCTTATCAAAACCTAAAATCATTACTTGTATTTCAGAACCAACAGCAACAATTTCTGAAGGATGAGTGATTTTCTTCCAGCTCATATCAGCAATATGCAAAAGGCCGTCTACCCCTCCTAAATCAATGAAAGCACCAAAGTTGGTAATACTTTTTATCCGGCCTTTCATTATCTCGCCTTCTTTTATATTTTCCCAAATTTTCTTGCGAGAAACCTCTCTTTCCGCCCTTACAGCATCCTTACGGGAAACGATAAAGCTTCCCTTAATCTTATTCATCTTTATAATCTGGAATTTAAATGACTTTGGCATTATATCTTCGTCTTCAAAATTCCTAAAAGAAGAAAGGCTTTGAGGTAAGAATCCTTCTACTCCAAAAATGCTTACTATATATCCTCCCTTTACTTTACGAAAAACCGTACCCTCTACCAAATCTCCTTCTTTATAGCTGTTAACCAAGGTTAACCAGCCTTTAGCTTCTCTGGCACGTTTAAAAGAAAGGATTATTTTGCCTTCTTCATCCTCAACATTTTCAACATAGACATCTATTTCATCTAAGCTATCTATATCGACCCCTTTAAATTCTTCCCGAAGGATTACCCCCTCAGACTTATAACCTACATCAATAACCACCTCTGTGGCGGTTAAGGATACAATTTTTCCCTTTACTATTTCGCCTTCAGTCAATTCCTTAACGGAATCATAATAGGCTTTTGCTAATTCTGTAGACACATTTTCCATATTTTCTGTTTTCCTCCTTTAAAAATGTTCCCAATTATCTCCTAAATCTCTAGGCTTGTCAACAAAAATGAGCCAAAATCTTACAACTTATAGCTTAAGGCTTATAACTCAATTTATAGGCTTTTTATCTTATTTACAACCTTTAAAGTAATTTCTTCATAGCTATCAGCATCATCTATGCCATCTACTAGACTAAAAATAACCTTTATTTCACCCCGGCGCGGGAATTTTAGTCTCTTAGAACAGGTCTTATCTGCCCTATGAATTCTTGCTGCAACTACCGAAACTTTTGCTTTTTTACAAAGAAAACCTACCCCAGAAAAAGGATCATTGAGGCTTCCACCTCTTGTGCCTTGAGGAAAAATAAGCAAAGACTTAGTTGAAAGCGTCTTCAAGCACAATCGCATAACTCCTATACCGGCCTTCTCTCTATTCAAGGGAATTGCTCCTAAGGCCTTGATACAAGCTCCGAACAATTTATTTTTAAACAACTCCTTCTTGGCTAGAAATCCTATTTTAAAAGGGCAACAGGCAGCTAAAAGAGGCGGGTCTAAATTGCTAAGATGGTTAGATGCTAAAAGAAAAGGTTTATTTAAAGGTATTTTGTCTTTTCCCTCTATCTTAATCTTAAAAAAAAACCTAAAAATTGAATAAACTATAGCCCTTGCTAATCTATAAAACATAAATCATTCTTTTACCCAAAGCAACTAACCTTTCACCTTCCTTCTTGCTTCTACTTTCTGCATAGACTCTCACGATAGGCTCGGTGCCTGACTTTCTAAACATTAACCAATTATCTTTAGTTATCAGCTTTATCCCGTCAAGAGTATTCACTCTCTCTATTGGCTTTCCGTAAAGTTTATTCGGTAATTTCATGCTTTCTAAGCTCTTTTTTAGCCTGTTTGCAGGTATGGCTGTACGGCTATAGTAATAATGCCCATACTGCTTATAAAATTCAGATATCAAGGTATCAAAGCTCTTTCCTTCATAAGCTAGCATCTCTAAAATAAGCAGAAAAGAAACTGAACCGTCTCTTTCAGG
>JAMXCX010000104.1 GCA_024542985.1 Candidatus Omnitrophota bacterium | reverse complement strand
ATCACTACTCCGGTAGGTAAGGGATTTCGTTCGGTAAACGTTGCGATAAGGCAACTTTTTGAATTATATGTTTGCCTTAGGCCAGTTAAGTCTTTTAATATCCCCACGGTATTTCATAAGGATATCGATATAGTTATTATGAGAGAAAACACTGAAGATTTATATGCCGGTATTGAATTTCAAGAAACAACTCCAGAGGCTGACAAGATAATAGAAGAAATAAACTCTCTTTCGGAGAAAAAAGTAAGAAAAGCTAGCGCTATTTCCATTAAACCAATTTCCCGATTTGCCTCGGAGAGGATTGCTAGATTTGCATTCAATTATGCTTTAGAAAACAAGAGAAAGAAAGTAACTTGTGTGCATAAGGCCAATATAATGAAATATACTGATGGTTTATTTTTGGATAGCTTTTATAAAGTAGCTCGCCAATTCGAAACAAAGCTAGAGATTCAGGATGCCATTGTGGATAATTTATCTATGCAGTTAGTTAGAAGGCCTAATTACTTTGACATATTGGTTTTACCTAATTTGTATGGGGATATAATTTCAGATTTAGGCGCCGGTTTAATCGGCGGCTTAGGGTTGGCAGCTGGTGCAAACATTGGTGAGAAAATCGCAGTTTTTGAACCAACGCATGGCAGTGCTCCTAAATATGCAGGGAAAAACAAAGTAAATCCTATCGCAACAATTCTTTCAGCTTCTTTAATGCTTAAGCATTTAGGTGAACATCAAAAAGCGCAAATTCTTGAACGAGCAGTGAAGATGGTAGTTGAAGAAGGCAAATTTGTAACTTACGATTTGAAACTCGACAGAGAAGACCCCAGCGCTGTAGGAACAAAAGAAACTGCCCAGGCTATTG
>JAMXCX010000018.1 GCA_024542985.1 Candidatus Omnitrophota bacterium | reverse complement strand
GCTTTATCAGCAGAACTGGCAGAATTAATAGTAACATATTCCCTGATAATGTTATTTCTTCCTATCTGCACTTTACCAATATTTTCCTTGACTCCCAGCATCTGGGGCCCTTCTCCAATTACTGCACCGGTACCGATAAAAGTATCTTCGCCAATATAAGTATTTCCTTTTAGATGGACAAAAGGAGAAACAACAACATTATTGCCCAATATCACCCCTTTCTCTAACACCGCATAGGGGCCTATTTTTACATTTTGGCCTAAAATTACTGCCTTTTCAATAATTGCTTGGGGATGAATCATGGTTTAACCGATGGCCCCTGCCTGCCGGCAGACAGGTACGAACAATAGACTATGAACTATATATTATATAGTTGATTTTTCCAAATTCAATGATAATATATTTTTGTGGATAAACAAGAAGGCTCCACTTTAACTTATTCTTATGTGGATTCTCAACGTTTGCAAGAAGCTTTTTTTTCTAATCTTGAGGAAAAAACCCCTCCTAAAAAAAAATCTACTTTACTGAAAATATCCGTCGTTTTAATCTCGATTTTTATAATTTCTATTCTGCTATTTATCCTTAATTATGAACTTATTATACTTCCCCGCTCCGGCCCAAACTATCAAAAAAATATAAGCTCGCTCTTTAACGAAAATATACTTAAATCACTGAAGCTGTTAAACGCTGATAAGCGGCTGATGAAAAAAGGGGAATCTTCAGTCTATTTATCTATTCCGCCCGGTGAAAAGCTTACAATGAAATTTGATTTTAAAAAACCAATCAACCTGCATACAAACATTCTTACTTTTTGGATAAAAAAAACAAATATTCCTCTAAATATGGATATAATAGTAAAAGATACCGGGTTTTTCTCTAATGCCCAAAATCCAAAAACTCTCAAGATAAAGAAAAACGATAATTCTGTCTATACAAAAATACCGGTGTATTTTGAAAATCTAGCATCAGCTAAGGTGAATCTGGCAAATATAAAACAAATGAAAATATACCTCTACCATAAGCCATACAAAGAAAAAACTCCTCTAACAAATAATGATATGTATTACTGGGGTAAAAATTGGCTGCTTATTAAAGATATAATTCTATCCAAAAAGGGAGATAAATGAAGATAATAGCGGTGGTAAATCAAAAAGGTGGTTGCGGTAAAACCATCACCGCAGTTAATCTTTCGGCAGCATTAAGCAAAAACTATAGAGTGCTTTTGATAGACCTTGATCCTCAAGGACACGCAACGTTTTCTTTAAAAGCTAATACCAACTTCACCATAACTGATATTTTTGAAAAAATTTCTCAAGAGCAGCCCCTCCCTCAAGAAAGTCTATTTACTTCTTTATCGGAAAGCTTTTCTATTGTTTCCTCATCTATCGGCCTTGCTTCCCTGGAACACAAACTCACCTCTCATTCCAGCAAGCTGCGGCTGCTTTCTTCTTTTCTTAAAATAATAACTGGTTTTGATTATGTAATTTTAGATTGCCCTCCTAATCTAGGAGTCTTGACCCTAAATGCCCTCTTTGCCAGCGACTATTGCCTTATTCCCTTGATGGCTTGTGATTTTTCATTAAGGGGGGTAGAAATATTAAAAAATATCCTGATCATGGTGAAAGAATCCAGCGATAAAACACCTACACCATTTTTCTTGCTCACTCAGGTAGACAACCGTTCAAGATTTTCCCGGGAGTTCCTAGACAAAACAAGGCAGCAATTCGGTAATCTATTGTTAAAAACAAATATACGGACAAATGTCTGCCTTAAAGAAGCTGTATCTAGGGGAGAACATATTTTTAATTATAAGCCTTATTCTCGAGGGGCCCAAGACTTTACTGAATTGGCAAAAGAAATAGATAGAATCACAACTAAAACAGCCTGGGCTGCCTTGTTTTTAAAAGGAAAAGATCTCACCGATGTATATGTTGTTGGGGATTTCAATAATTGGAAAAAGCAAGAAACCTACAAAATGAGTAAAATAGGCGATGATATCTGGAGCGTAAATATCTCTTTAGAAAAAGGAAAATACCGCTATAAATTTATAGCTGAAGGTAAGTGGTTTGCTGACCCGCACAATAAGCTGACAGAAAATGACAATTTCGGAGGAAAAAATTCTCTTATTATTGCCGAATAGCCTCTATTTTTAAAAGAATAAATATAGGTCTTAATATCAACTCTGCAGCAGGTTTTAATTCTGTTTCACAATAATAATTTTACCTACAAGAAAAATAAATTCTAAACGCAAGGGCAATCTGCTTTCTTTATCCAGCCAAAGATTAAATCTTTTTGCTCCTCTGCCGACAAGAAAATAAGTTTCTTTTTTCCCGGCAGCTGTAGACAACATCCTCTGACGCACCATCTTTATTCTTATCTTTTGGTTGGGAAGATTAAAATTCATCCATCTTGATTTTTCTAAACCAATGTCTTTAGGGAAAAAATATAACAAAGCTAATATATTATGTATGGGTGAAGTTTGTTTAAGTACGCGTTCTTTAACATGAGAATTTCTTCTGATTATCTTTACTGTTCCCTTCTCCTGATTATAAATCTCTTCTATAAATTCCTTTCTACCAAAAAGAACAATGTCTCTTTCTACTCTGACCGGTAGGTGGTTTTTGCTATCGATAAAAACCTTCTCGTTGCTTGTTAGGTTAAGAAATTTAAGTATCTTGGTATCAGAACTTACACTTAAAGCCTCGACTTCTTTTCCATCAATGTATTGTTTACCTAAATATTTCCAATTTATGTACCCGGATGGTATTCCGTTAAAAGAAATCTTATATACAATACTATCTTTATCCTTAAAACGCTCCTGGATACCTTCTCCAAAAACAAAATCACAACCAATATGAAAACTTGCTAAAAAAAATATTATAAATATTATAATCCTTCTCATAAAACAGTTACCAATATTTAAAAAAACTATTCATATTTTAAACTTTGTAAACTCCCTTAGATGACTTTGTTTTCTAACAGGAAAAATCATATTCCTGATATATTGTACTATTATTAGAGTTTTTTAGACTTCTATCTTATTTTCTTTGCAGACTTGAGCATAAACATAAGCAAAAGGTTTAATCCTGCGCACCATACTATCATAAGCAACTTCTATCAATCCGAATCTGTATTTAAATCCTTTATCCCATTCAAAGTTATCTAATAATGACCACCAAAAGTAGCCCTTTATATCTACACCTTTAAGGATAGCTTTTGCTAGGTGTTTTAGATGCTGCCGCAGATAATCCTCATAAAGGCTATCTTTAGTTTCTGCGGTTCCGTTTTCTGTAATTATTATGGGTAAATTAAATTTCTTTAGCTTAAGAAGAATATTATAAAACCCTTTGGGATGGATATCCCAACCAAGATCATTTTTTCTTTCCCTGTGTTTTGCATGCCTGCACTCTGCTCCTATAAGCCCTTTAAATCTCGTATATTCTTTGCAATAATAATTCAAGGCTAGAAAGTCTAAGCTTCTTTTTTTATTCAAATATTCAACAATCCAGAAATTAAAATATTTATTACGTAAAAAAGCGCTTAAGGAATTTAAGGCAAAATTGCTGTCCGGGCAACCTGAAAATACCCGCATATGCTTTGCCAAAGAAATCTGGACAGGTATAGAGATTGTTTCATATATTCTCTTTATCTCTTTATAGCCTATCAGATAAGCTTGGACAATATTATCTAAGACTTTTTTTGCCTCTTTTACTGATTTTACCCCCGGAGGCCAAATACCTCGGATAAAACCGTTGTAAATATAAACCAAAGGTTCATTAAATATAATCCAATATTCTACTTTTTCTTTTAATAGTTCTACTACTCTTTTCAAATAGGCAATGAAATAGTCGATGTTTTTGGAATTAAGCCAACCGCCTCTATCAATAAACCAAGTTGGATTGGTAAAATGATGTAAAGTAACTACCGGCTTTAATCCTTTTTGATGGAGAACATCAATTACTTCACTGTAATGGTCTAAGGCTTCTTGCGAAAACTCTACAAAGACGGGGCAAACTCTGGCCCATTCTATGGAAAGCCGAAAAGAGTTCAGATTAAGACTCTTGGCCAGATAAAAATCTTTTTCAAATAAACGATAGTGATCACAAGCCCAGCCAGCCCTATCAAGACCCTTGGCCTTTTCCCACCTATGCCAATCAGTGTTAAAGTTTCTACCCTCGCACTGATAACTTGAAATAGCTGCTCCCCACAAAAAAGAAGAAGGAAATTGTATTTGCATTTAGTAATCACTGTAGGGGGCTGGACAAATTCTTATTTTGCTCCTTGACCCTAGGGCTAGACCGTAACAACTTCTAAAGCTTTATTGTCATTACTGGAAGAAAAAACAATTATCGCTGACTTCCCAGACTCAGAAGTAGTTCCATACATATAATTAAGATTAATACCATTATCTTTTAATACAGAAACTAAAAGAAAAAGCTGGCCCACTTCATCAGGCATATCGACAATTATCACATCTTTTTCTTCAAGGCTTCCCAGATTTTCAAGAACTTTTTGTACCTTTTCATTGTCTGAACCAATCAATCTAAAATAGGCTTTATCCTCAAACACCCAGGCAGATATAGCTCTTATATTAACACCTTCCTCCTTAAGCGTCCGGGCTATTTTTTCTAACTCGCCTACTTTGTTATCGGCCGTAAAAACAATTTCTTTACCCTTTACTGCTTTCATAACTTACCTCCTTAAATTAACATAAGCCTAAGTAATAATACCAAATCCAATCAAAGAATAGCAGTGCTGCCTAAACGAATATACTAACAGGATATTAGAAAAATTCTACCATTTAGGCCTTGGCCTGTCAACGATACTGAAACTTGACACAGTCCTATCTATTTTTAAGATTTATCTTTACTGCATTTATGGTAAGATATCTCCTATGAAAAGTTATAAATTAGAACCTTTTTTTGCCGATACAATAGTAGACTACGAAAATAACCTAAATCCACAACAACTGAAAGTAGTTAAAGAGGCTACTGGGCCATCATTAGTTTTGGCTGGGGCTGGGTCAGGGAAAACCCGAGTTTTAATATATAGGCTAGCCTACCTTCTGGGGTCAGGAGTACCTATCCGAGATATCCTCTTAGTAACCTTTACCAATCGAGCTGCGAATGAAATGATTAACCGAGCTGAGGTACTTTTAAAATCAAGCCTTTCTAATCTCTGGGCCGGAACATTTCATCATATTGGAAATATCATCCTAAGGAAAGAAGGCCATATTCTAGGGTACTCTTCAAATTTCACAATAGCCGATAAAGAAGACGCTAAAGACCTGCTCGAAGACTGCCTGGATGATTTAGGTTTATACAAAAAAGAAAAAATGTTTCCTAAAAAAAATATTATTTACAATATATACTCTCTGGCCGGTAATTCTCAAAGCACTATCGAAGAGACAATAAAAAGATTTCATCCTCAGGTAGAAGAATACACTCAGCTGATAAAAAAAATTCATAGCGCCTATCAGAAAAAGAAAAATCGAGCTAATGTTATGGATTTTTGCGACCTGTTAACTAATTGGCTAAAAGTACTGCAAAACCCCGCTATTTGTGAAAAATATTCAAAACTCTTCAAACACATACTGGTAGATGAATATCAAGATACGAATAAACTGCAATTTGAAATCCTTAAAAAACTTGCATCCTTCCACAACAATATTCTTGTAGTAGGAGATGACGCCCAATCAATATATTCTTTCCGGGCGGCAGACATAAATAATATTCTCGATTTTCCTAAAACTTTTGAAGGAACAAAAATATTTAAGCTCCAAATAAATTACCGTTCTAGCCCGGCGATACTAAACCTTGCCAATGAAATTATAAAACATAACATAAATCAATTTCCTAAAGAATTAAAAGCTATAAAAAACGAAGGCGAAGTTCCTTGTGCGGTAAAAACAAGAGATACCTATGAACAAGCTAAATTTATCGGCCAAAGAGTGTTGGAACTTAACAGTGAGAACATACCTTTAAGAGAAATGGCGGTTCTATTCCGTTCGCGTTTTCAAGCTCTAGAATTAGAAATGGAATTGCTAAAAAGAAGTATTCCTTATATCGTGCGGGGAGGGGTAAAATTTTTTGAACAAGCCCACATAAAGGATGCCCTTTCTTATCTTAAAATAACCATTAATTCTAAGGATGAAATTTCTTTTAAACGGGCAATATGCCTGCATAAGGGAATCGGAAGAGGTTTTGCCCACAAAATATGGAATAAATTCGGAAATGAAAAAAAAGAATTTAACGAGATTGAAAAAACTCTCTCCAAAAGACAACTCCAGGGTTTTAAACAATTTGCATCTCTTATGATGAGTTTACAAAAAATAAAAAGCCCTACCAGTGCTCTAAGAGAAATTTTAAAAGGTTATAAAGAGTATTGTTATCTATCTTTTGACAACGCTGACGAAAGAATTCTTGATTTAGAAGAACTGGCTAAAATGGCGTCTAATTATCCTACTGTAAAACAATTTCTCCTTGACTTATCCTCTTTTGAAGACTTTAAAGGAGAAACCCGTACCGGTAGCCAGGAAAAAGAAGAAGTTTTGGTGCTTTCGACCATACACCAAGCGAAAGGCCTTGAGTGGGAGGTAATTTTTATTATTGGATTCTGTGAATATGATTTCCCCCACCCTAAGGCCCTAAAAGACGAGAAATCTTTGGAAGAAGAAAGAAGACTTTTTTATGTTGCGGTAACACGAACAAAATCCATACTACACATAGTCTATCCGCATATAAAATATACTTTCAAAAATGGAGCCATAATCACCCGAGCTTCGATGTTTCTTTATGAACTATCGGAAGATACTTATGAAGAATGGGATGTCCAAGGCTCGACATATTATCCTCAAGAATAGAAGGATCCTCATAAATTTCAAATATTGATTCCTGGTCTGTGTTCTCTAACGATAACTCTAGCTCTATTTGGAGAATATCGAATTCTTTCTCAATCTGGTATCGGCTGCTTCTAAATAAAGGAAATACTGCTAAAATTATAACTAAAGTTAGCATAACCGGAATAAGCTGCCTCCTAAAGGATAATCCTAAATACAAGTTTTGGGCAAGCTCTTTAATTCTGCACTTAAAAGCTTCCCAAAACGTGGGTGCTTCTAATTTATTTCTTACATTTCGTAAAATTAGGTCTAAGTCTTTAGTTTCTAATTGCGGCTTTGAAAGTCTTGTCCTGTTTAGAAGAGTTTCGATATTTTTATACTCATTGCTGCAGCTTGGACACTTTCTTAAATGCTCCTCTATAATTTTTAGCTTGTCTTTTTTTAATTCCCGATAATAAAAAAGGAATAATTTTTTTCTTTTACAACACCTCATTTTATACCTCCCAGTTCTTTCCGCAAATTATCTAAGGCTCTAACCAGATGAGTTTTGATACTGCTTTGTGAACACCCTAAGATTTCACTGATTTGATGAATTTTTAAACCCTCAAAATGTTTTAAAATAATTACATTTTTCTGTCTCAATGACAACATTTCCAAAGCTTTCCTAATAATTATTTGGTTGTCTTTTCTTTCCACTCTCTCAGTAACCAAAATATCACTCTTTTCATCCTTGGTTATTGCTTCATCTAAAGATACGGTTGTTTTCTTTTTGCGCAAAGAATCTATGCAGGTATTTATTGTCACTCTATAAATCCAGGTCGAAATGCGAGATGCTCCTCTAAAAGATTTAAGTCTCCTATACAGCTTCAACAATACATCCTGACAAGTATCTTTGGCATCCTCAAGACTCTTCATGTAACAATAAGCAATATTTACGATATCGGAAGCGATAAGTCTTACAATTTCATCAAATGCTTCATCATTCCCGCATCGAAACTTTTCAATCAAGCCTATTACTTGTTCTTCTTTGTGCCTTAACATTTTGCTCAACGATCTTCAAAATCATCTTAGCGAACATATTGACAACAATTTTCAAACATCATAAGCCTCTTGTCACTATCTTGGATAATCATCTCTATCTAATGTATCTCTTCTATGTTCGCGGCGCCTGGCTATAAAGTGTCTTATCTTTTGATAGCTTTCGGGATCCTCTTCTTTTAAATCCTGGAGCATGCTTTTTATACGCTCTATTCTTCGGCTTTTAAGTTCCTGACATTTTTTAAGGTCAGTTTTACAAAGTTCTTTCATCCTTTTTTTTCTCTTATCGGCGTTTTTGCTCATTATTTTCGCAAATCTTTCTGGATTCTTTTCTCTTAAAGTATGTAGCCTTTCTATTACTTTCTTGCGGATTCGGGTTTTAATTTCTTCAAACTTTCGGGGATTAGTTTCTTTGAGGTTCTGTAAATACTTCCTTTTTTCCTTTAATTTTTGATGCAACACTTGTTTAAATTTTTTAGGATCACTCTTCTTAAGCTGAATTAGCTCCTGCTTTTCTTTCTCAGAAAGGCTCTCAAAAACAGCGGCCCTAATCAGGCGATGCTTTTTAGCCTTTGTTTTAATTCGGTCTGAAATTTCTTTGAACTTTTGAGGATCTTCTTCTTTGAGCTTACGAAGCCGTTGGCCTTGCTGCTGAAACTTACCCTTAATTACCTCTCTAAATTTTTCCGGGTCAGTTTGGCGAAGCTTAGATAACTTATCTTTTTCATTCTCAGGCAGGGTCTCGAAAACAAACATTTTCATCATGCGTTTTTTTCTTAGCCTTTGATGCACTTCTCCCACTGCCTCTTTAAAGGCCTGGGGGTTACTCTCGCGAAGCTTTTTTAGATATTCACTCTGTTGGCGAAGCTTAGGCTCTATCACCTCTTTAAATTTTGGAGGATTGTTCTCTCTAAGCTTAATTAACTCTTCTCTTTGCCCTACAGGTAAACTCTCAAAAACAAAGGCAATAAGCGTGCGTTTATCAATCCGGCCATCAGCCCAATCCCGTTTTTGCCGCCAATGCCCACTTGGCCCCCAAATAGAGTTTTTCTGCTCATAAACATCCCCCCGGTAGGCTTCGGCTTCTTGAGCGTAAACCTTGCCTTTTGTATACAGGCTAAATGTTAAGGTGCAAATTACCGCTATTTTTACTATTTCTTTAGGCTTCATATCTCGCCACCCCCTTCACTAAATTAGACGAGGCAAAATCTAAAAAAGTCGACATAGTCTCATCAGAAATTGTTGGTTGGATGCTCTTTTTCTGATAGAATATTTTAATATGAAAAAGCTGAAAAATCTAATAAATACTTTAAAATTAAAAAAATTAACCCTTAGCTTGGCTGAGTCCTGCACCGGAGGGTTCGCTTCTTATCTTATAACTAAAACTCCCGGCGCCTCAGCAGTATTTAAAGCCGGGGTTGTTGTCTATACTCTGGAAGCAAAAAATAAATTATTCAATTTACCCCTCAAAAACCTACAGAAATATGGCGGTGTGTCAGAAAAAATAGCCATTATACTTGCAAAAAAGGTACGTAAAAAGTTTGCTGCCGATATAGGCGGCGCTATCGTGGGGTTTGCCGGGCCTGGGGCAAAAAAAGGTGTTAAGGTAGGGACTGTTTTCTTAGCTTTAAATTTCAAAAATACTACTATTTCACAAAAGGCAGTCATTAAAGGAACAAGGGATGTTGTGCGTAAAAAAGCAAGCAATATTCTGATAGACTTACTATATAAAAATTTAACCAGAATATGAGAGCATTTATAGCAGTCAGCTTGCCCAGCGCATTAAAGGCAAGGCTTACTCAGATTCAAAATGATTTAAAAGGCTGCGATATTGCCTGCAAATGGGTAAATCCGGAAAATATTCATATCACCTTAAAATTTCTAGGAGAAATTAAAGACGAAAGGCTAGAATCAATAAAAAAAATAATTTCAACTGTAGGAGCCAAATTCAAATCTTTGCAAGTTACATTTAATAATTTTGGGTTTTTCCCTAACCCTAAAAGACCCAGAGTATTATTTATAGGGACATCTAAGGAAGAAGAGTTAAGAACTATCTCTGGCGTGCTTGAGGACAAATTAGAAACGATTGGTTTTAAAAAAGAGTTTAAATTCAGATCTCATCTTACTCTGGCCAGGATAAAGGATTCAAAGAATATAGATTGCTTAATAAATAAATTAAATACTATTAAATTAGAAGAAGAATTTATTGCCTCGGCCATTACTCTCTACAAAAGCACTCTAACCAAATCCGGGCCAATCTATGAGGTAATTTTTAAAAGTAATCTTACCGCTTGAAGGATAAAAGAAGCATAGACGCCGGCAACTATATCGTCACCTACAATACCTAGGGCCCCGTTTGCTTTCTCAATTCTATCAGAGGGAGGAACTTTCAACATATCCAACATCCTAAAAAGGAAAAACCCTGCAATTATGATAATGAAATTAACATCCCTGGGGATAAATAAAAAAGTAATCAGCATTCCGGAAAAATCATCAATTACTATTTTTTTACAGTCTTTTTCCCCGAATACTTTCTCAGCTCTCGTAGATACCAGAAAAGAAACAATAACGGAAACAAGCGTAAAGATAAAAAAGTAGCTTTGAGATTTTACAAGAAGAAACACCGCGAGCGCGGCTACAGAGGCGGCAGTCCCCGGGCACAGCGGAGTATAACCTACGCCAAAAAGAGTAGCTATCGCTAAACACACTTTATCTCTAAACGGCATCTTCATACCTCGTCAATTAGTGATTAATGAGTGGTAGGACTGTTGCAAAATGCAGCAGTCCTTGATTACAGTGATTAGAGAAAGATTTCAGAGATTAATAATCTCCGTAATCTTTTAATAATCTGTGTAATCATGGGGCATTCTTAATTTGTTCTAATAACATACAAATCATTGAGTTATAAAATTTATTCAACTTAATTAAGAATGACCCTTAAAAGGTCCTTATCGTGTGCCTATTTACCCAAAAATAATAAACTCCGGAAAAAAGAGTTATAATAACAATATACCACATTAGTAAAGGTATAAAAGTCTGATAAAAAAAAGCCACTATTTCGTTGGAAGGAAAAATTTTAGATAGAATAAGAGTTAAGAAAATAACAAATATTCCTAAGACCTGTGAAAAGGTCTTATGCTTACCAAGTTTTTTCGCCTCAAGAACTATCCCCTTATTCAAGCTGTATAATCTTAAACCGGTAACAATAAACTCTCTCAGCATTATAACGCTAATCATCCAGGCATTTACGACTCCTAACTCCAGGAAAGCGCAAAAAACTCCTATAATAAGTATCTTATCAGCTATAGGGTCAAGAAGCTTTCCTAAATCCGAAATTAAATTCTTCCTTCTTGCCAAAAAACCGTCCAAAAAGTCTGTTATTGAAGCCAGAATAAAAATAATAAATGCTGTCAAAATAGAGCTAAAACTATTTTTTAAAATAAAACCTATACAGATAAATGCCAAAACAATACGTGAAATTGTGAGTTTATTTGCAATATTCATAATTAGCCCGCGATTAAATCATAACCGTAAGCCTCGGTTATTTTCACTTTATAGAAACTGCCAATTTTTAGTCCTTGTCTTTTTATAAAAACACACCCATCAACCTCATAAGCATCATATTGAGTTCTGCCTACGGATACATCAGTTTGGTTTTCTTCAACTAAAACATCTAACTCCCGATTCAGAAATCGTTTATTTAAATCTAAAACTACTCTTTCTTGTAAGCTCATTAGTTCAGAAAAGCGTCTTTTTTTGATGCTAGGATGTACTTGGGGCGATAGATTATAGGCCGGAGTGCCCTCTTCCCGAGAATACGTAAATGCTCCTAAGCGATCAAATTTATTCTCCCTTACAAACTGCAGCAATTCCTTGAACTCATCTTCGGTCTCGGTAGGAAAACCTATAATAACCGAAGTTCTTATAGCGCAGCCAGGAATTTTTTTTCGTATTTTATAAATCAGATTTGTTATTTCTTCCTTGGTAATTTGCCTATTCATCAACTTTAAGATTCTATCATTTATGTGTTGGATAGGCAAATCAATGTATTTGCAAAGCCTTTCCTCGTTAGCAATTAATTCTATTAAGGAATCCGACAAATGCCTGGGATGAGTATAAATCAGTCTTATCCATTTCATATTCTTGGTTTCTTTTAAAAGGCGCTTAATGAGGAGTGTTAAATTATTAGACTTACTAAAGTCTTTACCCCAGCTAGTAATATCCTGGCCAATTATATTTAGCTCTCTTATTCCTTTCTGGTCCAAGTATTTTGCCTCTTTAATAATTTCATCCAAAGGTTTACTGCGCAAATTTCCCTTTATCAAAGGTATAGCACAAAAACTGCATCTATTTAAGCAACCTTCGCATATTTTCAAAAAGGCGAAATAGCTAGGGGTAAGTTTTCTTTTACCGGTAAAGGCTTGGTTAAGCTCCTCAACTGACAACCATTCATCGACCCCTGGAAATTCCTTTTGTAATTCTTTTCTGTATCTTTTAACCAAACAACCCGAAACAATTACTTTTTTAATTTTTTTATTATTCTTGGCCTCTATAGCCTCTCGAATCACATCTAAAGATTCTTCTTTAGCTTTGTCTATAAATCCGCAAGTATTTATAATTAGCGAGTCGCTAGGTACACAATCATCTTTTTGAGCTTTAGTCAAGCTATGAGAAAAAACATAGCCTTTACGAGATAATTTATGAATTAAAATCTCTGAATCGTAGGTATTACGAAAACAACCCAATGATATAATCGAAAAAGTTTTTTTTACCTTCATTATACTGATATTCAGCATAACCTATTCAAGATTAAACCTTTTAGACAAAAATCTAGCCGGCAGAGTATTTATCTGCAGGTAACACTTTGATTTGGGTATTATTTATCCACCGAAATTCCCGAAGACGTTATCTTGAGGCTTCTTATTGGTTTGCGTATAGAAGCTAATATGGGTATGGCCCTGCCGTTTACTTCTAACTGTATTGCTGAACCATCACTAATTTTTAACTCTATTTCTCTATCCCCTTTCCAGGTTTCAACACTCCCGGAATTAAGAATTCCTTCGAAGAGAATTTTGCCGTCAACAGTAACTCTTAAAAAACATCTCTTCTTGGCAGTCAAGGCTACCGTTACCCCTTCTACTTCTTCTATCGGCGGTGGGACTATTGTTTGCTGCGGTAACTTTTTAGTAATTTTTGTATTTTTCTTAAAGGCTTTTGAAATCTTTACGGCCGCAAATTTAACAGCAAAGAAAAGAAACCCTAATGAAATCAGCCCTACAAATACTAAGATAATTTTCTTTCTAATTTCCGGCGGTATTGCCTCTGCTTTGCGCCTCAAACCTGCAAAAAAACTACCTCCCACTTTATCGGTTTCATTATCCTGACCATACTGGATGTTGATTGCTTTAGTTGCCGGATTTTCAGCTTCAATTTCATCTAGAGCCGTACCTAAGTCAACTTTTAAAAAAGAAGCATAAATTTTTATAAAACCTTTAAGATAGGCCGGTCCTATATTACTTAAATTATTATCCTCTATATCCTCTATAACCATGGGATGCAGTTTTGTCTTTTCTACCACCTGTTCAATGCTATAACCCAGAATCCTTCTTTTTTCTTTTATCTTATAACATACTTCACTAATCATAGCCATCCTTTCTCTGACAAGAACCCTTGAGGGTCGACTAATATTTCCCTTGCTTTACTGCCGCAAAAAGGGCCTACTATATTCTTCTGTTCCATTATGTCGAGAAGCCGCGCCGCGCGGGTATAACCTACGCGCAATCTTCTTTGTAAAATTGAGCCCGAAGCCTGACGGGCACGTAAAATAATTTTTACGGCCTCATCAAACAGCTCATCAGAACCAATATCCAAGGCTTTATTCTTTTCACTCTGGGCAATAGCTTGTTCATACATTGGTTTACCCTGCTCTCTTACAAAATTAGTCAGATGCTCTATATCCTCATCATCTATATAAGAACCTTGGGCCCTAATTAACTTCACAGCGCCGGGTTTTAAAAACAATAAATCCCCCGTACCTAAAAGCTTCTCTGCTCCCATCATATCTAAAACTGTACGAGAGTCAACCCTTGTGGCAACTTTAAATGATATTCTTGAAGGAAAATTAGCCTTAATAATACCGGTGATTACGTCTACCGAGGGCCTCTGGGTAGCCAAAACAAGGTGAATACCTACGGCCCGGGAAAGCTGGGCCAGACGCTGAATAGCAGTTTCAATACTATCTCTTGCAACCAGCATAAGATCAGCTAACTCATCAACAACTATCACGATATAAAACATTTTATTGCCGGCTTTGACATAAAGGTCAATATTTCTTGAGCCATGAGCGGCCAGCAATCTATAACGCTTTTCCATCTCTTCTACGGCCCAATTCAAAGCAAAAAAAGCCTTTTTTGGGTCCGAAATAATAGGATGAATTAAATGGGGAATGCCGGCAAAAGGAGCAAGTTCAACCATTTTGGGGTCGATTAAAATAAATTTTACCTCATCGGGCCGGGCTTTAAAAAGTATGGACGAAATCAATGAATTAACACATACTGTTTTGCCTGAACCGGTAGCTCCGGCAATCAAAAGATGCGGCATATCGCCAAGGTCAGCAACTATAGGATTACCGGAAACATCTTTACCAATCACCAAAGTTAACTTAGAAGCTGAATTTATAAACTTTTTTTCTTCCAAAACTTCTCTCAAAAATACAAAATTTTTCTTTTCATTAGGAATTTCAATTCCTACTGTTCCTCGGCCGGGCAAGGGAGCAACAATTCGCACTTGCGAAGATTTCATTGCTAAAGCAATATCATCAGACAAAACAGAAATTTTTTGTATCTTAGTCCCGGCTTGAGGCGCAAGCTCATAGCTAGTTACAACCGGACCTTTTTGTACGCTGACTACCTTTACTTTTACGTCAAAATTTAAAAGGGCCATTTCTAATCTCTTAATATTATCTTTTATATCGTCTTTTGTTCCTTGCTGGTTAGAAAAAGGGGGGACTTTTAATAGCTCAGGATCAGGAAGTATATAAGTAAGGGGGTTAAAACTTTTGCCCGGCTGGTTCTCGATAGCGTCTATTTTTTTCTTGATCTTATTCTTATCGAGAGGCTGGGTTACGGTATCTTGAAAAGAATTAGACGATTCATTAACAGCTGCCGCAAAAACACTCTGTTCAGATATAGAGTTTCTAACTTTAGGGGTATAAACTTTTATCTCGGGTTTAATATCACTGAGAGTTTTTAATTCATCCGGAGCCTTATCTTTTCTAGGGGCTCTCTGTAAGCCTCTGCTCTGATATTGAGCAAGCTCTTGTCTCTGGATTATAAGTCTTTTAATGAAGTCTATGAATTTCAATACAAAATATTTTATTCCCTTAAAAAAATCTATAAAGAAAAGTCCAAAAAGCAAAATAGAATTTACCGTTATCAGTAAAGATATGGTAATAATTGCTCCGTGCAGACCTAGGTATTTTTTAAAAAACTTGGCAAGAAAAAATCCTACCACTCCCGCGGAATCAAATATTGTAATGTCGCTTTTAGCGAATAAGCCCATGAACGCAGAAAGAAAAATAACACAAAAAATGAAAGCAGAAATATTGATAAGCCTTCGCTTGCCTAAGCCGGAAAAACGCAGTACCCCGAGTTTATCTAAACCTAAAAAAAAGAAACAAAAAGGGAAAAAATAAGCTGCATAACCAAAAATAAAAAATAACCCAAACCCTAAATAAGCACCTGCTATGCCGATAAGATTAGAAACAGTTTTTGGATAAGGAGAACTAAGAAAAGAAATGTCTCGAGATGTATACGATAGTAAGCTTAAAAATAGCAGGAGAGCAACGATAAATAATACAGTACTTTTTAAAAAGGACGAGAGATTTCTCATCGCTTAATTAAAATAGTTTTGTTTGTGCGTACCACTCTAACTTTTTGAGCGAAACTAGGGGTGTATTAATGCTGCTTTGGTAGTTTATTTCGCCTGCTTTAGGCTCAATTTTATTTTCCCTTGGGGGTCTATGCCTATAACTTTTGCCTTTATCACATCTCCCTCTTTCAAAAACTCGCCTACATCTTTTACGAATTCATTCGAAAGCTCGGAAACATGGATTAAGCCGCTTTTTCCGGGCGCAATTTCACAGAATGCGCCGAAGTTAACTATCTTTTCGACTGTTACTTCGTAGATATCTCCAATTTCTACTTCTCTAATCAAGTTGGTTATTTGTTTAACTGCTCTATCTAAATCTTCAACAGTTTGAGCTGCCACTGAAACCATGCTTGTTTCATCGTCTATATCTACAGTAACGTTATTCTCGCGCTGAATTCTTTTTATTATTTTTCCGCCGGGACCGATAATGGCACCTATCTTATCAGGGGCTATTGCGAATGATTTTATCTTCGGCGCATATTGAGAGAGTGTCTGACGAGGGGCTGATATAGCTTCTTGCATTTTTTCCAATATAATTATCCGGGCTTCTTTTGCCCGTGCAAGAGCCTCTTCTATCATTTTAAGAGTAAGACCGTTTATTTTTGTATCTAACTGAATAGCGTTTATGCCTTCTTTAGTCCCTGCTACTTTAAAATCCATATCGCCATAGTGATCTTCTGCTCCGGCAATATCAGTAAGAATTTTATATTCTTGGCCACGGGTAATTAAACCAATAGCTATACCGGCAACTGCTTTTTCTATAGGTACACCGGCATCCATCAAAGATAAAGACCCGGCACAAGCAGAAGCCATACTTGAAGAACCATTAGATTCCAAAATATCAGAAACTACCCGTATGGTGTAAGGAAAATCATCCTTAGACGGAATTACACAAGAAAGTGCTTTTTCAGCCAAAGTTCCATGCCCCATATCCCGGCGTGAAGGCCCACGCATAAACTTCACTTCTCCTACACTAAAAGGAGGAAAATTATAATGAAACATAAAATGTTTATAAGCTTCACCTTCCAGAGTTTCAATGCGCTGTTCATCAGAACTTGTGCCTAAAGTGACAACTGCTAAAGCCTGAGTTTGACCTCGGGTAAAGGTAGCAGAACCATGGGTGCAGGGTAAAACCCCTGTTTTACATTCTATCGGTCTTATTTCAGAAATCTTTCTTCCATCAGGCCTCTTGCCTTCTTTTAATATCATATCCCGCATATGCTCTTCTTGGAGCTTTGAAACAACTATCTTAATATCACCCTCACTAATCTCAGAATCATCTGTAATAAATTCATCGTTTAAAGAAGATATTATTTCTTTATAAGCCTTGTCTTTCTGAGACTCATCTTTCAAATTATAGATACTGACTACTTTCGAACTTATCTTTTCTTTAATTTTAGCTGTTAGCTCTTTGTTTTCTTCAGTCAAAGACACCTGTATTTTTTCTTTACCTACTTTAGATTTAAGACTTTTCTGTAAATCGATTAATTCTCTTATCGGAGCTTGGGCAAACTTTATTGCTTCTAAAACTTCCTTTTCAGCTATATCAATGAGATCACCTTCAAGCATACATATTTTGTCTTGGGTGCCTACTATCACCAAATCCATAGTTGAAAGCTTTCTTTGTTTATAGGTGGGATTTATTACAAACTCACCATCTAGCTTAGATATTCTTACTGCTCCTACCGGGCCGTTAAAAGGTATATCAGATATAAAAAACACACAACTGGCTGCATTAATTGCTAAAATATCAGGATCGTTCTCACCATCGCTAGATAAAACTAAAGCAATTACTTGAAGTTCGTTGGTTAATCCTTTAGGGAAAAGCGGCCGCAAAGGCCGGTCAATAAGACGGGAAGTAAGAATCTCTTTATCTTTAGGCCTTCCTTCTCTTTTGAAAAAACCTCCAGGGATTTTACCCATAGCATAAGTTCTTTCCTGATATTCCACCATTAAAGGAAGAAAACCCCGGCCCGGAGCTGCTTCTTTAGACATGCAAGCAGTAGTTAAAACTATTGTCTTACCGTAAGTTACAGTAACGCTTCCGTTTGCCTGTTTAGCCCACTCTCCGGTAGAAAAGTTAAAAGAATTGCCTCCTAAATTGGGAATAGACACAGAAACAGCCATTTTATTTAATCTTAAGCTCCTTTAGAACCTCTTCGTAGCTTTGAGGGTCTTTAGTTTTGAGATAGCTAAGAAGGCGCCGACGCCTTCCTACAAGAACCAGAAGACCACGGCGGGAATGAAAATCTTTCTTATGCTGTTTGAGATGCTCGGTAAGATAATTTACCCTTTCAGTAAGCAAAGCAATTTGCACTGCTGCCGAACCAGTATCCTCTACATGTTCTTTAAATTTCTCGATTATTTTTTTCTTTTTAGTTTTACTTATCATTTCTATCTATCTTTAACGTCTTCAGAATAGACGCTCCCCACCCTCACTAGATAATTGTTTTTATCCAAAAAATGAGGTTGAGCCTATATAATAGAAGGCTCACCTTTCAAGCGGCAAAGATATTATAGCAGAATTATATAGGCAGGTCAACAGTATTTTGCAGCGTCAATTACTCAAATTAGCTTTTTTTGTTCTATTTTTATGATTTCTACCTAATTTTGGCTTAATATTGTTTAGTTTCCTAAAGATAAGTGCCTTTTTCTTTTATTTCTCTCAATTTACTATATGCAAAAAACTGATAAAGTCCGCTTAAAACAGCTACCACTAAACCATAATAGCCATCTTTATACCCTTTTTTCCGCACATAACCCCGCATAAATCTATCAAAACTCTTCCATAATCCATGGCCTAAACTTATTTTCTTGCCATTTAAATGCCATTTTATAGCTTCTAGGGTTGTTTGCCGGTTTAGTTTTTTAACAAAATCCTCAATATTTTTAAAGCTGTAATGTATCAGATGGTTTTTCAGAGTCCCGCCGCGAAACCCTTGAGTTATCTTTATGCCGGGATGCACAACCTCATCCGGAGTTTCTTTCCATACAAGGTAGTTTTTGTTATATAATTTTATATGAGGAGCAGGATACCAACCGCCATGTCTTAACCAATAATTACCTAGGTAATTTTTAGTCGGAATCCAATAAGCAACGACTTCTTTATTTTCTTTAGACAAAACCTCATCTATCTCTTTTTTTAACTCAGGTGTCATCCTCTCATCGCTGTCAATAGTCATTACCCATTCGTTTTTAGCTTTAGATGCTCCGTAGTTTCTTTGTTTACCTTCCAGCTTCATTTTTCGCGTAAAAATTTTATCAGTGTATTCCCTGGCAACCTGGCAAGTATTATCTGTGCTTTCATCATCAACGATAATTACTTCATCGGCCCAGCCCGATACGCTATCAAGGCACTCTTTTATCCTCTGGGCTTCATTTTTAACAATCATTACTATACTTACTGGGGGTTTCATAGTTTTTCTATTTTATCATCTTCTTATTTCTTATCAATAAGTTTCTTAAACTAACTGCTTTTCTTGATTACTGCTAACTTTATTATAAAAAATAGATTAAATCCCTACAATACATAAATATTACTTTTCTAAAAATACTGTTTTGTCAATTGCAACGCGCGGTCAGAATTTCTTTGAGGAATGAATAAAGAAATAATTGGAGTTTTTTGAAATATCTTTGGCGTTTAAAAGATTTCCTTTATCCAATATATACATACTATAGCCTTTCTGGTTAAAAAAATCAAAAATATGCTGCGGAGAAAACCCAAATTTATTAAGATGGCCACCGTCAACTTCACAAAGAACTGTCGGAAAATGTTTTTCTATCGTCCTCTCTGCCCCTTTAAAGATAGAATATTCTGCACCTTCAGCATCACATTTTAT
This sequence comes from Candidatus Omnitrophota bacterium, assembly GCA_024542985.1. Lineage (GTDB taxonomy): Bacteria > Omnitrophota > Gorgyraeia > Duberdicusellales > 4484-171 > JAMXCX01. The sequence continues at coordinate 7,075 of JAMXCX010000018.1, read as the reverse complement.
AAAATCTACTCTTTTAATATTTCTCTGTACACAAAATTTGTCTATTGTCGTGAGGACAACTTCTTCCTTTATATCGGAAACCGAAATATCTGCTGACGATTTGATATGGGCTAAGGAGTAGCCAAATTTCTTAGATTTCTTCTGCGGGATAACAAGCTGCTCCTTACCTTCATAGCCGCCTAAGGCTTGGTTAACCAAACTAACATTTTTTAAGCGACAATACTTGATAACTCTCTTGAGAACCCAATGGCTGTAACTACCCGGCTCAAAGCTATACACACAGCCGTCTTTGGCTAACCTGGACATAACTAGGGTATATGTCCCATATGAGCCTCCTATATCGAAACAAACACTGTCTGAAGAAATAAATTTATGCAGCTCATCAGCTTCAGCCTCCAGCTTAAGATGATATGCATCTCGGTAGATAGTTTTAAAAACTCTTCCGATAGCGCTCATTTTTTGATAAAAAGATAATTTCATAACAACTTTTTTCTAAAAAAGCTCTTAAAAACTATGAACTTTTATCAAATTCTTCAACTATTCTTTTTACCTCAAGTTCGGTTTTCCCGATTTTATCCCGGCAGATTTTAATAAGCTCAACTGCTTTCTTCACTTTTAAAGACACCTCGTCAACATCAATCCTCTCCGATTCAAGCCCTGCAAGAATATTATTCAACTCATCAATTGCATCACCGTACTTAATACATTTTTTAGCCATTACGCCTCCTCCTTTATAACCCTAGAGGTTAAACTCCCTTCATAAAGAAGAGTTTTGATTATATCATTCTCTTTTGTATCATCGATAGATTTTAAGGCCTTTTTATTTTTAAAAGTTATAGAATAACCTCTTCTTAAAGTATTTTTGGGGTCTAAAATATTCAGCTTACCTTTGATATATTCCAAACTATCCTTATTGTGCTTAAATATCTTAGTTAAAGATAATTTCAAACCTTCATACTGCCTCTTAGCATGCTCCTTTTGACGGGTCAATAATACTTTCGAGGCATTTAAAATACTGTGTTTTTTATCTAAAAGCTCTTCCCGATGGATCTGGAAATAACGCAGAATCATTGAATCTAACGTCATTGTTATGTTTTGTAGAGTTTTTCTTCTATCCAACATAAAATTCTTAGTTATTTTTGCTATTTCCGCCTCAAGAAAGTCCAACTTTTCTGCAAATTCTCTCACCTTTTCTATTAAAAGCTGCGCTCCTTTTGTAGGAGTCTTACAAGAAGTATGGGCAACCATATCGCTAATACTGATATTTATCTGATGCCCCAATGCTGAGATTACTGGAAATTTTAAATTGGCTACTGTTTCTGCTATTTTTTTATTATCAAAATAACTTAAATCCGCGGTTGAGCCGCCACCCCGGGTAATAACAACTACCTCCAATTTCTCTGTAGGTAAACTATTAAAAAAACGCAATGCTCTAATTATGTCATTCTCAACAAGTTTACCCTGCATATGGCAATTATAAACCGAAACTTTAAAGCCGTAACTACTCGTGCTAAGTTCATTAATAAAATCATGATAAGCAGCTGAACCGTGGGCTGTTATCAAGCCGATTTTTAAAGGGACCAGCGGTATGTTTGTTTGCTTGTTCTTCTGGAGCAACCCTCTTTTTCTTAAATCCTCGATTATTTGCTGTCGGCTCTGGGCAATTTTGCCCAGAGTGTATATAGGGTCCACGTCAACAACAATGATGCTAAAATTTCCAGTTTTAGGATATAGGCTTACTTCGCAAAGAAACTTAACTTCAATATCGTCTTTTAACTCGAAAGTAACCTTGGCTTCCTTAAGACGCTCTAAAACCTGATGTTTACTTCTCTCAAAAATAGCAGCGTTTACTTTAGCTATAATTTGACTAAGTTCACGATGTTTCTGGACAAGGCTAAAATAGATATGACGCCGGTCTTTACTTGCCCTGAAATCTTGAATCTCTCCGCAAACCCAAATATAATTAGGAAACTCTTCTCTTAATAAATCATTGACTCTATTATTGAGCTCTGAAACAGTATAAATTTTATCGCTTTGTGAAGACTGGTTCATTTTGAAAAGTTAATTTTACCAGGAAAGTTTACTTTATGGTTTGCGAACTTGAGACTTAATCCATTTGTAAGTAATCTTTAGGCCTTCTTCCAGGCTGATTTCTGGTTCCCACTTTAGAATCTGGCGTAACTTTGTATTATCGCTATTTCTTCCTCTTACGCCTTGAGGTTTAGTTAAATCGTGCTTTTTAACTATTTTTTTGCCGGCAATTTTAGCAATAATATCTACTAATTCATCTACTGTAATTAGCCTATCTTGACCTAAGTTAAGCGGCTGCAAATAATCGGATTGTATCAATTTGTAGAGGCCTTCAACACAATCATCAATATAACAAAACGAACGAGTCTGAAGGCCATCTCCCCAAACCTCTATTTCGTCTCCATCTTCTGCTAAGGCGATTTTGCGGCAAAGTGCTGCCGGAGATTTTTCTCTTCCTCCTTCATATGTCCCTAAAGGCCCGAAGATATTATGGAATCTGACTGAATGGGTTCTAAATCCATAGTCTTCGGTATAATACTGACAAGCTAATTCAGTAAATAGCTTCTCCCAACCATAACCAGGTTCAGCATCGGCCGGATAAGCATCTTCCTCTTTTAACATTTTCACCTTAGGGTCTTTCTGCAAATACATAGGATAGATGCAAGCAGAACTTGTATAAAGATAATTCTTAACTCCTGCTTTCCGCGATGCCTCAAGCATATGTAAGTTTATAAGGGCATTATTTCTTAATACAACAGCATGATAAGAAGTTATATAACCTATCCCCCCCATATCAGCAGCAAGCTGATATACTTCCTCTACATCACTGCAGGCTTCTTGGCAATTTTGAAACTCGCACAAATCCAATAATTTAAAATCATCAGCAGCGGTCTCTTCGAATTCCGGGTTCTTTATATCAACCCCTCTTACCCAATAACCTTTTTTTTTCAAATACTTTACAAGATGATGGCCAATAAATCCTCCGGCACCGGTTACTAAAACTTTTCCTTTGCTCATATTTACTCCCTTTTACTTATCTCCTTTTTTAACAAACTCTCTATATTTAGCATAACTCATAATCTAATAAAGAGAAAATCTATAGCATTTTTTTCTAGCGTAGCCTGACTGTTAATTTTCTTTAAGAAATTCCCCCAGTCCTCTACTTAACTATCCTTTAATTTCCTTTTTGCCCAACCATCAACATAGCCTTTGAGCAGTTAACACCCAAGACTCTACTTACAAACGAAAACCAATAATATTTCAAAAAATGCTCTAGCTTTGGCTTACATTTATTAAAATCCACCCCGGTCTCGATTATTTTAAATCCGGCCCGCTCCAGCATCTTTTTTAAAGAGTGAGGCGTAAAAAAATAAAGGTGCTTTTCGTTTTCAACCAAATCCCTATTAACCCCCATTCTTCTCTTAACATCTCTGGCTATTCTCCAGAAATTCTGATTAGGTGTAGCCAAGAATATCATTCCTCCCCTAGAAAGCAACTCCCAAGCCCTCTTTAAGACTTCTAATGGCTCAGGTATATGTTCGATAACATGCCAAAGAGTAATAACATCATAGCTGCCCGATGCTGACTCTAAATCCTCTAGCCTACCCGGAAAACACTCGATATTAAGTTTATCTCTTATATACTTGGCGCTAAATTCTGATAATTCTGTCCCTGCAACCTGCCAGCCATTTTTTCTTGCCAGCCCTAAAAACACTCCGATACCACAACCGACATCAAGCAGCTTTCCGCGTTTTTTAAACCTCTCGACAGTCCTTAATCTATATTTATTCTCAACTAAACCCTGGCCCCAATTAGTCGCATAATAATCTGCGGTATAAGTCTTTGTTATATCCTCTGAAAGTGGTTGAGGATTAAGATATATAAGCTGGCAATTTTTACACTTCACAATTTTATAAGGTTTAATTTCTTGTAATACTTCAGAATTATTGCTATTACATAAATTGCATTCTACTGCTTTACTTTCCATACATATTTTTACCATTTTAAGCTACAATCAATCGAATAGTCAACTTATCTAGCTCACCTTTTTCTTAACCAGAAAATCTCCCATAGCAAGATATTCTAACCCGCTACCCTCAAACATCACCAGAGCATCTTTAGGCGTGCACACTATAGGCTCGCCTCTTCTATTTAAAGAAGTATTGATTACTACTGGTACTCCAGTTTTTTTATAAAAATTTTCAATTACTTTATAAAATTTAGGATTAGTTTCTTTCTCAACTACCTGAGGCCGGCAGGTTCCATTTACATGGACTACCTCCGGGATTCTCTGGCGCCACTCAGGATTAACCTTAAATGCTATAGTCATAAAAGGAGCAGGATGAGTTGAGCCAAGTATATCTTGAGCATGCTCTTTAAGTATCGAGGGGCAAAAAGGACGCCACTTTTCCCGAAATTTTATTAAAGCATTTATCTTATCGGCTGTCCCTTTTATTGTAGAATTACCTAATATGCTTCTATTTCCTAAGGCCCGCGGTCCCCATTCCATCCTCCCCTGAAACCAACCGACTATCTTTCCTTTATTTAATAAATCAGCTGCCACTTCACAAATATCATTTTCCAGGCTAAAAGGAAAATTAAACTTTTTAAGCTCTTCCTCGATTTCTTGATTGCTAAACTCCGGGCCCAAATAAACATGCCTCATCGGCTCAATGTCCTCACCTGCTTGAAAAGCTACATAGGCTGCAGCCCCTAAAGATGAGCCGGAATCATGAGCGGCAGGCTGCACCCAGAGATTCTTTACATAAGGCAAAGCTAGCAAAGTTTTATTTAAACTCACATTTAAAGCTATCCCGCCGGCAAAACAGAGATTCCCATGCCTTTTAAGCTCCTTTTTTAAATAAGCCTCTACTAACCTTAAAGTTATATCTTCAAGCTTTTTTTGTGTTACTGCTGCTATATGAATATAAGGCTCTGCGAGTCCATCACCTTCTCTCTGAGGTCCAAAGCCTAGAACCATCTTTTTTGAATAAATCTTATCCATCCTAAACCTTTCACCACGCTGAACCCAGACATAATTATCACTGCATCGATATATTTTCTTTTTATCATTCCACCAAATTATATGGTCAAAATTGAGTTTAGATGAATCACCGTAAGGCGCCATGCCCATAACCTTGTATTCACCATTACCCCTCTTAAATCCCAAATAATCAGTCATGGTTGAATAAAAAGCTCCCAAAGAATCAGGACATATTATTTCTCTAAATTTATTAATTTTCTTATTTAGGACGTTGCCCATTAAACTGGAAGTTATTTCACCCCCAACATCTAATGATAAAATTGCCGCCTCATCCATTCCGGAAAAACAAAAACTGGAGGCAGCATGAGCAATATGGTGTTCAATCCAATTTATTCTAGCTTTAGAAGCATTAAACCCACAAAGATTGAAAACCTGGTATATTAAGTTTTTCTGATCATTAAAATCCTTCTTAGTTCTAAAAAGCCTCTTGCGGGCACGCGCGGGCCGCTTGCAAATAGTCCGTAAAAAGTATTCAACTTTTTTCTGTTTTAAAATTTTAACCGACCAAGGATAAGCTATGCAATCGATTTCGGCAGGGTTTAAGCCTGTTTGCTTCAGGCAAAAATTAACTGAGTTAATTGGCAGCTGGCCTTCAGCGTGTTTTTTTCTGGTAAACCTCTCCTCTTCAGCTGCAGCAACCACTTTTCCATCAATAAGTAAAGCTGCTGACGAATCATGGCCAAAAGGAGCAGCTATTCCTAAAATTTTCATTATTCCGCTTTTTTTAGGTAATACTTATAAATCTTGGTTTTATTATTTCCAATTTAAAGAAAAAATATTTTGCATATTCTGCAATCTCTTCTCATTGTTCTGGGGAAGAATTATCACGTACATAAATAGCAAGAAAAGAAGTTATTATCCAAAATAAAATTGATAGCTTAAGAGAATAAAGCTGGGTGTCAAAAAAAGCATGAATTAAAAAGGCTAACAATCCGCAAAAGAGACCTAAAAATAATACATCAAATTTTCGAATTAATTTTCTATAGGTCCTTACGACAACCAGTCCTGTAGCCCACAAAAAAGAGAATAGCCCTAATATTCCTGTCTCTGCTAAAATTTGTAAATAACAATTATGCGCATATTGATAACCTAAATGCGTATGCTGCGAGAGATAATCCATAAATGTCCCCAAACCTTTCCCGAAAAAAGGAGATTCTTTAAACATTGTCAGGGCACTCTTCCACATTTCAAACCTTGTTGCATCCCCACCTTTTTGAAACATAAAAAGAAATCTCTCTCTTAAAGGAGGGATACAGGTGATTCCGATAAGGAATATTAAAATTAGGGAAAGGGGTACTAGTTTCGTTTTTCTAGGTGTAAAAAATATGAGCAAAAATACATTTACTGCCAGAAACGCCACCCAGGCCCCCCGGGAATAAGTAAAAAAGAGATTCCCAAGAATAAACACCGACAATAAGGCTAAAAGCAGAGTTACCCTTATTTTATTAGATTTTCTTAACAAGCCATAATTAATAAAAAATATAACCCCAAGAAAAGCAGCAAAATTATTATAATGATGGAAGCTCGCGGTTACTCCCGAAAATGTAGGTGTTTCAATCAACTCAAATCCCCTTATAAAATCTATGCCGGTTATCTTCTGATACAATCCATCACAACAAAGGAGAAAAGCTGAGACAACAAATACTTTTAAAAGAAACTTTAGGCGTTTGGTGTCTAAAAAGATTTGAGCAAGGTAAAAAAGCGCAAGTCCTTCTCCCCATTTACAAACCCAGGCTCTAAAACTTTTTGCAAATAGAGGAGTTACAAACAAGGAAAGGCCAATGCAAACATAGAAAATTAAAAAGGCTAAATTTATTCTATTTCCAAAAAATTCTTTTATATCCTGGAGGGAAGGTTTCTTCAAAATTGTTCTTAATATGAAGCACAAAAATATAAAAAGGAAAGAGCATTCAATAATAGCATTGGATATGGGAAGAAAAAATATTAAAACTATAAAAAAGAAAAAGGCTGCTTTGTCTATAATATCTATGAGTTTTTCTC